>NZ_CP013259.1:318133-636266 GCF_001700895.1 Buchnera aphidicola (Diuraphis noxia)
ATTGATTTTACTTTTTTAATAATTTTTTCTAAATAAGGCATATCTTTTTCTTTTGGACTTTTCCAGGCTGCTCCCATACAAAATCTACTAGAACCTGACATTTTCGCTTTTTTTGCTGCATCAAGAATTTTTTCCATTTTTAGTAAAGATTCTTTTTTTACATTTGTTTTGTATCTAGAACTTTGTGGACAATACTTACAATCTTCGGGACAAGCTCCAGTTTTAATTGAAAGCAACGTACTTATTTGTATAGTATTTGGATTAAAATTTTTTCTATGTTCTTTTTGAGCTTGAAAAATCAGATCAAAAAACGATTTATTAAACAATTTTTTTGTTTCATTTAAGGTCCATTTTTTTTTCATTTTCTCTCCAAAAAAATTATGATTTTATTTTACTAAAGGTTTATAATTGAATTATTTAATAGTTTATATATAAATAATAATGAATCAATTTGACATAAATTTTGATTATCAACATATTTGGCATCCTTACTCGTCTATGATTAATCCACTTCCTTGTTATTCTGTTGTATCTGCTAAAGGGGTATATTTAAAATTAAATAATGGAAAAAAAATAATAGATGGTATGTCGTCATGGTGGTCTGCCATACATGGTTATAATCATCCTATATTAAATAAAGCTTTAAAAAAACAAATAAAAAAAATGTCTCATGTTATGTTTGGTGGTATTACACATCCTTCAGCAACAGCTCTTGCTCGAAAATTGATTTATTTAACACCAAAAAATTTAGATTGTGTGTTTTTTTCTGATTCTGGATCAGTTGCGATCGAAGTAGCAATAAAAATGTTAATACAATATTGGCAGGCATTAGGCCAAAAAAGAAAAATTTTTTTAACTTTTCGTCATGGATATCATGGTGATACTTTTGCTGCAATGTCAGTTTCTGATCCTAAAAATTCTATACATAAAATATACAATCATTTCTTACCTAAAAATTTTTTTGCTGATTCACCAATATCTTCTTTTCATGATAAATGGAATGAAAATGATCTTTTGTCTTTTCAAAAAATAATAAAAACACATTCATCTAAAATAGCTGGTGTTATCTTAGAACCTATAGTACAAGGAGTAGGCGGGATGAAATTTTATCATCCTAAATGTTTAAAAAAAATAAAAATATTATGTGATTATTATTCTATTCCTTTAATTTTTGATGAAATTGCTACAGGATTTGGTCGTACTGGAAAACTTTTTGCTTTTGAACATGCTAATATTGTACCTGATATATTATGTCTCGGAAAAGCAATTACAGCCGGCACTTTAACTTTAGCAGTCACTATATCTTCAAGAAATATTGCAGATACGATTAGTAATAGTAAAGTCGGTTGTTTTATGCATGGTCCAACTTATATGGGTAATCCATTAGCCTGTGCTGTTGCTAATGCTAATATTAAAATCTTACAAAAAAATGAATGGAAAATTCAAGTATCCAAGATTGAAAAACAATTATGTCAAGATTTATTACCATTACTCAATCATAAAAATGTAGTTGATGTAAGAATATTAGGAGCAATTGGTGTGGTAGAATGTATGCGTATTGTGAATATAGAATCGATACAAAAATTTTTTGTAAAAAATGGGGTTTGGATTAGACCATTTAAACAATTAATTTATATCGTACCACCTTATATTATTAATTCTAAAGAATTAAGTATTCTTACTAAATCTATTAAAGAAGCTTTAGATAATCCTTTATTTTTTATATAAATCATTTTGATATTAAAAAATATATTATTGATATAAATTTTATTTAAGTTAATTGATGCGCAATTATCCATACAGGTCTATCGCTAGTTTTATATGATTTTATTTTATTTAATTCTCCAGTATTTTTTGAAATACTATATATAGTAAATATATTACTTTCTTCACCAGCAACTATTAAATATGAATTACTCAAATCAATACAAAAAGACCTAGGTTTTTTTTCTGTATTATAACTTTTACAAAATGTAATTGTATAATTCTTATTTATATGAAATAAAGAAATAGTATTAAAAGAACGATCAGACGCATATAAAAAACGACCACATGATGTTATGTGTATATCAGAAGACCAATAAACTTCCGGAGAACAATTACTATTTAAGATATTAATGTTTTGTATATTTTTTATGTAAGTTGTGTTATTTATATCTTTT
This sequence comes from Buchnera aphidicola (Diuraphis noxia), assembly GCF_001700895.1. Lineage (NCBI taxonomy): Bacteria > Pseudomonadati > Pseudomonadota > Gammaproteobacteria > Enterobacterales > Erwiniaceae > Buchnera > Buchnera aphidicola. Next base: position 320,296 of record NZ_CP013259.1, read on the forward strand.
ACTTTCCACACATCTATAGTTCCATTTAATTCATTAACAGTATATATAAAATCCTGATTAGGATGAAAAACAATATGACGTGGTCCTGATTTTTTTATGGTTTTTAAAAACACTTGTTCTGTACTTTTTAGTATCCCAAATGTTGTTAAATAATATAAATAAATGCAATCTTCTTTAAGTGAAGTAACAAATAATATGTTATGTTTGTAATTTATTTTGGCAGCATGACAACCTTTTATATTATGAATAATCTGAATAGGATTTTTAGGTATACCATTTTTATTCAATGGACTAACACTAACACAATTTTCATGATATGAACTGCAAAACAAAAATTCATTAGTTTTATTAAAAGAAATATAATTAGGTTGTCCAGGAATAAAACTTTCATCTTTTTTTTCAAGTTCACCATTTTTGTTTATAAAATATGTAATAATTTTATTATTAGGTCGAATTCCAGCATACAAAAGATTTTTTTCTGGAATGATATTTATAGGTTGAATTTGACCATTTGTTAAGATTGTTTGTACTAAATTCATATCTCCATTTTCATGTAAATGCCATATTTCTATATTTTCACTTTTTGCATTGGCAATATAGATAACTTGTTTCATATAATTCCTTTGATATTTTTTAGTGATATTGTATTAAAAAAATATATTAATTATATTAATATATACGATTCAAAAACATTGAAAACACAAAGATATTGATGATTTATAAGTTATATTCAATTCTTTTTTTTTAAATGTTTTAATAAATTTAACATCCATACAAGACGTAAATAATCATTATCTGAATGATATAAAAATTTTAATTTTGTAGAACTTTCCATTTTCCAAATATCTGGTTCTTTTTGGAATATTTTTAATAAATATTCAGTATTCACTAAATTAGTGTTATTAAATTCGATAATACCTGTTTTTTTATTGAATTTAATCAATTTAATTCCTATTTTATATGAAATTAATCGAATTTTAGAAATCATCACTAAATTTTTAGAAAATTCTGGAAGTTTTCCAAAATTTTTAATTAATTCAGATTGAATGTTTTCAATTTCTTTTTCATTCTTAGCATTACTAAGTTTTTGATAAAAAAATAATCGTAAATTAACATCAGAAATGTAATTTTCTGGCAATAATGCTGATACATATAATTCAATTTCTACTGACTCTTTTAATAATTCACTATAAGACAAATTATTTTGATTCTTCAATAAACGAATAGCATTTTTTAAAAGTTTCATGTATAGAGAAAACCCTATGCTTTTTACATGTCCACTTTGTTCTTTTCCTAAAATTTCACCTATACCTCTAATTTCAAGATCTTGATTGGATAAAGAAAATCCTCCTCCAAAATTATCCACTGATGAAATTGCTTCTAATCTTTTTTTTGCATCAGACGTAATTTTTTTAAAATTGTTTACAAGAAATAAAGCGTATGCTTGATGATTTGATCTACCAATTCGTCCGCGTAACTGATGAAGTTGAGAAAGGCCAAAATGATCTGAATTTTCAATGATAATTGTGTTTGCTCTTGGTATATCAATACCACTCTCAATAATAGTAGTACAAATTAAAACATTAAATTCATTATTATAAAATTCATTCATCACTGTTTTTAAATCGACATTATTCATTTTTCCATGACCTATTTTAATATTAGCTTCAGGAATTAATTTTGATAATCTTTCAGCAATATTAAAAATATTTTTGACTTTATTATATATATAATATACTTGTCCACCTCTTGATATTTCGCGTAATATCGTCTTTCTGATTAATAAAGGATTATATTCTTCAATAAGAGTTTTAATAGCTAATCTTTGAGCTGGTGGTTTTTCTATAATTGAAACATCTTTAATACCAATCATAGTCATATTTAAAGTACGCGGTATAGGTGTAGCTGTTAATGTTAATATATCAATATTAGGATGTCTTTGTTTAAAGGTTTCTTTATGATTTACACCAAATCTATGTTCTTCATCAATAATCAATAAACCTAAGTCATACCATTTTATTTCTTTTAATAAAAGTTTATGCGTACCGATTAAAATATTAATTGTTCCATTTTCAGTGTTTTGAAAAATTAAATTTTGTTTTTTTTTATTTTGAAATCTAGATAATATTTCAATATTAATATTCCAATTACAAAATCGTTTGTTAAAATTTTCATAATGTTGTTGCGCTAATAAAGTAGTTGGGACTAAAATAGCTACTTGCTTTTTATTAGATACAGATACAAAAGCTGCTCGCATTGCAATTTCTGTTTTTCCAAAACCTACGTCTCCACAAATTAAACGATCCATCGGAACAAAATTACACATATCTTGAAGTACAGATTTCATGACTTTTTTTTGGTCTACTGTTATTTCAAATAAACAATCTTTACAAAATATGTTGTAAATTTTTTCATTTTTTTTAAATAAAAATCCTTTTTGGGATTTTCTATTAGAATAGATATTTAATAACTGTGCAGCATGGTCATATATCGTTGTATTAATTTTTTGTTTTATTTTATTCCATTCATCACCACCTAACTTATGAAGAGGTGCATTTTCTTTTGAAGTTTCTGTATACGGAGAAATTAAATTTAAAGATGAAACAGGAATATATAATTTATCTTCATTTGCATATAAAATAATTAAATATTCAGATTGCATGCTAGCAGTTTTTATAGTAGTTAAACCTTGATAACGCCCAATACCATGTTGAATATGTATGATCGGATGATTTATAATAAATTGAGATAAATTAGTATTTTGTGAATTATTAATGTTATTTTTCACATTAACAATATATTCATGATTAATTAGTGGTAATAAGTCTTTTGTAAAAATAAACAAAAACTTATCTTTTGTATCTATAAATTCTTTTTCGATTTTTTGTGTCATATAAAAATAATTAATATTATTATCAAGTTCAATAGTTTTTTTTACATATTTTGGATAAATTTTATTTTTCATTAAAAAATTTAAAATTTTTTTTAAAAATTGTTTTTGTGTTAAAAAAAATATTATTTTTCCTGAAAAATTATGTAAAAAAGACAAAATTGTCTTCAATTTTTTTTGATCATTAAAATCATGAAAAACATTTGATAATGTATTATATTTACAATTAATAAGTTTTTTGTTTTTTAAAATTTGATTTTCTGTGGTTTTCATTTGAGGAAAGTATTTTAAAAGAAAAGATTAAAATTTTAATTCGTATTTTCTATTCCAAAAATAGAATTTTAGTTATTATATAAGAAATTAAATATCTTGATGTAAACTGTTTGAGTTGTAATTTATTGTTTTTAAAATATTAAATGAATAAAATTTTATTTTTATAATATATAAATGCGAAATTTAATTAAGTATTCACTTAACATTATTATTATTTAAATGAAACAAGAAACAATGTAATATTTCATTATGTTTTCATGTTATCAAATTTCACTGTTTAAAAATATTTATTAACAATATTTTTGTCAATTTATTATTTATACTATGATAGTATATCTTTTTTATTTTAAATAGTTTTTTCATAATATCTGTTTTTTAATTTTTTTAAAATAGAAATAAATATAAAAAATTTTTATTAAATAACATATTCTTATTTAAGAAGTAATGTATGTATAAACCTATATATTTATTTATTAGTTTGCGTTATTTATGGAATATTCATTTACCAATATTTAAAAAATTAACTATTATTTTGTCTATTACAAGTATTGCTATTAGCATAGCTTCACTTATTATCATTATGTCTATAATTAATGGTTTCGAAGAAAATTTTAAAAAAAATATTTTATCTTTTGTTCCTCATTTAATTGTTACAAATAAAAATAATTATATTAATAAATCAGAATTTCCTAAAAATATCTTAAATTTATATAGCTTTCAAAAATTTTCTGAATTTATTAATCATGAAGTTATTTTAAAAACTAAAAATAATATCAGTATAGGAGAAATAATTGGAGTTGATAATATTAGCGATAAAAACATTAATCAGTATAATATAAAAAATATTTCAAATATACTGTATCCTAATAAATATAATACAATTATCGGATTAGAATTAGCAAAAAAATTAAATATTCATATTGGAGATCAAATCAAATTAATTTCTTTTTCTAATAAGAAAAGTTTTTTTTTAAAAAATAATGTGACTGTAAAAACATTTAAAGTTATAGATTTTTTTTATACTAAAAATGAAATTGATTATTATCAAATTTTAATTAATAAAGAAGATAGTTTAAATTTATTAAATTTTTCTAAAGATTATATTACTGGTTGGCGCGTGTGGTTTAAAAATCCGCTATCTTTAGATATTAATCAAATTAAAAAATTGATTAATGGTTTTGTTTTACTAGACTGGAAATCACAAAAAGGTGAATTATTCAAAGAAATGATTATTGAAAAATATATTATGTTTTTTTTATTTATTTTGATTTTGATAGTGTCAATTTTTAATATATTTATTAGTCTTACTATTTATACCATAGAAAAAAAAAATAGTATTGCAATATTACAGTCACAAGGATTAGCAAATTGGAAAATTATATTAATATTTGTTATAATTGGTTCTAGTACTGCTGTCATAGGAAATATATTTGGTACAATCATTAGTATTATATTAATTCAAGAGAAATACTTTTTAAAATCTCTAATAAGTATATTTTTTGGTGAAATTGATTTTTTTGTGATTATATCACTCTATCAAGTGTTATTTGTAAATATTGCATCTATATTAGTTACAAGCCTTGCTACGTTATATCCAGCTTTGAATAGTATCAAATCAAATCCAGCTAAAATTTTATCCAATGAATAATATTATAAAATGCATAAAGTTAACTAAATTTTATAAAGATGGCGATTTAACTATAAATATTTTAAAAGAAATTTCATTTCAATTAAATAATAAAGAAATAGTAGCGATTATTGGAAAATCTGGTTCAGGAAAAAGCACATTTTTACATTTACTTGCTGGTTTAGATGCAGCAAGTTCTGGTGATGTTTTTTTAAATGGGATCTCAATAAATTCTATGTCGTCAAATAAAATTGCCCAGTTCAGAAATAAACAACTAGGATTTATTTATCAATTTCATTATTTAATGTTAGAATTCAATATATTAGAAAATGTTGCCATTCCTTTGTTAATTAGCAATAAAAGCAAATCAGAATCTGAAGAAATAGCATATCAAATGTTAAAAAAAGTTAAATTAGAAAAAAAAATAAACAAATATCCATCTGAAATTTCCGGTGGAGAAAGACAACGTGTTGCAATTGCTAGGGCTTTTGTGAATAAACCCTCTCTGATAATTGCAGATGAACCTACTGGTAATTTAGATCAATACAATGCTAATATCATTTTAAATTTAATTTTTGAATTTAATAGTTCTTATGATACATCTTTTTTAATTGTTACACATGATGTTAATTTAATAAAAAAAATACCTGTTTTATTCGAAATGAAAAATGGTCAACTATATAATTATAATAACCAATAAAAAAAGATATGATGAATGAATTTTTTACCATTTTTAATTGCAAAACGATTATACCTGAATCAAAATAAAAATAATAAAATATTGATAATTTCTATTTTATCTAAAATAGGAATATCTATTTCTGTGTTTGCACTAATTATAAGTTTAAGCGCATTAAATGGTTTTCACACATTATTAAATAAAACAATTTTATCTAGCGTGCCTCATGGAATTATTCAATTAACTAAACCATCTTCATTAAGATGGAAAGATGTAGTAAAAATATCAAATTCTTCTCCGGACATTTTATATTGTGAACCTTATGTTATTAAAAATGGATTATTAAGTTATAAAAATACAGTAAAAATGATTGAAATTAAAAGTTTTAAAGATATAAATTATTTTAAAAAAAATTGTGTTCAATGTAAAAATATTGATTTTTTAAAAAAAAAAATAATAAAATTATTATTTCATCAATTTTTGCAAAAACACTATCAATTCAAACGGGTGATTTAATTCATTTGATTGTTTTCAATAAAAAAGAAAACCTCACTAAATTCAATTTACAATATTTCTCTTTAGAGGTAATAGGAACATTCAAAGAAAATGGTATATTAGATTCTAATATAGGATATATACCTTTTGAATTTTTTCAAAAATTTCTTATTAGAGAAGATGATATTGATAAAATTGAGTTATATATGTTTAATCCATTTGATGCCAATAAAATTATTATCAATATAGCAAAAAAAATTCATACGCCCCTTTTTTTATACACTTGGATTAATGATTATAAATATATATATCATGATATTAATGTAATGAAAGCAATTATATATTTATTTTTGTTACTACTAATAATTATCTCATGTTTTAGCATTACATCTATTTCATTAATGACTATATCTAAAAAAACTCAAGAAATCGCTATACTACGTAGTATGGGGGCTAATAATTTTCTTATTCAAATAATTTTTTTATATTATGGCATAAGATCTATAATTATATCTTCTATGATAGGTATCTTTCTTAGTTTAATCAGTATTTTAAATTTTAAAAACATAATATTTTTTTTAGAATACTTTTTTAAAAAAAGTATATTATTAGATAATATTTATTACAAAAATTTTTTTTTATTAGAATTAAATTTATTTGATGTATCTGTTGTTTTCATTAATATTTTAATTATAGGTATTATTACAAATTGGTATCCAGCATATTATGCTTCACGTCTTAATCCGAGTGAAATATTAAAAGAATATTAAAAATACCTGATTTTTTAAAAAATAATTTTTCTATGAAATGGTGAAAATATGACTATTAAAATAGGCATTAATGGATTTGGTCGAATTGGACGTGTAATATTTCGACTTGCCCAAAAACGTAAAAATATTGAAATTGTAGCTATTAATGATTTATTAAGTCCTGAATATATAGCTTATATGTTAAAATACGATTCTACTCATGGAGTTTTTAAAAAAATTATTGAAATTGACAAGGAAAGCATTATTGTAGATGGAAAAAAAATTCGAATTACTGCAATAAAAGATCCTGAACAGTTAAACTGGCAAGATTTATCAATTGATGTAGTAATCGAATCAACTGGACTTTTTTTAACAAAAGAAACAGCTTATAAACATATTTTAGCTGGAGCCAAAAAAGTAGTTATTACGGGCCCTTCTAAAGATGATATTCCTATGTTTGTAAAAGGTGCTAATTTTAATAAATATAATGGAGAAAAGATTGTTTCAAATGCATCGTGTACTACGAATTGTTTAGCGCCATTATCTAAAGTAATAGATGATAATTTCGGTATTATTGAAGGTTTAATGACAACTGTACATGCTAGTACAGCGACTCAGAAAGTTGTTGATGGAGCGTCACAAAAAGATTGGAGAGGTGGACGAGGTGTATTACAAAATATCATCCCATCTTCTACTGGAGCAGCTATTGCTGTCGGAAAAGTTTTACCAAATTTAAATGGTAAATTAACAGGTATAGCATTTCGAGTACCAGTATCAAATATATCTGTTGTAGATTTAACAGTTCGTTATAAAAAATCAGCTAGTTATACAGAAATATGTCAAGTAATTAAAAACGCTTCAGAAAAAGAAATGATTGGAGTTTTAGGGTATATTGAAGATGAAGTGGTATCTACAGATTTCAATGGAGAAGAATTAACTTCTATATTTGATGCTAAAGCCGGTTTAGCTTTAAATAAAAATTTTGTGAAATTAATTTCATGGTATGATAATGAAACAGGTTACTCTAGCAAAGTCCTTGATTTAGTTAATTTAGTATCTGAAAAATAAATATTTTATTAAAATTTTACTAAAGAATTTAGTAAAATAATATTTTTATTATATATAAATGATAAATATGTTTTATTTTTTATTTAGAATGTATAAGCGGTATTAAGTTTTTAACTTAATACTGCTTTATACAACATCAAAAAAATAACATTTATACTAAAAAAATATTATTTATGGTAAAACATGATAAATATTTTATTGTCGAGCCATTCGAATAATAGAAGGCAAAAAAATACTATTAGTACGCCATGGATTAATATCAATCCCGCCTCTACGTGTATATCTTGCGTATATAGTAAGCTCATTAGGTTTACAAATACTTAAAATATCATGAAAAATTCTTTCTACACATTCTTCATGGAATTCATTATGACCACGAAAAGAAATTAAATAAGCAAGCAATGCAGAATGATTGATTTGTTTTCCAGAATATATAATCTGTATTGATGCCCAATCAGGTTGATGAGTTATGGGACAATTTGATTTAAATAAATGACTATACAAAGATTCTGTTAAGGTGTTTTTAGAATGACAAATAAGGAGCGATGGATCGTATTGATAAGATTTTATATTGATATTTTGTTTATCTATACACACACCCTGAAATTTTGATATATTTTGATTGTTAATATCATCTAACGTAAAAAGTTTAATAGATACTTGTCCACATATACAATTAGTAAGATCTGATTTTAATACTTGCATAATCTTTTTACTATGACTAAATTTAGTTTGATGAAAACTATTAATATACATTTTTAAACTTTTAGATTCAATAATATTAAGACTACTTGCATGAATTTCCAATATAGCAACAGCAACTTCCGGAATACCATTTTCATTTAACCAAGATAATTCATATAAAGTCCAAACGTCTTTGCCAAAAAATGGAAGATGAGAATTGTTTAATTTAATAATATTCCGGTGTTTTTTTCGAGGTATACTTTTTAACAAGTTAAAATGATCTGTTTTTAAACTCATATAATGTCTTTTTTAAAGTTTTTAAAAATAAAAAGATGTTTGTTCTGAATTATTGTACATTATATCAAATATATTAATCTTTAAAAAAATTTTAACAATTCTTTCTATTGTATTTAAAATGAAGCAAGAATACTTTTTAGCCATTTTTTAATTCTTTCATTAGTTTTATCAGGTTGTCTATCTTCATCTAAAACTAATCCTACAAAATGTTCTCTATTTAACAAAGCTTTAGATTTTTCAAAAAAATATCCCTTTGTAGGCCATTCTCCAATAATTTTAGCGTTTTTTTCTTTAATGACTTTGTATATTAATCCTATCGCATCACAAAAAAATTCACTATAATCTTCTTGATCACCACATCCAAATAATGCTACAGTTTTACCTGAAAAATTAATTTTTTTTAAAGTTGGTAAAAAATCATCCCAATCACATTGAATTTCACCATAATACCAAGTAGGAATTCCTAGTATTAAAGAATCAAATTTTTCAAGATCTTTTTGAGTAGAATTGCTAATATCATATAATATACAAATATTTTTACCGATAGATTTTTGAATTAATTTTGCTATATTTTCTGTATTACCTGTATCACTTCCAAAAAAAAGACCTATTTTTTTCATTTTTATGACCTATAATAAGATATGTTTATGTTAGTATCAATAATATATTAGTTGATTATAGAAAATATGATGGACATAAAACAAAAATTTTTCATTAATATTCTTAAAATTAATATTTTATTTTTTTATCACATATATGTTAATATTGCTTTTTATCTAAAAACTATTTTTTCTATATGTTTACGATTATATTTTCTAATCTAATTTAATTAAAGATAAAGAATTTTTTTAAAAAACAAGATAAAAAATTAAAAAAATATTTACGAAAAAATGTATGATAAACATATTACATATGTTTGTAACATAAATGTTTTTTAACATACCGTTTGAATTAAAATATAAAAAATTATGCAAAAAAATTTGATTTGGTTTCGCAATGATCTTAGATTATACGATAATATAGCTTTATATGAAGCATGCAAATCTGATGAAGATAAAGTTGTAGGTATATTTATTGCAACCCCACAACAATGGATCAGTCATTCTATATCTATTAGAAAAATATCTTTTATATATCATCATATAATTTCTTTGAAAAAAGCATTATTTAAATTAAATATTATTCTCCATTATCATGAATCAACTGATTTTTTACATTCTATAAAATATTTAATAGATTTTTGTAAAAACCATAAAATCAATAATTTGTTTTATAATTATGAATATGAAATTAATGAACGGAATAGAGATTTATTGGCAAAAAAGAAACTGTCTGAACATAATATATTTATGAAAGGTTTTCATAGTAATCTTTTAATTTCAAATCAATATATCAAAAACAGAAAAAATGCAACATATAAAGTATATTCTTTTTTCAAAAAAGAAATAGTCAAAAATTTATATAAAAATATCCCGCAATGTGTTTCCGTTCCGAAAAAAAGAAAATCTGACAGAGATTGTTTTACGAATTCTTTTTCTTTTAAAAAATTAACTTATCAGTTTAATGAAACAATTTTTCCTGTTGGAGAACAATCAGCTATTAATCGATTAACATATTTTTGTTCTAATAAAATCCAAGAATATTCATCTAAGAGAAATTTTCCTATTTTAAATTATACTAGTATGTTATCTCCATATCTTTCTTCTGGCATCATATCGTCTCGATGTTGTTTAATGATGCTTTTAAAATTAAAAAATAATTCTCTTTTAAATATTATGTCCAATTGCGCTTGGTTTAATCAAATATTATGGCGTGAATTTTATTATCATTTATTAATTGGTTTTCCTATACTTAGTAAATGTCAATCATTAGTAAAATGGGAAAACAACATTGATTGGAATAATAATGTAAAACATTTCCAGTCATGGAAAGAAGGAAATACAGGATATCCTCTAATAGATGCCGGTATGCGTCAATTAAATAAATTAGGTTGGATGCATAATCGATTAAGAATGATTACATCAAGTTTTTTGGTAAAAAATCTTTTAATAAATTGGCGAGAAGGTGAAAAATATTTTATATCTAATTTAATTGACGGTGATCTAGCGCTAAATAATGGGGGATGGCAATGGTCCGCTTCGATTGGCACAGATTCCATGCCATATATACGAAGTTTTAATCCATATCTTCAATCAAAAAAATTTGATAAATCTGGAGATTTTATAAAAAAATTTATTCCAGAATTAAATGTAGTACCAAGAAAATATATTCATCAACCACATGAATGGTCAAAAAAAACAAATTATAAATTAGATTATCCCCATCCTATTATAAATTATGATGATAGTAGAAAAAAATTTTTGCTAGCATTTCATCAAGCACGATTTTACTATAAAAAATAGGTTTGAAAATTAATGAATAATTTTTTTTTAGAAAACATTATTAATAAAAAACTACTTTCTCATCAATACGATGATATAGTCCCCAATGGTTTACAAATTGAAGGTGCTAAAATTATAAAAAAAGTTATTACAGGAGTTACTGCATGTCAAAAATTATTAGATCAATCTTTACTTTATAAAGCTAATGCGATAATAGTACATCATGGTTACTTTTGGAAAAATGAATCACAATATATACATAATATAAAAAGAAATAGATTAAAAACAATACTTTCAAATAATATAAACTTATATAGTTGGCACTTACCTTTAGATATTCATTCTACACTAGGTAATAATGTACAAATTGCTAAAAAATTAAATATTTGTATTAAAGGTAATGTTTTACCTTATGTTTTATGGGGCATTATAAAACAAACAACTGGATTTGAATTTGCAAAAAAAATAGAAAAAATATATAAAAAACGTCCTATATATCTACATGAAAATAGTTCACCATATATTAATCGTATTGCCTGGTGTAGCGGCAAGGGACAAAGTTTTATTAAACAAGCGTATAAATTTGGAATAGATGCTTTTTTAACAGGTGAAATTTCAGAAGACACTATTCATCTCTCTAGAGAATTAGGTATTCATTTTTTTGCCTTAGGACATCATGCCACTGAAAAAGATGGTATTCAATCTTTAGGAAAATGGTTATCTAAAAAACATAATTTAGATGTTACTTTCATTGATATTCATAATCCCGCATAATTTTAAAAATTATAAATTTTTATAACGTTTAACATAAAAAAATTCCTTTAAAAAGAAAAAAATGAATAAAAAAAAAATAGAATATTGGTTACATTCTTCTTGGTTATCTGGAAATAATAAAAATTACATAGAAGAAATATATAAAAATTTTTTAAAAAACCCTCAATCTGTCGATATTTTTTGGCATAATGCATTTTTGAAAATTTCTAAAAAAAAATATTTTTCTAAAGATGAATATAGAAAAGATAAGAGACTTTTACTTATAAAAAAAATAGATGATATAATTAATTCATTTCGTAAGAAAGGCTATAAAATAGCTAATATTGATCCATTAGAATTGAAACAAAAAAAAATAATTCAAGATTTAACACTTGAATTTTATAATCTAAAAAAAACGGAATTGGAACAAAATATCGAAATAAAATTTCAAAACAATTCAAAATTTAAAACAAACATCTTAAATTTATATTCAATTTTATCAAATAAATATTTAAATTCAATTGGTTTTGAATATATGTATATAGATAATGTATTAGAAAAACAATCTATTACTAACTATATTGAATCCTTTTTTCATGAAGATTTATTGACTAATAAAGAAAAAATAAGTTTTTTGAAAAAAATAACTTATGCTGAAACTTTAGAAAAGCACCTTGGAAAAAAATTTCCTGGTAGTAAAAGATTTTCTTTAGAAGGTGCTGAAGTATTAATTCCTATGGTACATGAAGTAATAAAATATGCAAAACAGCATAATATATCTGAAATAATATTAGGCATGGCTCATAGGGGTAGATTAAATGTTTTAGTAAATGTTTTCAATAAAAATCCTAAAATTTTATTTGATGAATTTTCTAATAAAAATATTTTTCAAAAAAACAGCGGAGATGTTAAGTATCATATGGGAGGTATAGCAGAAATTCAAAATCAAAATAAAATAATGTTAAAAATGGCATGTAATCCTTCTCATCTCGAAATAATTAATCCAGTTATTTCAGGAATGGCAAGAGCTTCTATTGATCAATTAAATAATAATAAAGTTTTACCTATTAGTATTCATGGAGATGCTTCTATAATTGGCCAAGGTGTAACTCAAGAGACATTAAATATGTCTCAAACAAAAGGTTATACAGTAGGAGGTACTGTTCATATTGTCATTAACAACCAAATTGGTTTTACTACTTCTGATCCTAAATATCTTCGTTCTACTCAATATTGTACTGATATCGCTAAAATGATTCAAGCACCTATTTTCCATGTTAATGCAGATGATATAGAATCCTCTATTTTTGCTATACAATTAGCTCTATATTTTAGAAATAAATTTAAAAAGGATGTTTTTATAGATCTAGTTTGCTATAGACGACATGGACATAACGAAGTAGATGAACCTTCTGTAACACAGCCTATTATGTATAAAAAAATCAAAAATCATTGTACAGTAAGAGAAATATATTCTAAATTATTAATTGAAAAACAAATAATCACTATAACAGAAACACAAGAAATTATTAAAAAATATTCTGATAAATTAAATACAGGAAAAAATATATTTTCAAAAAATAAAAAAATAGATTTTCAATATGAAAAAAGTAAATTATTTTCAACAAAAACAAAAAAAAGATCTAAAAATATCTCTATAAACAAGTCTTATCTTCAAAGTTTATTTTATTTAATAAATAATATTCCTCAGTCAATCAACATGCATAAAAAAGTTAAAAAAATTTATGAAGAAAGATTAGACATGTCGAAAGAATTAAGATTATTTGATTGGGGGGCAGCAGAGACATTATCTTATGCGACTATTCTTGATCAAGGAATTTCTTGTCGTATTTCTGGAGAAGATGTTAGTAGAGGAACTTTTTTTCATCGTCATGCTTTTATTCATGATCAAATTAATGGATCTATATATGTTCCATTAAATAATATTAAAAAAAAACAAGGACAGTTTTATATTTGGGATTCTGTTTTATCAGAAGAAGCTGTTTTAGCTTTTGAATATGGATATTCTTTGTTTCCATCTAACACATTATGTATTTGGGAAGCTCAATTCGGTGATTTTGTTAATGGAGCACAAATCGTTATTGATCAATTTCTTGTTTCTGGAGAACAAAAATGGAATAAAAAATGTAATTTAATCTTATTTTTACCTCACGGTTATGAAGGACAAGGCCCTGAGCATTCATCTTCTAGAATTGAAAGATTTTTACAACTTTGTGCAGAAGAAAACATCAGAATATTCATTCCTACTATATCTTCACAAATATTTCATCTTTTACGAGAACAAATATTCAATAATATTTATAAACCATCAATTATCTTCACACCGAAATCACTTTTAAGAAATCCACATGCTAGTTGTTCTTTAAACGATTTAGCTTATGGAAAATTTCGAAAAATTATAGATGAAATAGACCAAAATATAAAAAAATCTGTACGTCTTATTTTTTCTGCTGGTAAAATTTATTATGATTTATTACAAAAACGCTCTGATAACAAAATAATAAATATTACTTTAATTCGAATTGAACAATTATATCCATTTCCTAAAAAAGAAATATTAAAGATATTAGAAAACTATCTTTATATAAAAGATTTTATCTGGTGTCAAGAAGAACCTCGTAATCAAGGAAGTTGGTTTTATATTAAAGATAATTTGAAAAATTTATTACCATTGTATGCTTCATTAAAATATATTGGTCGTTTATCTACATCTTCACCTGCAGTTGGTAATATTTCTATTCATAAAACACAACAAGAAAAAATACTTTGTGATGCGTTAAATATCAATTAAAAATAACAGGATAAAGAATGAAACAAATAGATATTCTTGTTCCAGATTTACCAGAATCGATTAATGATGCAACAATTGCAAAATGGCATAAAAAAATAGGAGATGTAGTTAATTTTGATGATAATATCGTAGATATTGAAACAGATAAAGTTATGATAGAAATATCATCACCATGTAACGGGATATTAGAAAAAATTTTAGAAATAGAAGGGAAAATAGTAAAACCTACTCAAGTGATTGGTAAAATACAAGAGTCTAATTTTATTCAAACAGAAAACTCAAAGCATTTTGAGATAAATAAAAAAAATGATTTTTTAGAAAATAAAGAACATTTGATATCAAAAACGGCACAAATAAAAAATTCTTTTGAAACAACAAATAAAAATCTTACACCATCTATGAGACGTTTAACGAGAATACAAAGCAACAACAATATTCTTAATAAATCTATGTACCAAAACAAAGAAATTAGTAATTTAAATGATGTTAAAAACACTGCAAACAAACTAACTACGAACATTTTAAATGAAAATCATTTTTATATACAAAAAAATAATGAGTTTAAAAACAGAGTAAAAATGAGTCGATTGCGGCAAAAAATTGCTGAAAGATTATTATATAGTAAAAATAATACCGCAATGTTAACGACTTTTAATGAAGTAAATATGCAATCAGTAATATTATTACGTAAAAAATATCAAGAAATTTTTGAAAAAACACATGGTGTTCGAATTGGTTTTATGTCGTTTTTTGTTAAAGCTGTAGTTCATGCATTAAAAAAATTTCCAGAAATCAATGCATCTATAGATGAAACAGATATAATTTATTATAAAAATTTTGATATTAGTATAGCTGTATCTACACCTAAGGGATTAATAACACCCGTCTTAAAAAACGCAAATCTTATGTCAATATCAGAAATAGAAAAAAAAATAAAAGAATTTGCTATCAAGGGATCTCAAAATAAAATTAATATAAATGAATTAACAGGAGGTAATTTTACTATTACAAACGGCGGTGTTTTTGGTTCCTTAATGTCAACACCTATTATTAATCCTCCTCAATCAGCTATATTAGGAATGCATGCTATTCAAGATAGAGCAATAGTTGTAAATGGTGCAATTAAAATTCTTCCAATGATGTATTTAGCTTTATCTTATGATCATCGCTTAATAGATGGTAAAGAATCAGTCAGTTTTTTAGTAACTATAAAAAATATATTAGAAGATTTTGATCGTATTCTAATCGATATTTAAATATTTTATTATGTATATTTTAACAGTTCAGTAAATTTATTTTTAATAAACTATACTTTTATTACATAAAATAAATTTTTTTTAAAGAATTAGTCTACTTATAAATATTTTCAATTCAATTGATTTAATTTTAAATTGTCAATATAAAATTTTAATTTGAAAGAATTTATATTAACTTTCAAAAAAACATTTTTTTTGAAATAATACTTTTACATAATGTTAGAGAAAAACATGAAAATTCATAAAATAGTTTTAATTAGACATGGTCAAAGTGAATGGAATGAATTAAATAAATTTACTGGATGGTATGATGCAAATTTAAGTGAAAAAGGAAAAAAAGAAGCAAAATCTGCTGCGATTTTATTAAAGAAAAAAAAATTTTTTTTTAATTATGCATATACATCAATGTTAAAAAGAGCAATATATACGCTAAGATATATTTTAGATGAATTAAATCAACCTTGGTTATCAGTAAAAAAAACTTGGCGTTTAAATGAAAGACATTATGGGGCTTTAGAAGGATTGAATAAAAATGAAGTAAGTCAAAAATACGGAGAAAAAAAAGTAACTTTATGGAGAAGAAGTTTTGATATTACTCCTCCAAAAATTGATGAAACAGACCAACGTTTTCCAAAAAACGATATACGTTACTCTAATTTAAATATACATCAAATACCATTAGGTGAAAGTTTAAAAACAACCGTAAAACGAGTGATTCCTTACTGGAAAAAAATTATTTATCCCAAGTTAAAAGAAAATAAAAAAATACTTATTGTGGCTCATGGAAACTCTTTACGAGCTTTAATACAATTTTTAAACAAAATCGATAATAAAGAAATTTTAAATTTAGATATTCCAACTGGAACACCTATTGTTTTTGATTTTAATGAACATTATATGCCTATTAAATGGTATTACTTGAAATAATATTCATTATTGAAAAAATATATTTTCAAATCCTATAAACTTCCATATTAATCTTATATAAATACATTAAAAATAAGAATTAATTGTATCATACAATATAAATATATATTCATAATATGATTGCATCTCACAAAACATTTATTAACAATAAATATCAAACTGAATAAAATATAAAAAATATTTTATTTTTGGAAGTAAAAAAAAGAGGTTTTGATGGTTAAAAAAATTGGAGTCTTAACCAGTGGCGGAGATGCTCCAGGGATGAATGCTGCAATTAGAGGTGTTGTAAGAACGGCTCTGAGCGAAAAATTAGAAGTTTTTGGGATTTACGATGGATATTTAGGTTTATATGAAAATCGTATGATAAATCTAGATAGATATAGTGTTTCTGATATGATCAATAGAGGAGGAACCTTTCTCGGATCAGCCAGATTTTCTGATTTTTGTAAAAAAAATATACGCTCTATTGCAATTAAAAATATACAGAAAAAACATATTGATGCTCTTGTTGTCATTGGTGGTGATGGATCTTACATAGGAGCTATGAAATTAACAGAAATGGGAATTCCATGTATTACCATTCCAGGAACTATAGATAATGACGTTTCAGGAACTGATTATACAATAGGATATTTTACAGCTTTACAAACAGTTGTAGAAGCTATTGATCGCTTAAGAGATACTTCAACTTCTCACCAACGAATTTCTATTGTAGAAGTAATGGGCCGATATTGTGGTGATTTAACATTAGCAGCAGCTATTGCTGGTGGATGTGAATTTATCGTTTTACCAGAAATTCTCTACACACAAGAAGAATTAGTTAAGGAAATAAAAGCTGGTATCAAAAAAGGTAAAAAACATGCTATTGTCGCGATAACAGAATATATTTGTGATGTAGAAAGACTAGCTAGATATATTGAACAAAAAACTAATCGAGAAACTAGAGCAACAATTCTAGGACATATTCAAAGAGGTGGAGCACCAGTTGCGTATGATCGTATTTTAGCATCGCGAATGGGGGCTTATGCAGTAGAATTACTGATCCAAGGTCATTCTGGAAAATGCGTTGGAGTCAAAAATGAAAAAATGGTATTTAATGATATAAAAGATGCGTTAAAAAATATGAAACGTACTTTTAAAAAAGATTGGTTAATTACTGCTAAAAAGTTATACTAAT
Organism: Buchnera aphidicola (Diuraphis noxia); assembly: GCF_001700895.1. Lineage (NCBI taxonomy): Bacteria > Pseudomonadati > Pseudomonadota > Gammaproteobacteria > Enterobacterales > Erwiniaceae > Buchnera > Buchnera aphidicola. The sequence continues at coordinate 338,364 of NZ_CP013259.1, forward strand.
ATAAACATCAGTGCCGGTATTTCCGGCGCTTGTATTTCTTCGTGTTATCTATTTTTTTCGGTAAAAGTATACAGGCCTTTAAAAATGAATTGTTATAAAAAAAAAATATCATAAAACAATGTATTGTTGAATTTTTTGGAACAGGTTTAATAACATTTTTTGGAACAAGTTCTATAGCAGCTTCAAAATTAACAAATGTTCATTTGAATCAATTCGAAATAAGTTGTATTTTGGGTTTAAGTGTGTCTATATCAATTTACCTTAGTCATACCATATCTGGTGCTCATTTAAATCCAGCAATTACTATTTTTTTTTGGTTGTCTTCTAAATTTAATAAAAAAAAAGTGATTCCATATATAATATCTCAAATTTTTGGGGCTTTTATTTTTACAATGTTAATATATTATCTTTATTATAATATATTAATCTCGTTTGAGGAAAAAAATAATATTATTAGAGGTTCACAAGAAAGTGTTTCTTTAGCATCTATTTTTTGTATTTATCCTAAATATAATAATAGTTTTATTTATAATTCTATAATTGAAATATTTACAACTGCATTTTTTATAATAATTTTATTAGAATTTAATAATAAAAAAAATAATTACTTACTATCTTATAGTTCTATATCTCCTATTTTAATTGGAATACTAGTTTTCATAATCAATATAACTATAAGCCCTTTAAGTAATGTGAGTTTAAATCCAGCTCGAGATTTAGGTCCTAAAATATTTTTAAGTCTTACTGGATGGGGGTTATTATCTTTTACTGGAGGCAATAGTTTTTCATATTGTTTAATTCCTGTTTTAGGCCCTATTTTAGGTGCCATTTTAGGTGGTTGGATGCATAAAATACTAAATTTATAATTATTTTATGAATTAATAAATTTTATTCATTTGTAAAATAAGAAATACACATGGCTATAATTTTTAAAAATTCTTGAACATTTAAAGAAGCATTGCCAACTAAAAAACCATCTATATCTGGCTGTATAATAAAATCTTTTATATTTAAAGAATTAACAGAACCACCATACTGAATAGTGATATTTTTACTTAAAACATCATGTTTTTCAATATAATTTCTAATAAATTGATGTATATTTTGTACATATTTTGGATCAGCAGAAATACCTGTTCCAATAGCCCATATGGGTTCATATGCAATAACTGTGTTTCTAAAAGCTAATTCTCCTAATGTTTTAAATATGCAATCTAGTTGTTCCTTCAGCACTTTTTGCGTTTGATTTTTTCTTTTTTCTTGTTCTGTTTCACCTATACATAATATAGGTATTAAATTATAGTTTTTAACTAAAAGAAATTTTTTTGCTATATAATTATTAGTTTCGTTATGAAAAGATCGTCTTTCGGAATGTCCGATAATAACATATTTCACACCTATTTCTTTTAACATTAAAACAGAAATTTCACCAGTAAATGCTCCTTTTAAATTAATATCTACATTTTGTGCTCCAAGAAAAATATTCATTTTGTTTACAACATGAGACATTCGTTCTAAATATACAAAAGGAGGAACAATAACAATTGTATTATCTTTTAAATTATTCGGTAAATTAAATTTTAAAAAATCCAAATAATTAGAGATTAATTCAATATTTCCGTTTAATTTCCAATTTGCTACAATTAATTTATTTCTCATTTTTTTACCTACATAATTTTAATTTTCTATAGAAACTAAGTTTTTTGATCAAAACCTATAAAAATACTTAGTTTCTATTCTAAATTCTTAAAATATATTATTTATATGTATTAGTTCTATTTCGTAATTGTTTACCTGGTTTAAAATAAGGGATATTTTTAGCATTTAATTGTATTGTTTTTCCAGTTTTAGGATTTCGACCTAATCGAGAGGAACGGTAGTGCAAAGAAAAGGTACCAAAACCTCTTATTTCAATTCTTCGTCCCTTTTCTAAAGATATTGTCATATGTTCTAATATTTCTTTTATGGCATGTCTTATAATTTTATTTGAAATATGAATTTTTTTTTTACTAATTCTTTCAAATAATTCTGACTTCGTCATACATCCTCAGTATTTATAGGTCTAAAAGACTAAATTTTTTATTTTAAAATAAGTGTTTTATTGTAATAAAAAGTTTTTATTCTGTGTTTTTAGCGGCTTTAAAAGCTTCTTTCATTACATTAGAAAATATGTCATTATTTTCTTTTTTATTAGATATTTTAGTTATCTCTTTTTTTTCATTTTCGTCTAAAAAGTGAGTTAAAAGATAAATTATTCTATTTTTACGATCAAAACTAGATAATTTTACTAAAATTTTATCATCAATTTTTAATTTATTTACTAAATCTTCATATTCTAAACGAGATGTATCTAGAAATTTTATAACACCTTCTACATTTTCTGACAATTTTATGATGATATTTTTTTTATCAATAGATTTAACTATTCCAGTAATAATTTCATTTTTTTTGTGTTTAGAAATATATGTAATAAAAGGATCTTCTTGTAATTGTTTAATTCCTAATGATATACGCTCTCTTTCAGCGTCCACTTGAAGAACAACAGCTGAAATTTCATCACTTTTTTTATATTTTTTGACTGCTTCTTCACCAGACATACTCCAAGAAATATCAGATAGATGTACTAATCCATCAATTCCACCATTTAAACCGATAAAAATACCAAAATCTGTAATAGATTTTATTTTTCCGAAAACATGTGTTCCTCTTTTATGAGTTTCAGAAAATTCTTTCCACGGGTTTACTTTACATTGTTTTAAACCAAGAGAAATACGTCTACGATCTTCATCAATATCTAATACCATAACTTCCACTGTATTATTTACAGCAACAACTTTAGATGGATGAATATTTTTGTTAGTCCAATCCATTTCAGAGACATGTACTAAACCTTCCACTCCTTCTTGAATTTCCACAAAACAACCATAATCTGTTAAATTTGTGACACGTCCATTTAGTTTAGTACCTTCTGGATAACGTTTAGAAATTTCTATCCATGGATCTTTACCTAATTGCTTTAATCCTAATGATACCCGAGTTCTTTCTCTGTCAAATTTTAAAATTTTTACGTTAATTTCATCGCCTATATTGACAATTTCATTTGGGTGTTTAACTCTTTTCCACGCCATATCAGTAATATGTAAAAGACCATCTACACCTCCTAAATCTACAAATGCACCATAATCTGTTAAATTTTTAACAATACCTTTAATATGTATTCCTTCTTGTAAACTTTCTAAAAGTTGATTTCTTTCAGCACTGTTTTCTGATTCAATTACAGCTCGGCGTGAAACAACAACATTATTACGTTTTTGATCTAATTTGATGACTTTAAATTCTAATTCTTTACCTTCAATATGAATTGTTTCTCGAATTGGACGAATATCTACTAATGAACCTGGTAAAAAGGCACGTATATCATTTAATTCAACTGTAAAACCGCCTTTTACCTTCCCATTAATAATACCAATAACTGTTTCCGAATTTGCATGAGCTTTTTCTAATACTAACCATGCTTCATGGCGTTTTGCTTTTTCACGAGATAATAGTGTTTCACCAAATCCATCTTCAATAGCATCTAAAGCTACATCAACCTCATCACCCACATGAACATCTATTAATCCTTGTGGGTTTTTAAATTGTTCAATAGGAATAGCAGATTCAGATTTTAATCCGGCATCTACTAAAACAATATCTTTTTCTATAGAAATGATAGTTCCTCGGATAATTGACCCTGGACGAGTTTTGATTTCTTTTAAAGATTCTTCAAATAATTGAGCGAATGATTCATTCATAATTGATAATTTTTAAAAATATTTTTTAAATGTTCATTTTAACATCATGTTGAAATGAGCTTGTTTTATATATCTTATAATAATCCTTATTAAAGAGTGTAATATTTTAATTAATCTTTTTATATTTTTACGATTTTGATGATATGTTCCATAAAAATTGAAATTAATTGTGATAAACTCATATTAGTAGAATCTAATATTATAGCATTTTTTGGCACGCATAAAGGAGAAAATAAACGATTTCGATCGCATTTATCACGATAATTCATTTGAACAGATAATTTTTTAAAGTTTATATAGCAATTATTTTTTTTTAATTCTAACATTCTTCTATTGACGCGTACTCGTAAATTAGCATCTAAAAAAAATTTTATTATGGCGTCTGGGAAAACCATACTACCCATGTCACGTCCTTCTGCTACTAAACCGGGATAAACGCGAAATACTCTTTGTTTTTTTAACAATATTTTTCTAATTTTCGGAAAAGATGCTAATTGAGAAGCAATGTTGCTAATTTTTTCAGATTTTATGAATTCATTGTTATGTCGTAAATTTTTTTTTAATAAAATATCTAAATGTTTCATCAATGGAATGATATTATCTTCTAATATAGTAATATTTTTACTGACAATTAAATATGCTAGTAATCGATAAATTTTACCTGATTCTAAAATAGACCATTTTAATTTATTAGCTATTATTTTAGATATCGTTGTTTTACCTACACCACTAGGACCATCGATAGTAATTACAGGAATTATGTTATTCATTAAACTATATTTTAAAAGAACATGTTAGTTAAAAGTATTCTCGAGAAATTTTATACAGTTTTACTTATAGATAAAAATTTTTTAAAATAAGAGGGAAAAGTTTTTGAAGTACAACTAGGATTTATAATATTTACAGCAGTTCCAGATAAACATATCAATGAAAAACACATAGCTATACGATGATCGTTATAAGTTTCAATATTAGAATACTTAAAACGAACAGGTGGTGTAATAGATAAAAAATCTTCACCTTCTTGTACTATAGCTCCAATTTTTTTTAATTCTATAGTCATCGCAGTCAAACGATCAGTTTCTTTTACTCTCCAATTATATATATTCCTAATAGTTGTAGTTCCCTTAGCAAATAATGCTACGATTGCAATCGTCATTGCAGAATCAGGAATGTGATTCATATCTAAATCTATTGCATATAATTTATTTCGAGTACAACTAATAAAATTATCACCCCAATTAATAATTGCACCCATTTTTTCTAAGATATCTGCAAAACGTATATCACCTTGTATACTGTTTTTATCTATACCAATAACTTTGACAGAACCACCTCTGATTGCAGAAGCTGCTAAAAAATATGACGCTGATGAAGCATCTCCTTCAATTGTATAATTTCCTGGTGTTTTATATTGTTGTTGTCCTTTTATATAAAAAACATTATAAGAATCATGTTCAATATTTACTGAAAAAGATTTAATTAAATTAAGTGTAATATCTATATAAGGCTGAGATACTAAACTACCTTTGATAAAAATCGTCGTATCTTTTAAAGCTAGTGGAGCACTAATTAATAAAGAAGTTAAGAATTGACTAGAAATATTTCCATTTAAAACAATACTCCCACCAATAAATCCACCTTGTGTTCGTATTGGAGGATATCCAATATTTTGTTTATATTCTATAAGAGCACCTCCCTGTTTTAAAGCATTAACAAGATCTTGTATTGGTCTTTCATGCATTCTTTCATCTCCACTTAGTAAAACATCATTTTTATATAAAGACAAAGCAGATAAAAGTGGACGCATAGCAGTTCCTGCATTACCTAAAAATAATTTCATAGGTGTTTTTAGTTGAAAAAATGTACCAATACCCTTGATACAGCATGTTTTTTTATCATCCGATAGATGATAATTAATTCCTAACTGTTTAAGAGCGTTTAACATATATTCAGTATCGTGACTACTTAACAAATTATGCAAATATGTCGTGCCTTTAGCCATTGCAGAAATCAGTAGAACTCTGTTAGAAATACTTTTTGAGCCTGGTAAATAAACCGTTCCATCTATATAAGATATTGGTTTTAAATAAAGAGAATTTTGCATAATGAATATACACTCAATTAAATTAAAATAAAAACAAAAAATATGATTTCTTAATGATTTTAGAAATAAATTTATCCATATCGATTTTCAAAATATGACATAAATTTTACTAAAGAGATAACACCTTCTAATGGCATAGCGTTGTAAATAGATGCACGCATCCCGCCTACTATACGATGCCCTTTTAAAGCAGTTAAACCTAATTCAGAAGCTTCTTTTAAAAAAATTTCATTTAATTCTGATTTTACTAAATGAAATACAACATTCATTTGTGATCTATGTTTAATATCTACATTATTAATATAAAAATCACTAGTGTTAATCTTTTGATATAATAAATCTGATTTTTTTTGATTTAACTTTTCAATTTCTTTTAAACCACCTTGTTTTTTTAACCATTTAAAAACTAATCCTGATAAATACCAAGAAAACGTCGGCGGTGTATTGAACATAGAATGATGTTCTGATATGTTTTTGTAATCTAAAATAGAAGGTGTTTTTGTAGAAGAATACTCTAACAAATTGTCTCGAATAATAACTATAGTTATACCTGCAGGGCCAATATTTTTTTGAGCTCCTGCATAAATTAAATCAAAATTTTCAATATTAATTGGACGAGATAAAATATAAGATGAAAAATCTCCAATTATTATTTTATTTTTAAAAATTGGTTCTTCATAAATAGATAATCCATCTATCGTTTCATTAGGACAATAATGAATATAAGCTGCATTTTTATTTATATGCCATTGACATATTGGTAAAAGAGAAATTGTATTATTTATTTTTTTACTAATCACTATAGATTTGGGATTGCAATATTTTTTAGCTTCAATAAACGCACAATTTGACCAATATCCACTATTTATATAATCTGCTGTTTTTACATTTCCTAATAAGTTCATAGGAATAGCAGAAAATTGCCCTCTAGCACCACCTTGACAAAATAATACTTTGTACGAATCAGGTATATTTAATAAATCTCTTAAGTCGTTTTCAGCTTCTAAAGCAACTTGGATAAATTCTTTACTACGATGACTAATTTCCATAATAGAAGAACCTGAGTCTTTCCAATTTTGAAGTTCTTTTCTCGCTTGACAAAGCACATCTTTTGGGATCATCGATGGACCTGCGCTAAAATTATAAATGCTTTGCATTATTTCACCAATCATATTGATAAATATTAAAAATTAGTTTATAAATTTTAAACCTTTCATGTATTTCTTTTGAAGAATTTTAGGAATTTCTACACGACCATCAGATTTTTGATAATTTTCTAATATAGCAGCTAATGTTCTTCCTATTGCTAAAGCAGAGCCATTTAAGGTGTGTACAAAAATATTTTTTTTATTAGATTTTTTACGATAACGAGTTTTTGTACGACGTGCTTGAAAATCAGTCATATTAGAACAAGAAGAAATTTCTATATATTTTTTTTGAGAAGGAAACCAAACTTCTAAATCATAAGTTTTAGCTGAAGAAAAACCCATATCTCCAGAACATAACAGTATTTTTCTATATGGTAAATCTAACAGTTGTAAAACTGTCTCAGCGTGATTTGTTAATTGTTCTAAAACTTCTATAGATTTTTCTGGTTGAACAATTTGAACTAATTCTACTTTGTCAAATTGATGTAATCGAATAAGTCCTTTTACATCGCGTCCGTAAGAAGATGATTCTGATCGAAAGCAAGGAGTATGTGCTACTAACATAATAGGTAAATGTATTTCATCAATAATTTGATTAAAAAATAAATTAGTTAATGGCACTTCTCCTGTAGGGATTAAAATATAACTATTTTTATCCATTAAATTGATATGAAATAAATCATTACTAAACTTAGGTAATTGCCCCGTTCCATACAACGCTTGAGGACGAACTAAATAAGGTACATAAGTTTCTTGATAGCCATGTTTTGAAATATGCAAATCTAACATAAATTGACTTAACGCACGATGTAATAATGCCATCTGGCCTTTCATTACAACGAATCTTGATCCTGATATTTTAGCTGACGATTGCCAATCTAACTCATTAAATTTTTTTCCTATTTCTACATGATCTTTAATTTCAAAATTATATTTCCTTTTTTGACCCCAACATTTTATTTCTTGATTATCTAGAGATATGTTTCCTTCGGGAACATCATCAAACGGAATATTAGGTAAATACATGTAAAAATTATGCATTTTTTCTTTTAAAACACTAAGTTCATTTTTTAAATGATTTAAATTATTATTTAATTTCACAATTTGATTTTTTAAATCTTTGCTTTTTCGATCTTTGAAAATATTTGATAATGTATTACGTGTATTTTGTAATTTTTCAGTTTCAATTTGTAGGATTTTACGTTTTTCTTCCATCATAGATATTTTATTTATATCTAATTTATAATTTTTTTTTAGTAATTTTTCTGCTATTAAATTTAAATTATTTCTTAATAAAGAAGGATCTAACATAATATGTTTTATTTATTTAAATTATTAATAAATACTATTTTACAATAAAAATTGAAAAATTTGTAATTTAATGAAGAGTATTGCTTTTTTTAATTGATATTAAAAAATTTTTTATAATTTGTATTAAAATATTTATTTTTGTAAAATTTATACACATGTTAAAATATATTCTATATTCTGCAAAATATAATAAAAAATATATTTGTATATTTTATAAATAGTTAAAAATATTTTTTACGAGATATTAAATATGAAAAATGTCAAACAAACGAAATTGATAATTTTAGGTTCTGGACCAGCAGGTTATACCGCTGCTATATATGCTTCGAGAGCAAATTTAAATCCTGTTTTAATCACAGGAAAAAATAAAGGAGGTCAATTAATGAATACTAATGAAATTGAAAATTGGCCCGGAGATGCTAATACAATTTCTGGTTTGGAATTAATGAATCGTATGTGTCAACATACTATTAAATTTAATACTGAAATTATATCTGATAACATAAATTCAGTAAATTTTAAAAAAAAACCATTTTCTTTGATAGGAGATAATAATGAATATACTGCAGATTCAGTGATTATTGCAACTGGAGCAAATCCTCGTTATTTAGGATTAGAATCAGAAAAAAAATTTAAAGGAAAAGGAGTTTCAACATGTGCTATATGCGACGGGTTTTTCTATAAAAACAAAGAAGTTGCAGTAGTAGGAGGAGGGAATACAGCAATAGAAGAAGTATTATATTTATCAAATTTTGTCAAAAAAGTTTATTTAATTCATCGTGGTACTGATTTTAAAGCTGAAAAAATTTTAGTTAGTCGTTTACAAAAAAAAATAAAAAATAATACAGTGATATTACATTTAAAATCAACAATAAAAAATATTCTAGGCAACAATTGTGGAGTTACTAACTTAGAAATTATCAAGGAACATTCTATAAAAGAAAAACAATATCTGAATCTCCAAATTTCTGGTTTATTTATTGCGATTGGTTACACTCCTAATACTAATATTTTTTTAAACCAACTAAAAATGGAAAATGGTTATATTAAAGTATCATATGGCGAACATGGTAATTATACTCAAACAAGTGTTCCTGGTGTTTTTGCCGCAGGTGATGTAATAGACCATGTATATAAACAAGCAATTACGTCTTCTGCCAGTGGTTGTATGGCGGCATTAGATAGCGAACGTTATCTAAGTAAAAACTCTTGAGAGTTTTAAAAAAACTAGAAAATATTAACATGCTTAAAACAGACTAGTCAATATGATCAGTATCTGATACTATGATATAGTACACATTTTATGTGCTTTTTAAACATATCGGTATTAAAGAGAAAAACATGACTAAAGAAGAAAACATTGAAATGCAAGGAATAGTAATAGATACTTTACCAAATACGATGTTTCGTGTTGAATTGGAAAATAAACATATTATTATTGCACATATTTCAGGCAAAATGAGGAAAAATTATATTCGAATACTCACAGGTGATAAAGTTACTGTTGAGTTAACACCATATGATTTAACTAAAGGAAGAATTATTTTTAGGAGTCGTTAAAAAAATTAATTTCTATATTTAAAAATTAATAATTAACTAGATAATTTTTAAAGATATAATCAATTTTTTAAAAAAAAATAGTCAAAGAGAGTTTATGCGTACTAAATATTGTGGAAAACTAAGAATATTTGATTTAAATAAAATAGTTAAATTGTGCGGATGGGTACATAAGATAAGAAATTTTGGTCCATTTATTTTTATGGATATGAGAGACTATACTGGTCTAATACAAGTATTTTTTGAATCAAAAAATAATGTTGTTTTTAAAAAAGCTATAACTTTACGAAATGAATTTTGTATTCAAATTGTTGGAGTAGTGAAAAAAAGGGACACAAAAAATCAAAATTTTAAAATTAATACTGGAGAAATAGAAATTTTAGCACATAATTTAACTATTTTAAATACTTCAAAGCCATTACCATTAGATTATCTAAATGATAATCAAAATGATGATCTAAGATTAAAATACAGGTATTTAGATTTACGTCGATTTGATATTTTAGAAAATCTTAAAGTCAGAAGTAAAATTAATTCTTTAATACGAAATTTTATGACAAAAAAAAATTTCTTAGAAATTGAAACTCCATTTCTTACAAAATCAACACCTGAAGGTGCTAGAGATTATTTAGTACCAAGTCGCAATCATCATGGAAAATTCTATGCCTTACCACAATCTCCTCAATTATTTAAACAATTATTAATGATTGCTGGAATTGATAAATATTATCAAATAGTAAAATGTTTTCGTGACGAAGATTTACGAGCAGATCGACAACCTGAATTTACTCAAATCGATATTGAAATGTCTTTCGTTAATGCAAAAAAAATTCGTAATTTAATAGAAAAATTAATAAAGAATATTTTTTTTAAAATAAAAAATGTTAAATTAAGTAAATTTCCTACGATATCTTTTAATACTTCGATGCAAAAATATGGAACAGATAAACCAGATTTACGCAATCCAATAGAAATTATTGATGTATCTAATATTTTTATGGATAAAAACTCTATGTTTTTTTTTAATATAGATAGTAAAGAAAATAATAAAATAGCATTATTATGTATTCCAGGAGGTGCAAAACTAAGTCGTAAATCTATCGATAATTATAGTCAATACTTAAAAAAGTATCATATCAATAAATTATTTTACATTAAAATCAAAAATTCTTGCAAAGATCAAAAATTTGATAGTTCAATGAAAAAAATTTTAAATAAAAAAATATTTACAAAAATATTAAAAAAAACTAATGCTAAAGATGGAGACATATTGTTTTTAGTGGCCAACAAAGCATTTATTGTTAATAAATCTCTCGGTATGTTACGTTTAAAAGTAGGACATGATTTTAATATTACTAAAAAAAATACTTGGAAACCCTTGTGGATTGTAGATTTTCCTATGTTTAGTAAAGACAAAGATGGACATTTATCTTCGCTTCATCATCCTTTTACTGCTATAAAGGCAAATAATATAAAAAACCTCAAAAACGTACCTCAATCTACTATTTCAGATAGTTATGATTTAATTATAAATGGTTATGAAATTGGTGGAGGATCAGTTCGTATTCACAATTCAAAGATGCAAGAACAGATATTTGATCTAATTGGAATAGATAAATCAGTTCAAAAAGAAAAGTTTTCTTTTTTAATAGAAGCCTTAAAATATGGCGCGCCTCCACATGCAGGAATCGCTTTAGGATTAGATAGAATGGTGATGCTTTTAACTAACAGTAAAAATATTAGAGACGTGATTGCTTTTCCAAAAACAACATCAGCAAGTTGTTTAATGACTGACTCTCCCAGCATATCTAATAATACGTTATTAAAAGAGTTAGGTATAAAAATTATAGAAAAAACATCATCTTGATTTTTTAATGAATTTTTTAAAAAGTGAATGTTTTATATTACTTAATAAAAGAAGTAAAGAAGAACATAAAACTATAGAAGGACTAGCTGGTATATCATAAAAAGCAGAAAAAAATATTCCTCCTGTAACAGATATGATACCTATTAAAATAGAAAAAAACACCATTTTTTCTGGTGATTTAGAAAAATGTTGAGCAGTAACTGGAGGAATGATTAACAACGAAGTAATTAGTAACGCTCCCACGAATTTGATAGCCATAGATATAGTGAAAGCGCTCATAAGCATAATTGTTAAACGAGTATAAAAAATATTTATCCCATCAATTTGTGCTAATTCTTTACTAACTGTCGCTAATAAAATAGAATTCCAACGATAAATTAGAATACTAATTATTATTACAGTGCCTATTATCATAAATATTAAATCAGATTTTTTTACGGCTAATAAATCACCGAATAAGTAATTCGGAATTTCTACTTTCTGGTAATTTTTAGATATTAAACTAATGAAAACGATTCCTAAAGATATTGATGTATGTGACATGATAATTAATATACTGTCTAATGAAGAAGGTGATATTTCTTCTAACCAAGCTAAAAAAATAGAAAGAAAACTAATGAAAAAAAAAACAAAATAAAAAGAACTAATGTTAAAAAGTGTAGATATAGCTAAAGCTAGAAAAGAAGAATGCGATAAAGTATCACCGAAAGATGACATTTTACGCCAAACGATAAATGAACCTAATGGACCAGTTGTCAATACTAGTATAATGCCGGCTAACCATGCTGGAAAAATTAATTCAAACATAACAATCACTCTGTTAATTAAATATTTTTTAAAAATTATGAATATGATTATGATTATGATGATAAACAGCAAAATCTCTTACATGTTTTACACCAAAGATAGAATTAAATTCTAAATTTTTACAAACAATTTCTGGTGTACCAGAACAACAAATATGATTGTTTAAACAAATAACATCATCAGTCTGAGCCATGACAAAATTTAAGTCATGAGAAACCATTAGAACAGAACATTGTAATTTATATTTGATTTGATTAATTAATTCATATAAAGCAGATTGTCCAATTACATCCACTCCTTGTGTAGGTTCGTCTAAAACAAGTAAGTTAGGATTATTTAACAAAGCTTTAGCTAAAAGAATTCTTTGCATTTCTCCGCCTGACAAAGTTTTTAATTGACGTTTTTTAAGATATTCTACTTTAACTTTTTTTAAGATTTTTAATATTGTTATTGTGTTATTAGTTGATTGGGATAACTTCATAAATCTTTCGACTGTAATAGGCAGTAAATTATTAAAATATAGTTTTTGAGGTACATAACCTATAGATAAATTATTGGAACGAATAATTTTTCCTGAATTAGGTTTTATTAAACCTAAAATAACACGCACTAAAGTAGATTTTCCAGCTCCATTCGGTCCAATCAAGGTAAGAATACGATTAGGAATTAATGACAATGAAATATTGGAAAGAATTGAACGATTAGAAAAATTGACATAGACATTGCTTAATTTAATAAATTCTAACATGTTATTAAGAAATTTTTTATAAAAAATTACAATATTATAAAGGATATTTTTAAATATTCAAACAAATATTAAAATTAAGAAAACATTTTTAATATTGAGATAAAATTACTTCTAATTTTAAATGAATACATAAATTTTTTATTTTTCTTTTTTTATTTCGTTAATCGATTCGCTTCTTCAAATATTTTAAGAAAAAAAATGTAGAAAATTTACTAAATAGTTGTCTTAAATGCTCTATTTAATCAGAATGTTATTCTGATCTTTATTAACATTAAAATAGCATGTATATTATTAAATAATACTCAAATTACAAGAAAAATCAATATAAAAATTTTCTAATAAAAATAATTCAAATCACAGAAATAAAAACTATTTCAACAAAGTTACAAAATATGATCAAAAATTCATAAAAAAAGAAAAAATTTTTAACATTTAAAAAATTAAAGATAAAAAAAGATATATCTCAATTAATTCAAAAAATAGATGACTTTTAAAAAATCTTAAAATAGATCAGTATTTATTTTGGAAATGAAAAAATTAGACAAATTAATCAAATTACTATAGAAAATTATTGACCCAAAAAAATATCTTTTTAAGATTTAATATCTTTGAAAGAAAATAATATTATTATACATAAAGCTATATGTATCAAAAAAATGTATCTCTCTTTAGAGATTCATTACATTCAGGTTTTCATCAATGTAAGGTAAATAAAATTATTCAAGCACTAAAATAGACAGTAAATTATCTTCAATGAAGTATTAGTAGTAGATTTTATGTAATTTTTGAATATAATTTAAAAGATCAAAAAATATATTATTAGGTGTAAAATTAAACAATTCTGGGATAACATATTATTCTGTATGTGCATCTAATAAATATGTTGATGATATTAACGGATATAAAAAAACATATTTATAAATTTTTTATTGTGAAAAAAATATTTTTTTCTTCGAGTTAAATTTAAATTGTATGCATCTTATCACTAATAAGATTGCTGATCATTTAAGATCAGATTGTTCTATATTTCAAGGTGCATTTATTTATTTTAGTAAGTGTGAACGAAAAAATTCTCAGAATACGTTTTGATAAAATAGATAGATTCTATATTGAGCTAAAAAGAAAAAAAATTATATAACTCGATATTTATATCTTCATAAAATTGTAGTTCAAACTAGTGATATAGTAAAAATTAGTCAAAAAATTACTTTATCTAGTAATACTGGTCAAATCACTCAACTACATTTACATTATGCCATTCGGATTAACAAACATGTCATTCATCCTACTAATAAAATCCTTAAATATTCTAGTACATTAATTAAGAAACGAAAAACATATATTTTAAAAAAGTAAAAAAATTTTGCATATTTAAATTAAAAAGTACTTGATTAGATAACAAAAATATGAATTTTTTCTCAATAAAATTATTTAACTTTTAAAATTTTTATAGTATTAGTTTTTCCAATTTTCCCTATAATATCACCTTGAGTGATAATAATTAAATCACCACTATTCAAAAATCCTTTTTTACACAATAAAGCAACAGCTGCATTAGTAAATTTAAGACCATCATATTTACTGTCAAAATATATAGGAGTAACACCTCTGTACAGACTAGTTAAATTTAAGGTTTTTATATTTTTTGATAAAGCAAAAATAGGTAAACCAGATGTAATCCTAGAAGTCATTAATGCAGTATTACCTGATTCGGTCATGGTTATAATTGCTGT
Source organism: Buchnera aphidicola (Diuraphis noxia) (assembly GCF_001700895.1). Taxonomy (NCBI): domain Bacteria; kingdom Pseudomonadati; phylum Pseudomonadota; class Gammaproteobacteria; order Enterobacterales; family Erwiniaceae; genus Buchnera; species Buchnera aphidicola. The sequence continues at coordinate 353,436 of NZ_CP013259.1, forward strand.
AATACCTTTTAAATGATTAGCCGCGTACATCGCTGACATAGCAATTGCTTCTTCAATATTATTGAATATATCATTCAGACGATGTCTAGAAACATTAATACTCGGAACTTTTTCTGCACCTTTACAAATTTTAGCCATTTTCATCACAGTTTCTGATGGATATTTTCCGGATGCAGTTTCAGCCGAAAGCATAACTGCATCACTACCATCTAAAACAGCATTAGCCACATCCATTACCTCTGCACGAGTAGGTGATGGGTTAATAATCATAGATTCCATCATTTGTGTTGCCGTAATAACTATTCGATTTAATTGTCTAGCAGTTCTAATTATTTTTTTTTGAATACCTGCTAATTCAGAATCACCAATTTCTACACCCAAATCCCCTCTAGCTATCATAACTCCATCTGAAGATAATATTATGTCTTCTATAGTATTTTGATTCATTACGGCTTCAGCACGTTCTATTTTAGCAATAATTTTAGCATTACTACCAGATTGTTCTACTAACTTTCTAGCTTTATTTAAGTCATCACTAGATCTAGGAAATGATATTGCTAAATAATCTACATCAATTTCAGATGCCAAAATAATATCTTTTTCATCTTTTTCAGTAAGAGAATTAGCTGATAAACCACCACCTAATTTATTAATTCCTTTGTTATTCGAAAGAACGCCACCTATTATTACTTTAGTAACTACTTCATTTTCATTTAATTTTATTACTTTTAACTGTATTTTTCCGTCATCTAGTAATAGAATATCATGTTTTTTTAAATCATTTGGTAATTTTTTGTAATCAATCCCTACTCTTTTTTCAGTACCATTTTTTTCTTCTAAAAGAGCATCTAATATAAAAATTTCTCCATATTGTAAAAAAATTTTATTTTTTTTGAATTTAGAAATACGAATTTTAGGTCCTTGTAAATCGCCAAGTAAAGCAATATGACAATTTAAATCAATCATAATTTTTTTTGCTTGTTTTGCTCTTAATTTGTGTTCAATACCTGAACCATGAGAAAAATTTAATCGCAAAACATTTACGCCTGAACGAATGATTTTTTCAAGATTATTATCAATATCTGTAGATGGACCTAAGGTAGCTACAATTTTTGTTCTTCTTAAACGATTTAACATAAAAAAACCCTTTTAATATTTAACATTTTTCAAAATAATTTTTTCAAAATATCTACAAATTAACATAAATTCTTTTTTAATGTATTTTAATTTATATTGAATAGCAACAATGGTTAAAATATTTATTTGTATTTTCACAGTTATTTAGTAAAATTAGAACATGAAATAACAGTATTTTTTAAAATTTAAAATTTTTATGATATTTTAAAAAAATATTGTCTTAAATTATTACGTTAAAAATTTTAATATTAAAATATAAATTTTTAATAAAGAGAAGATTATGATTATAGAAACAAATCAAGCTTGTGATTTAGTAATTTTTGGCGCAAAAGGAGATTTGTCAAAAAGAAAATTATTACCTGCTTTATATAAACTAGAAAAATCAAATAGAATGCATAAAAACACACGAATTATTGGAGCAGGTCGTGCTGATTGGAATATACCAGAATATATAAAAATAGCTAAAACAGCAATAGAAAATTTTTTAAATGAAAAAATTGATAGTGTTATTTGGAAAAAGTTTAGTTCTCGTCTAAATTTTTGTAATATTGATGTTTATGAAAAATTACATTTTATTAGATTACAAAAAATATTAGATCAAAAAAAAAATACAATCATTTACTATTGTGCTATGCCTCCTCATACGTTGAACTCTATTTTTATAGGTTTAAAAAACGCCAATTTGAATCCTCAGTCATCGCGTATTATTTTAGAAAAACCACTAGGTAGTTGTTTAAAAACATCAAAAATCATCAATAATCAAATTTCTCAATATTTTTCAGAATCACAAATCTTTCGAATCGATCATTACCTTGGCAAAGAAGCAATATTAAATTTACTTGCTTTACGTTTTGCTAACTCATTTTTTTTCCATTGTTGGAATAATAATGTGATTGACCATATTCAAATCACTGTATCTGAAGAAGTAGGTATTGAAGGTCGATGGAGTTATTTTGATACAACAGGTCAAATGAAAGATATGGTACAAAATCATCTTTTACAAATTTTAGCTATTATTACAATGGAACAACCAAAAAATCTTACAGCTAAAAATGTACAAAATGAAAAATTAAAAATATTGCGATCTTTAAAAACTATTAATGAAAAAAACATAAGTACTCATACTGTTAGAGGTCAGTATTCTGAAGGTTATATTAAAGGGAAAAACGTACCTTCTTATTTAAAAGAAGAAGGTGCAAATCAAAATAGCCAAACTGAAACTTTCGTAGCTATTAAAGTAAATATTGAAAATAAAAAATGGTTTGGTGTTCCATTTTATCTAAGAACAGGTAAACGTTTGCGATATAAATATTCTGAAATAGTAGTTGTTTTTAAAAAAATACCTGTAAATTTATTTAAAAATTCAAATTTGCGGGAGTTTCAAAACAAATTGATCATACGTTTAGAACCGAATGAAAATATTAAAATTGATTTTTTAAATAAAATGCCAGGATTAAATTCAGAATATAAACTAGAAAACTCTCAATTTGAATCTAATTATTTCTCGAAAAAAAATTCTAAAAATTTAATTGATGCTTATGAAAGATTACTTTTAGAGAGTATGAGGGGAAAACAATCTTTATTTGTATCTCGTGAGGAAATAGAAGAATCATGGAAATGGATTGATCCAATTATAAATGCATGGAAAAAAACAAAAAATAGTAACATTCAATTATATCAATCTGGTACCTGGGGTCCAGAAAATTCAAATTTATTGCTCTTTAATGATAATCGTGTTTGGTATGAATTTAATTAAAGTATTATCTATCTTGACTTAATCAAGATAATTATGTTAGCTTGAAAATTCAATTTCTCAATCTTACAAAAAGAAATATAATATATTTATATATAAAAAAACAAAATAAATTTTTAAAATATTTGTTTTTTTAACGGAGGAAAATAATATTTTATGATGCGTATTATTCTTTTCTTATTAACTAATTTAGCAGTTATGTTAATATTTAGTCTGATACTTAGTTTTATAGGTATTGATTCTCATAGTATTTATGGCCTACTAACTATATCAGGACTATTTGGATTTGGAGGTTCTATTGTATCATTAATTTTATCAAAATGGATTGCATTACGTTCTGTTAATGGTGAAATTATTACACATCCTCGTAATGAAATAGAACAATGGCTTATCAATACAGTTCGTTCACAATCTATAAAAAAAGGCATTATAATGCCGCAAATTGCTATATATACAGCACCGGATATTAATGCTTTTGCAACAGGTGCTCGTCGTAACTCTGCTTTAATTGCTGTTTCGAAAGGACTTTTAGAAAATATGACTCGTAATGAAGCAGAAGCGGTTATTGCTCATGAAATTAGTCATATTTCAAATGGTGATATGATCACTATGACACTAGTACAGGGAGTAGTAAATACTTTTGTAATTTTTATATCTAGATTTTTGTCACAAATAATAAGTAGTGTAATATCAAATAATCGAGATGACAATAATATAGAAGAAAAAAATCCATTCATTTATTTTCTTATTTCTACATTTTTAGAATTAGTGTTTGGTATACTAGCTAGCGTCATTACAATGTGGTTTTCTAGAAACAGAGAATTTTATGCTGATGCTAGTTCGGCAAAATTAGTAGGTCGCGAAAAAATGATTTCCGCTTTAAAACGTCTAAAAACAAGTTACGAACCTCAAGAATCTGAAAATATGATTGCATTATGTATAAATGGAAAATCTCATTCTCTTTTTAAATTATTTGCTTCTCATCCTTCATTAGATAAGCGAATAGAAGCATTACGTAATCAAGAATATATGTAATAAAAGCTTTTCTCTTAATAGAAAAAAATAAAATTTCTATTAGGAGAATAAAAAAAATAATAATTATCTATAATATAAAAAAACTTGTTTTTTATAAAAAAATCATATAATATAAAATATTATAACTATTGTTAAATTTTAATTTCTGATTTAAATTTAGTTAACAAAAGATATAATTTTTATTGATACATAAAATTTTAAACTGTAAAAAGTTTAGAATAAAAAATTTGATAAAATCTCTCTTTCCCAATTTTAAATTTGTGTCTAATAAGAATAACATTCTTTTCTATACAATTTTTAAAAAATAAAACTTTTTTAAGGAATTTATATAATCTGATTCAGATTAGAGGTCAAGTTAAGTAGTTCAACGAGTCTAAGGGTTTTGGTTTTATTACCCCATCAGATGGCAGTAAAAATGTCTTTTATTCATTTTTATTTCATGCAAAAACACGGATTTAAAACGTTCACTGAAGACAAAAATGTCGCATGTAATATTCAAGATACTAAAAAACGTTCAGATGTAGTGAATATTTCTCCTACATAAATTAAAATATTTAAAAGCCTTCTAGTATATAAATCCAGAAGACCGTATTTCTAAATTTTTCAAGAAAATAATATCGTATAAAATTTTTTAAAATCTTTTTTTTTAACCTCGAAAAATCTATTAATATTTAGCAAGTTTAATTATAAAATTAATATATTAAATTGTACAAAATTACTTCAAATTTTATATTAAGTTTTAATTATACAAATGCATTCTATCAAAAATATATTCATTCATATATGACCTAACTTTTATTCAAAAATTTTCTAAATAATATAATCAAAAAATATAGCACTTGAAAAGTCTAACATGATGTATTTTTAGAAAAACTTGAATATATACTGTCCTATTTTTTTACGGAGTTTTTCTGATGGAGTTTTTTTTAGACCCGTCAACTTGGGCAGGTTTGTTAACTCTAGTTATTCTAGAAGTAGTATTAGGAATCGATAATTTAATTTTTGTAGCAATTTTATCAGAAAAACTACCACCTAATCAAAGAGATCAAGCACGTTTGATTGGTTTGGGATTAGCGTTAATAATGCGTTTAGCATTGCTATCATTAATATCTTGGGTAGTAACATTAACTTCTCCCATTATTCATAATAATTTTTTTTCTTTGTCAATACGTGATGTTATTCTCTTATGTGGTGGTTTATTTTTATTGTTTAAAACTACAATGGAATTACATGAACGATTGGAAAGTAATCATCATGAAAGTTCAGAAAATAAAAATTATGCTGGATTTTGGGCTGTAGTAATTCAAATAGTCGTATTAGATGCTGTTTTTTCATTAGATGCTATAATAACAGCAGTCGGTATGGTAAATCAGCTATTGATTATGATGATAGCTGTTATATTAGCAACAATTCTCATGTTATTTGCATCAAAAACTTTAACTAATTTTATTAATCTTCATCAAACAGTAGTAGTACTATGTTTAAGTTTTTTATTAATGATTGGTTTTAGTTTAGTAACAGAAGCATTAAAATTTTATATACCAAAAGGTTATTTATACGCTGCAATAGGTTTTTCTATTTTAATAGAAATTTTTAATCAAATAGCTCGTCATAATTTTATGAAAAATCAATCTAGAAGACCTATGAGACAAAGAGCTGCTGAAGCTATTTTACGTTTAATGATAGGAGAAAAAAATAATACACAACAAAAACAAAAGATCAATGATAATAATCATAAGATAAAATCTATTCCATCTTCACCAGAAATAGAGACATTTAAAGAAGAAGAAAGATATATGATCAATGGTGTTTTAACGTTAGCAGGGAGATCTATTAGAAGTATAATGACGCCAAGAAGTAATATTTCTTGGGTAAATACAGAAAAAAGTACTGATGAAATACGGATGCAACTATTAGATACTCCTCATAGTTTATTTCCAGTTTGTAAAGGTGAATTAGATGAAATCATAGGAATTGTTCGCGCTAAAGAATTACTAGTTGCTCTTGAAAAAAAAATAGACGTAACCACTTTTTCAAGTAAAATATTACCTATTATAATACCCGATACTTTAGATCCTATTAATCTTCTTGGTGTACTTCGTCGTGCTCAAGGTAGTTTTGTAATTATTACTAATGAATTCGGAGTTGTACAAGGTTTAATTACACCTTTAGATGTATTAGAAGCTATAGCAGGAGAGTTTCCAGATGCAGACGAAACACCAGATATTATTAAAGAAAAAAATAGCTGGTTAGTCAAAGGTGAAACAGATTTACATTCATTACAACAATTACTTAACACTGAAGAATTAATTAAAGAAAATAATTATGCTTCTTTAGGAGGTTTATTAATTGCTCAAAAAGGTCGATTACCCCTTACAGGAGAAGTAATTTATATTTATCCTTTTCATTTTCATATTGTTAAAGCAACAGAATATAAAATTGATTTAGTAAGAATTATTAAAAACCAAAAAAACACTGAATATAATTTGTAAAAACACTGTATTTTTTATAAAAAAATCAGATTATTTTTTGAGATAAACATGTCTAATACAATTTTAGCACTTGATACTTCAGTTGAGTTTTGTTCAATTGCAATATATAAAAAAAAACGCGTTTATTCTTTATCAGAGCAATGCAATAAAACACATACTAAAAAAGTACTACCCATGCTGCAAAAAATATTATTACAAACAAAAACTAAATTAATAGAATTAGATTATATTGCTTGTTCACAAGGACCTGGCAATTTTACTGGTTTACGTATTACTAATAGTATTGCACAAAGTTTATCTTTAAGTTTAAATATTCCTATAATTAATGTTTCTACATTAGCAATTATGGCTCAAAAAGCATGGCGAAAATACAAACAGAAAAAAATAATTATTTTAATAAATGCTAAGAAAAGTCATGTATACTGGGGTCAATATAAAAAAAATAAGAAATCTATTTGGACAGGAAAACATACAGAAGTACTTCTTGAAAAGAAAAATATTGAAACAAAAATTAACAATTTAAAAAGAAAATGGATGCTTATAAGCAATGAACCACAAAATCATCAATATAAAAAATGTATAAATATCAATGAAATAAAATATTTTTTTCCTAATGCAAAAGATATTATTCCATTTGCATTATTAAATATTAAAAAACAAAAAAAACATTCTATGGAAAACAGAATAAATTATTTAAATAATTTATAGCACGACTAATATTTCATGTTATGAAAAATCAATACTGAAAATTTTAAATATGTTCAGTATTGATTATAAATAAATTAACATAACATTATAAATGTTTTTATCAATATTGATTGTAACTCTTGTTTTTTAATTTATATTAATATATTGAAGTATTGCTTTAATCAGGTAAAATAATATTTAATTCTAATATTGAAATATCTTGATTTTTTTGTTCTAATTGAACAGTAACCATGTTAGGTTCAATATTGACATATTTACAAATTACAGATAATATTTCACGTTTTAGTTGTGGAAAATAATCTGGTTCATTATTGCTTTTTCTTCGTTCAGCAACGATTATTTGTAATCGTTCTTTTGCAATATTAGCAGTATTTTTATGTCGGGATAAAAAAAAGTCTAATAAAGCCATATCTATCTCCCGAATAAACGTTGAAAAAAACTTTTTTTTTCTTCTTCAATAAAACGAAAATCATGTTTTTCACCTAGTAATCGACTAACAGTATCACTGTAAGCATGTCCTGCATTTGAATTAATATCTAATATAATAGACTCTCCTTGATTAGATGCACGTAAAACAGATGAATCTTCTGGAATTACTCCAATAATAGGTATTTGAAGAATTTCTACTACATCTGTCATACTTAACATTTCTCCTTTTTTAACACGATTAGGATTATAACGTGTTAGTAAAAGATATTCTTTTATAGGGGTTTGATTCTGTTCTGCTCTTTTGGACTTAGATGAAATCATACCTAATATTCGATCAGAATCTCGTACTGAAGAAACTTCTGGATTTGTTGTAATAATAGCTTCATCTGCAAAATATATAGCTAATATAGCCCCAGTCTCAATGCCTGCTGGTGAATCACAAATAATAAAATCAAATTTCATTTTTATTAGTTCTTTTAAAACTTTTTCCACTCCTATATACGTTAAAGCTTCTTTATCTCGTGTTTGTGAAGCTGGTAAAATAAACAAATTTTTTGTTTTTTTATCTTTAATTAAAGATTGATTTAATGTTGCATCTCCTTGAATAACATTGATAAAGTCATACACTACTCTACGTTCACATCCCATTATTAAATCTAAATTTCTGAGTCCTATGTCAAAATCTATGACAACAGTTTTTTTATTCCTTCTTGCTAAACCAGTTGCAATTGCTGCACTTGAAGTGGTTTTACCTACACCTCCTTTCCCTGAAGTTATTACAATAATCCGTGTCATATAAAATGTCCTTAAAAAAATATACTTAACCGAGAGGATTTATAGTTAAAAATTTATTTTTTAAGTAAATTTGAGCTGATTTTCCAATGAATTCTGATGGTATTTGATCTGATAACCAATATTCACCAGATATAGAAACTAATTCTGCAAACAATCCTGTACAAAATATTTTTCTCGTTGTATCTCCATTAGCACCTGCAAGAACTCTACCGCGCACTAAACCATAAACATGAATATTTCCATCAGCTACTAATTCAGCGCCAGCACTAACATTGTTAATAACTATTAAATCTGCATATTTAGCATAAATTTTTTGACCCGAACGTACAGGTATATCTATAATATGAGTTTTTTCTATTTTATTAACTATATTTTTTTTGTTTGTTTTTAAAAAATTTATATGAGAACTATAGATAGTATCTATGTTATTATTGTGATTTGTGTTATGTTTATTTTCTGACAAAACAGGTAAACCTGAATCAATAATATTTTTTTTTAAAATATCATTTTGACAACCATTTACCCCTATGATAAAAAAATTATGGGAAATAATAATTTTTCGAATTTTTTCCCAATCATCTATGTTACATATTTTTGAAATATTCACAATGACAGGTGCATTTTTAAAAAAATTCGGACATTCTTGTGTTTTTTTATATAATGATTTATTGATTAAATCAATATTATTATTCTTTAAATATAGTACTAAAAATGTAAAGTTACTGCCTTTAATTTCAATGGAATGTTTTTGCATATTTATTGCTCAATAATATTTACTTACAAGCACATAAAAAATTTTCATTTATCATCTAAAAGTGAATAAAAATTTTTATGTAATATAAATTATAATATAAATATTATATGATAACAATTTCTATTTTTTCAGTTTATAATTTGTAAAAAAGGATTAATTCAATTTTGTTATTTTCTAAAAACAGTCAACTAATATTACGTAATAGTGTAATGTTTGAAACAAAAAAAGTTTTTTTTACAGGAAATATAAAAGATAATTTACCTGCATATTTATTAACTTATAAAACAAAAATAAATTTTCAAAAATATACTGATTATATTAATTTTCAAAAACAAAAAAATGTTAAAAATATTTATATTTACAATAATTTTTTAGTTTCAAAAAAAATAATTCAAGACTGTAATACAGTCGTTTATTATTGGCCTAAAAGCAAAGATGAAGCAAAATTTCAAGTGATGAATATCATTTCTTGTTGTACTATTAACACTTTAATATTTATTGTCGGCAATAATTCTTGCGGAGTAAAAAGTGCATCATTAATCTTAAAAGATTGGATTGATTTTAAAATAATAGATAAAGCCAGACATTCTATATTAATTATGGGATTTTTAAAAAAAACAGTAAAATTTAAAATAGAAGACTTTTTTAAAATACATACGTGGAAGGGTTTTTATATAAAATCTTTACCAGGCGTTTTTGGTTATAAAAAAATTGATGAAGGAAGTCAATTATTAGCTTCAACGTTTTCAAAAAATATCAAAGGAAAAGTTTTAGATATAGGTAGTGGAACAGGTTTTTTATCAGTTTGTTTGTTATATTTTTCACCAAATATAGATTTAACTTTAACAGATAATAGTATTGTAGCATTAAAATGTAGTAAAGAGACACTTGATATTAATCAATTAAAAGCCAAGATAATAATCAGTGATGTATATTCAAATATATTAGAAAAGTTTGATTTAATTGTTTCTAATCCACCTTTTCATAAAGATTTAAAAGTTAATTTTAATGTAGCAAAAAAAATAATATTACATGCAAAAAATTTTTTAAATAAACAAGGAGAATTAAGGTTTGTCACAAACAATAATAATTCCTGCGAGATTTTATTAAGACAAAATTTTAAAAAATATTCTTTAATAGAGAAAAATAATAAATATAAAGTATATCAAGCTTTTTTAAAATGAAAAACGTTTTTAAAATAAAAAATTTTTTATTTTAAAAACGTTTTTTTACCCGGAGCGGGACTTGAACCCGCAAAGCTATAAAAGCCGAGGGATTTTAAGTCCCTTGTGTCTACCAGTTTCACCATCCGGGCTGTTTTAGAGGCGTATCCCGGAATCGAACCGGGTTATACGGATTTGCAATCCGCTACATATCCAATCTGTCAACACGCCTGTTTGTTTATTATAGAAAAAAAAAATCAAAATTACAAATAAAATTTTTTTTTACATTTTTTTAAAAAATACATTATAAAAGAAAAAAATATCTTTACAATTAATGAAACAATGATTTAATATAAAATTATATAAAAAATTTTACACCCCCGGAGAGATGGCCGAGCGGCTTAAGGCAGCGGTCTTGAAAACCGCCGATGAGAAATTATCCGAGAGTTCGAATCTCTCTCTCTCCAAAAAATCAATGAACTAAAAAATTTAAAAAAAGATATTTTCTAATTATTTTTAATAATAAAATCTTAAAAATTTAAATATAATTTATAGTTTTTACTTTGATTGAGTATCTGATAAAAATCGTGTATCTGATGAAACTTCGATTTCTACACGACGATCAGGAGCTAAACAACTAATCAATAAAGATCGATTTTTAATATCTTTGCATACTTGATTAGTTAATGGATATAATTGTCCCATACCTTGAACAACTATTTGATCTCTAGAAAAACCACGAGAAGTTAAATAATTTTTAATACTGTAAGCACGATCTTCGGATAATCTTTGATTATATTCCTTATTGCCTATTCTATCTGAATGCCCTGAAAGAGTAATAGAAATATTTTTTAATTTCATTTTTTTAAGGTCATAGTCTAATTTATTAAGTTTATCATAGGCAACTGGTCTTAAATCTGTGCTATTAAAGGGAAAATTAATATTTTCATTTAATACATTTTGTTGTGTTAACAGATCATCATCATAAGTTTCATATAAATCATTTACATGAGATTCTCCAAACTTCCATCCAAATGAAAAAATAGCATCTCCTAAAGTAGGTTTAACAGATAAATCTATTATATTTTTAACTTTGTTTTTCCACGTATAATCTAATCTAGTGATAAATTTTTTATTAAAAATATATTCTGCTCCTAAAGAAACACTAGGAAACAATGAACTTTCTTTAGTAAAAACATTTTTTAAATTATCTTTAGCAAAGATATCATCCCAAAAAATCATACCACCTAATTTGGTATAAAAATGAAAATTATCTGTCACTGGATATGATAATTTGGTTCCTAACTGAAGACTATTAGTCTGCATATATTTTGTGTTTTTTTCAAAAATTTTATGCGGAAAAAAACCATTAGTATTATTTTCTATTTCTAAACCAAAGTATGGATTAAAATCATACCCTAAGAAAACACCAAAAATTGGAGCACTTAAATTTTCTTTTAGAAGAAAATTATTTTCAATATTATCAGATACATTAAAATCATAAGTATATTTTAAAGGATTAAAATATGACCATCCCATTTTTGTACCTAAATACCATCCATTTTGTTCTTCAGAGTGAACAGACGTAACTAAACTTGCTAATAAAAACATGATAGCAAGAGCTCGTTTTTTCATTTGAAACTCCCTTATTTTTAGATAAATTAAAAAAAGTAATATTTTTAGATGAATAATCAAAATTTTTACAATAAGTAAATAATGTATTTTACATGAAAAAATATTTTATGTAGATATTATATAATAAATATTATATGAATAATATATTAACAATTGTTATATACAATATATTATGAATATAATATTTCTATTTTAGATAAAATTTATAAGAAAAATTTAATATACGTATACCTAATATATTTAATGTAAATAAATACAATATTCCAGCAATAAAACAAACAAAAATTAACCGCATAATTTTGTTGAAAAAAGAACCTACACTCCATAACGGCATAAAATGTAATGTTAACAGTAAAATTAACATCATAACTAATACTGATAGAGTTAAATGAAAAATGAAAATTAATTCATTTATTTTAAAGTAAATCATTTTTTTTTTATATAAATTCCAATAAAGTAATAAAAAGTTTATCCAACCGGAAATACTAATTGATAATGCAAGACCCGCATGTTTAAAATAAAAAATAAAAAATGGATTCATAAATTGTGTTAAAAATACAGTAAAAAATGAAATTTTCATAGGAATGTTTGTTTCTTCACAAGAATAAAATGCAGAAGTTAAAATCTTAACTAAAATAAAAGAAATCAAACCAAAAGAGTAATATCTTAATACTCGTTCTGTCATTAGAACATCAAAATATGTAAATTTTCCATATTGAAATAAAACAATAATAATTGGTTTAGCAAGAAAAAAAAATATCACAGCACTAGGGACAGATAAAATTAAAGCAATGCGAAAACCCCAATTAAGTAACTTTTTATATTCTATTTTTTTATTTTTTTTATAACTTTTAGTCAGAGAAGTAAATAAAATAGTATTTAATGAAGCACCTAATACACCTACTGGAAATTCTATTAATTTATCTGCATAATATATCCAAGATATTGATCCAGAATTAAGTAATGAACTAAATATCATATTCATAACTAAAGAAATCTGATTAGCAGATGTTCCTAATATAGAAGGAGCTGTTTTTTTTAACACTTTTATAAGACCAACATTATTCCAAATAATATTTGGTTTCACTAACATATTTATACGATATAAAAATGGTAACTGGAAACATATTTGTAAACAACCACCTATAATAACAGCCCATGCTAAAGAAAGAATAGTAGGGTCAAAAAAAGAACTAAAAAAAATAGAAAAAATGATCATACTAATATTTAAAAATATTGGAGATAAAGCTGGTATAGAAAAATAATTCCAACTATTTAAAATAGATGAAAAAAATGATGATAAAGAAACAAATAACACATAAGGAAACATGATTTGTAATAAAATCTCAGATAACTGAAATTTTTCTAATGAATTTAAAAACCCAGGTGCACTTATTAAAATGATAAAACGTGAAAAAAATATTCCTAATATTGTTAAAGATGATGAAATAAAAAGCATCATACCAAATATAGAAGAAATAAATTCTTGAACTTGTGTTTTGTTTTGATGAGATCTATATTCTATTAATACAGGTATAAATGCTCGAGAAAAAGAATCATCTGAAAAAATACGACGTAATAAATTAGGAATTTTAAAAGATATAAAAAAAACATCTGTACAAGAAGAAACACCAAATGTACTTCCAATTAAAACGTCTCGAATAAAACCTAATATACGTGAAATTAAAGTTATAAAACTAATTGATACTAAAGGTTTTAAAAGATTCATTTTAAATTAACCTATTATAGACAAATTCAGATAGTCTAAGTGAAAAAATATTTTTATATAATATTCTAAACAATAAGAAAATAAAATGGCAGAATTTATAACAAAAATTACAATGATAAAACCAGATGATTGGCATGTGCATCTGAGAGAAGATAAAATTTTAAAAAAAGTTGTGAACTATACTGGAACATTTTATAAACGGGCAATTATAATGCCTAATCTTAATAATCCTATTACAAATTGTTCTCAAGCTATTTCTTATCGTAATCAAATCTTAAGAGCTATGAACTCTAACTGTATATTTCAACCATTAATGACATGTTATTTGAATAGATTTACAATTCCCGAAGAATTAGAAATTGGATTTTTTAAGAAAATATTTATAGCAGCTAAATTATATCCTAATTGCTCTACAACAAATTCAAAAACTAATATAAAAAAAATCGATCATATCGCGCATATTTTAGAACGTATGGAAAAAATAGGAATGCCATTACTCATTCATGGTGAAGAAATAAATAAAAATATTGATATTTATGATAAAGAAGCTATGTTTATTGAAAACACCTTAAAACCTTTACGTAAAAATTTTTCAAAACTAAAAATAGTATTAGAACATATTACCACTAAAGAATCTGTAGAATATATAAAATCAAAAAATGCTAAATATCTTTGCGCAACAATTACTCCACATCATTTAATGTTAAATCGAAATCATATGTTTTCTGGAGGAATTCAACCATATTTATATTGTTTACCTATCTTAAAACGAGATATTCATCGAAAAGCATTAAGAAAAGTTATAGCAAGTGGTGATAAACATTTTTTTTTAGGAAGTGACAGCGCGCCGCACTTACATAAAAATAAAATTAATATTTTTGGATATTCTGGTATATTTAACGCATCATCTTCTTTATTATGTTATGTTACTATTTTTGAAAAAATGGGAGCTTTAAAACATTTACAATCCTTTTGTTCTGAGAATGGACCTAAATTTTATAATATACCTGTCAACAAAGAAACTATAACATTAGTTAAAAAACCATATAAAATACCAAAACAAATAAATGTTGGAAAAGATGTAATTATTCCATTTTTATCAGGAAAAATTTTAAACTGGTCTCTTGAAACTTAATTTTGATTGAAGTACTATATTTTTATAGTTTTTTAAAATTTTAAATTTCCATTTATGTCATAAATAGATTTTTTTTTATATTCTGAAAATAACTCTAAAAAACGTTGATTCAAATATAAATTTTTATTAAGCAATATTTTATTTTTCAAATTTAATTCTTTTAAAAGAATACATTTTTGAACAATGAGATCCCAAAAAGTTTTTAATTGCTGGTTATTTTCATATGGTGAAAATAGATTGTATCTTTTTTCAAGAGATAATCTAGTTTCGTTTAAAGTGAAATATTCTTCAAAGAGAATTTTTTTTTTTTAATAATTGTTTTTAATGAGTCTATTTTTTTATGAGGATTTGATAAAGAATTATATTCTTGATTTAAAATTTGTTCTAATGAGATTAAAATTTTTTTTATATTAGTAATTGTATTTATTAAATTTTTCATGGTAAATTAATTTTTTTAAAAAGCATGAAATATTGTATATAATACAAAAAATGCATGATTATATCAATAAGATGATATCATAAATTTGCAAATTTTAAAAAGTTATATTAATTTTAGTAATTAATTTATTTTCTAAAATATTTAAAGAGAAATTATTACTTCACCATGTTTATTGACAATACCAGTAATAATTTTACCATTTTTTGTTCTAATACGTATACTTTCATTTTCAGCTGCATTACTTAAAGATTTTGCTTGAAAAGAAATAGTTAAGTTTTTTTCATGAATTACAACAGTAACTAATTGATTGAATTTGACCAGCCAAAATGGACGTATCATAGAAAATGTTATAGGTTGAAATGGGAAAATATCACGTAAATTTACGCGATTAATGAGATCTTTTTTATGAAAAAAAATATTATCAGGTAATTTATCTAATCTTCCTATTAAAATTTTTAAATCTGATTCTTGTATTTTAGTTCCTCTGGGAATTTTTCTGTTTGCTACAATATATTTTCCTTTTTCTTGAAGTTCGACTTTTAACTGGTAACGTTCTTTTCCGCACACTAAAAGAACATCTTTTAAACCTAAGTAGAAAAAATTATTTAAAAGAAAAAAATGAGGTTTTTTGCAATATATATTTTTTTTCCATGGAGTACGTATTATAATATCTATATTGTTTTTTAAAGAAAGTTCTTTTTTAAAAAAATTATTCAATTGATTAGTTAAACTCATAGAGTTAACTGTAAATGATAGAAAAAATAAACAAAAATAAATCATTATTTTTATGAATATCATTAATATTCCTTAATTTATATTAATATAAAAAACATAAATAATTTATTTACTTATGAGAAAATAAATAATCACATATAATATAAATACATTTTTTTAAGGAGCGTATTCTTGAAAAATATATCGATAAATTTTCAAAAAACTTTTAAAATAATTATTTAAAATAATTTTTAATACTATATATTTTTATCTCAAGGAAAAAAAAATGTTTAACAAAATACATCAGATATTTGACTTTAATCAAAAATCATTAAATTTATACGCAAAAAGACAAGAAATTTTAGCCTCCAATATTGCTAATTCAGATACGCCGGGATATAAATCTGTAGACATTAATTTTTTTAATGAATTTAATAAAATAAAGAACTATAGTAAACACACTAATATTGCTCTTTCAAAAACATCTCCGAATCATTTAAATGCAAAAAAAGATAATTTTTTTTCACCACATATTCTTTCTATATTGACAAATCAAATAAAACCAGATGGTAATACAGTTGATATGGATAGAGAAAGAATTGAATTTTTAAATAATAGTTTGAAATATGAATCAAATTTAGCATTTATGAAAAATGATATTAAAAACATAATGTACATTTTACAAGGATAATATAAATTATGTCGCTTTTAAATATATTTAATATCGCGGGATCAGCAATGACAGCCCAATCACAAAAAATGAATGTTATTGCAAATAATTTAGCTAATATGGATAGTGTTATAAATCAAAATGGTAAATTTTATCCTTACCGTGCAAAACAAGTAATTTTTGAATTAGATTCTTTAAAAAATTCAAAAATAGGTGGAGTGAAAATATCTGGTATTATTAATGATCCTAGTCCTGCAAAACTTGTCTATGATCCAAATAACCCTATAGCTAATAAAAACGGCTATGTTTCACTATCAAATGTTAATCCAATAACAGAAACAATAAATAATATTTCAGCAGCTAGAAGTTATCAAGCAAATATAGAAGTATTAAAAGCAGCTAAATCCATGATACTCAAAACATTAACAATTATTGAATAATGAGGAATATATGAACAATATCAATGTTAATGCATATGATCATGTTATTAAAAAAAACAGTAATAGAGTACCAAATGATTTTAATCCAATAGATTTACAAAAAAATTTTTTAAGTTTATTGATTGCACAAATTAAAAATCAAGACCCAACTGATCCTGTTAAAAATACAGAATTAACAACACAATTAGCTCAAATTAACACAGCCAGTGGTATTGAAAAATTAAATAAAACTGTAGGAAATTTTTCTTATGACATTAATCAAAGTACAAACCTTCAAGTATCCTCATTAATAGGTCATCAGGTCATGATACCTGGAAATCAAATTATACATACTAAAGATGTTGAAACAAAATTTGGAATAGAATTAATTGGAAAGGCAACTTCATTAGAAATACACATCACAGATTCTAATGGAAAAATTTTACATTCTATTAAAAAAACAGAAGATAATATGCACCCTGGAATATATAATTTTACATGGGATGGTAAAGATTTCAATAAAAAATCTGTAGAAAGTGGAAAATATAATATTTTAATAAAAGCTAAAAATCAAGATAAAAATGTTCAGGCAAATAGTTTAAAACAAGCATTAGTACATAGTATTATTTTATCTCATAACAATAATGATCCTATTATAGATTTAGGAACATCAGGAAATACAATACTTTCAAATATTCGTGAAATTCTCCCATAAGATCTGTATTAAAATAAAAGGGTAAAATATATGTCAAATACAGCAGCAATGAATGGTTTGCTTGTTAATAGTTATTATATAGATATCATATCTAATAATGTTGCTAACGCATCTACTATAGGATATAAATCCAGCACACCTATTTTTTTTGATATTTATTCTAATGCAAATTATTTGACAAATAATCAAGGTTCTGGTGTTGGCATTTCAGATGTAATGCAAAATTTTAATAATGGAGTATTTATTGAAACAGGAAGAGATTTAGATTTAGCAATTATAGAACAAGGATTTTTTCGACTTTTAGATCCAAAAGGATATGTGCGTTATACAAAAAATGGTCAGTTTTTGCTTGATAATGATAACAACATTGTGAACACAGAAGGCATGTATCTTACTGGAATAAACAAATTTATTTCAAATGACAATGTAAATACTATATCTGGAATAGAACCTATTAACATAAAACATGCTGATATACTTGATGGAAGAAAAACTTCTGAAATAAAAATGCATGGAATATTAAATATGAATGCCAGTCCTATCCCAAACAACGCAAATCAGTTTTTTAACAGATCTTCATCAAAAGATTATATAATTGATATTTATGATAAAAATCAACAAAAACAACAATTAAATATCATCTTTAGTAAGATAGATGAAAAAAAATGGAAGGTAAATATAGAATCTGGTACAGATGTAATCAAAGAAGATATAAAAGATACAAACAATCATTTTGAGATAGAATTTGATTCTAATGGTGAAATAATTTCGTCTAAAAAAATTACAATTAATCCAAAAATTTTAAAAGGTGACAGTATAACTCTAGATTTAACAGATATTACGGCGAAACCAAATGTTGAAAGTGGTTTAGAAAAACCGGATCAAGATGGATATCCAATAGGTTTTTTAAAAGTATTTAATATCCTTTCTAATGGTGAAATTATTGGTACTTATTCGAACGAAAAAACACAATCAATAGGTCAAATATTATTATCAAATTTCAAAAATCCTGAAAAATTACAACGTGAAAGTGGTAGCACATGGTCTGTAACTTCAGAATCTGGTTCCGAAAAAATAGGTGTAGCAGGTAATATAGGATTTGGCATGATAAATAAAAAAATATTAGAAGGATCTAATGTGGATTTAAATAAAGAATTGCTTAATATGATTATTGCACAACGTAATTATCAATCAAATGCGCAATCTTTTAAAGCAGAAGATAGATTAGTTAGTACATTAATAAATTTAAAATAATTTATAAATAGGGTTACAAGTTATTATGGAAAATTCAATATATAACTCTATGATTGCAGCCAATCAACTATTGAATAAACAAACTGTTATTTCTAATAATTTAGCTAATATTTCAACAACAGGTTTTAAAGAAACATTTAATTATATTCTACAAAATAATGATATAAAAAACTTATATAATAAGTATGATAAAATCATAAAAGAATATTATAATCTATCTCCAGGAATCTTAAATTACACAGAAAGAAACTTAGATTTATTTGTAAAAGATAATGGCTGGTTTTCAGTTCGAGATATAAATGGTCAAGAAGCATATACAAAAAATGGTCACTTAACAATTAATCCTGATAGAAAGTTAACTATACAAAATAACGAAATAATTGGACATAATTGTAGTATAAAAATACCAAATAGTGTGAATGTAAAAGTTTTATCTAATGGAATAATAACTTCTATCGAGAAAAAGAATAATAAAATTTTTGAAAAAATAATAGGTCAATTAAAATTAGTAACACTTCCTAATAAAGATCTTATACGACAACAAAATGGATTGTTTTATTTGAAACCAAACAATGAAGTTTTAAATAAATATAATTATACAATTTCTCATGATAATAATGTACGTATAAAATCAGGAGTATTAGAATCAAGTAATGTCAATGCTACTAAAAATATGATAGAAATGATATCAAATGCTAGACAATTTGAAACGCAAATGAAAATGATATCAATGTGTGATAAAAATTATGAGTATGCAAATCAATTGATTAATATCAATAATTAAAAAAAATTAAATAATAGGATAAAGAAATATGATTTCTTCTTTATGGATTGCCAAAACGGGTCTTGATGCTCAACAAATTAATATGAATGTTATTTCTAATAATTTAGCTAATGTCAGTACTAATGGATTTAAACGTTATAGAGCAGTATTTGAAGATTTAATGTATCAAACAATACGACAAGCAGGAACTAATTCATCAATTGATACGAATTTACCATCAGGATTACAATTAGGTACTGGAGTAAGACCAGTAGCAACTGAAAGAATTCATAGTCAGGGGAATTTATCAAAAACAGATTCATTAAAAGATGTAGCAATTAATGGTCCTGGTTTTTTTCAAGTACAATTGTCAAATGGTAATATAGCATATACAAGAGATGGTTCATTTCAATTAAACCAAAATGGTCAATTAGTGACCAATAGTGGGTTTCCTATAATACCTGAAATTAACATACCTGCTAATGCATTAAATATTAACATAGCAAGAGATGGAGTCATTAGTGTTTCAATTCAAGGACAAATACAACCTGTTGTTCTTGGGCAATTGAATTTAACTAATTTTGTTAATAATTCTGGATTAGAAAGTTTAGGTGAGAATTTATATCAAGAAACACAAGCTTCTGGAATACCAGTCGATACTGTTCCTGGATTAAACGGAACTGGTTTATTATATCAAGGATATGTTGAAACTTCCAATGTTAATGTTGCTGAAGAATTAGTGAATATGATTCAAACACAAAGAGCTTATGAAATAAATAGCAAATCTATTAATACATCAGATCAAATGTTACAAAAATTATCTCAGCTATAATGATGTATTTTGTATCATATTTATATTCATACTATTTTTATAGTAGGTTTTGATAAAACTTTATATATTAAACGTCTATTATTAAAAGGTGACTTTTTCGTGATAAAGTTGTTTTTTTATAAAAATAAATATTATTTGACTGCTGTCTTTTTATTATTAATGCAAAGTTGTGCTGCTGTTCAACAAAGACCTTTAGTTTCAGGGATTACAACTGCTGTAGCACCTAATATTTGGCCTAGAGTGGTAAATGGTTCTTTATTTCAAGAAAAAACACCTATAAGTTATGGATATCAATCATTATTTGAAGATCATCATGCGCATAACGTTGGAGATACTGTAACTGTTGTGCTTCAAGAAAATATAAGTGCTAGTAATAGCTCTGTTTCAAATATGAGTCGAGATGGCACTACAAATGTAGGCATGGGCGTTTCACCAGGTCAACTATCTCCAATGTTAGGTATGAATTTAAAAAATTCACAATATGGTTTAAACAGCATAGGAAAAAATGATTTTTCTGGAAAGGGTAGTAATTCGGCAAAAAATACATTTAGTGGACTTATTACTGTAACTGTTAAAAAAGTTCTTCCAAATGGAAACTTAAAAGTTATAGGAGAAAAACAAGTCGCTATTAATAACGGTATAGAATATATTCGTTTTTCAGGAGTAATTAATCCTAGTAATATTAATAAAAATAACTTAATTGTATCAACTCAAATCGCTGATACCCGTATTGAATATTTAACTCATGGAACTGTTAACGAAATGAACAGCATGGGATGGCTACAAAAACTTTTATTAAAAATTTCTCCAATATAAATATATATAAAATTAAATAACTAGAAAAGATTGAAAATTCTATTTTTTTCTAATTTACATCTCATAAAGAATAATATGTTTTCTTTATGAGATACATATTAATTATCAAAAAAAACAAAATAATAAAATGTAAGAATTTTATATGATTACAAAATTCATTCAAAATAAGATATTTATATATAATTTAATATTTTTAAAACAGTGAATTCCTAAAAGGTTTTTTATGTCTAAAACAATATCATTATTAAAATTTATTATTTTTATTGTAGTTAGTTTGTCTTTTTCTTCTCATGCTGAAAAAATACGAGATTTAACTAGTGTACAAGGAATTCGAGATAACCAACTTATTGGTTATGGTTTAATAGTAGGTTTAGATGGCACTGGTGATCAAT
This sequence comes from Buchnera aphidicola (Diuraphis noxia), assembly GCF_001700895.1. Lineage (NCBI taxonomy): Bacteria > Pseudomonadati > Pseudomonadota > Gammaproteobacteria > Enterobacterales > Erwiniaceae > Buchnera > Buchnera aphidicola. The sequence goes on from NZ_CP013259.1 coordinate 375,215, forward strand.
CAATGCAAGCACCTTTTACTAATCAATCATTGAGTAATATGTTATCACAATTAAATGTTGCTATTCCTCCAGATATTAATATGCAGTTAAAAAATGTAGCTGCAGTAATTGTCACAGCTAATTTACCACCATTTAGTCATATGGGTGAAAAAATAGACGTAAAAGTTTCTTCTATAGGGAATTCTAAAAGCCTTAAAGGGGGGACATTATTAATGACACCTTTAAAAGGAACAGATAATCAAATTTATGCTATTGCTCAGGGTGATGTATTAGTATCTGAAAAAGATCGTTTTGGTAAAAAAATAAATTATATAAATTTAAACCAAGTTAATTCTGGAATCATTAATCGTGGTGCAACTATAGAACGTGAAGTCAAAACTAATTTTGGTAAAAATAGCACAATTAATTTACAATTAAATCAAGAGGATTTTAGTATAGCACAACGTATTAGTGATTTAATTAATATAAAATATCCAGATACTGCAATTCCTATTAATTCTAAAACAGTTCAATTAAATACTTCAGCAAATAATGATGTACAGGTACATATGTTATCTAACATTCAGAATTTAGACATTTCTTTGCCGTCTCAAGAAGCTAAAGTAGTAGTAAATCCTCGTACTGGTTCAATTGTTATTAATCAAGCAGTGAAATTAAGTTCATGTATAATTTCAAATGGCAATATTTCTATTGCAATAAATGAAACAACTAACAAAAACAAAGATTTTGATTTCTTAAAGTTAGTTAAAAACTATAACAAAAAAGAAGACTTATCAGAAGATATACTAAATAAAAATTATATGAATCACATTTTTTCAAATCAAGAAAATTTGAATAAAATAGTTAAATCTCTGAATATATTAGGTGCTGAACCTGATGAATTGATATCTATTTTACAATTAATGAAAAGTGCTGGTTGTTTAAATGCCAAATTGGAAATAATCTAATGAAAAATAATTTAAATATTTTAAATCATAGTACACAATTTGTTAACGAACTCAAATATCAAATTCGTAACGATCCGAAAAAATATTTACGACAAACAGCTATGGAAGTAGAAAGTTTGTTTATTCAGATTTTACTTAAAAGCATGAGAGATTCTTTACCAAAAGAGAGTTCATTAGATAATAATCAAAGTCGTTTGTATGAAGAAATATATGATCAAAAAATTTCCCAAGAAATGAGTAAAAAGGGGATAGGATTAACAGAAGTTATATTAAATCAAATTGATCCAGAAAAAATTAATAAAAAATAAAAATTTTATGAAAAATTATCAATATATTTAAAAAAATTACATGTAGGAGAAAACATGAGTTCTATCTTTAATTTAGCCATTGCAGGTATAAATGCAATGAAAATCATGATTGATAATACTACTGATAAAATAAATCATCCTAATCAAGAAAATATAGCAAGACGTATTTTTATAGAAAATACTGTACAAAATTCTAATCTTGATCATTCTGTCAAGGTAAAAGAAATATATGATAGGTATAACGATTTTATTACCGAAGAAAGAAGAAAAACTCAAGCCCAAGTACAAGACGATCAAACTCAAATTGAGCAATTATTGAAATTAGAAGATTTATTATGCGAAAAATCAAGTATTTTTAATAAAGTACTTAAAATGTTATATCAAACAATATATAAACATATTGGTTTTAAAAACATAATCTTAAGACAAGATCAATTCGAAAACTACTTAAAAGAAAGCGAGATAGAACAAGAAGCAAAAAAACTAGTTTTAGAAATAAATAATTTTGATAAAAAATTAAATTTTTTAGAAGAAGATATAAAAAAAAACATCATGAATAACATAATACGGGCTAATGAATTAATTGACAAAATTCATGATGCTACTATAGATATTCGTTATTTTCCTGTTAAAGAATTACCTAATAGAATCGACAGTTTTATTGATAAACGAGATCATTTAGTAGATGAATTAAATGATTTAATTGGAATAAAAGTAGTTAAAGGAAATGATAGTTATAAAATTTACCTTAATAATGGTATTTGTATTATAGATAATAATCATAAACAAAATTTAATACCACTTATTTCTAAATCTGATGAAAAATACATCAGTATAGGATATATTGACGAAAATGAAAATAAAGTAAAAAAAATAGAAAATATGGTTTCAAATTCAATTTTAGGTGCTTTATTTAAATTTAAAAGAGAAGATTTAACTAATACAAGAAATAAAATTAGTCAATTAACAGTTAAATTTTCTCATATTATTGATAGTCATTTTTTATTAGGATATGATATATTTTCACACTTCGGCAAAAAGTTATTCAATATTAGTCAACCAGAAGTCATACCTAGTTCAACAAATCGTTCGTCTCCTATGACATCAGTAAAATGGATTGATAAGGGCAGTGCTAAAGACACAGATTATATTATATATTTTAAAAATAATAACTGGATCATCACAAAGTTATCTGATCGTACTATAGTATCTCCTTTTATACATCATTTAGACAATGGATCAGTATTCATTACATTTGATGGAATAGAATTTGCAGTCACAGCAGAAAATACTGATGGTAATATTTATATGATAAAACCATATTCTAACACATTAAAAGAATTTCAAGTTTTAGTAGATTCTACTTATGTTAATCTACTTCACAACAACAATATAGATAATATTCAAAAAAATCCTGATTTTTTTATGAAAAATATTACAACATATTTCACTGAAGAGTCTTCAAGTGATGATACAGAAACTCTTGATCAATCTTATCAAAAATTTTCTAAATCTATAACTCATAAATGTAAATCATTAGAAGAAAAAATTCCATTTAAAAAAAATATGATTAGGATACTTCATGATAAAAAAGCATCTATGTTTAATAATATGGAACAAAATTATGAAAATTTAAATTTTCAACAAGAAGCTTATCTCGCAAATGTCAGAGTATTACAAGTAGCAGAAAAAATCTTTAATGAGATAATTGAATGTTACAGTTAAAAAAATATCTTTTCTAAACAATTAGTACTTATAAAAAATAAAAACTTACTTTATTTCAGTAAGTTTTTATTTTTTATAAGTACTAATTGTTTGGAAAAAATATTCTTTATAAGAATTTTTCAAAAATGTAGTTTTTAAAAACAATTAATTATAATAAAAATCTTTTATTTAGGTTTTGAAACTGGTGAATTAGAAAAATTTGTTGCAGAATGCGCTCCTGCAGAATTTTTTCGCATAATATTCGATTCGATGATTAAAAAATTGGAATTTACAATCGATTTTTTTTCTTGTAAACAGGAATTTTCCGAAATTTTTGTTATGGGTGCACTAGATTGATTTATTGTTTTTGTAACTAACACAATGTTAGATTGTATGGTCTTTTTAATTTTATTATTATTTCTAAAATTTTTTTTAAAATAATTTATTTTATTTTTTGTTTTTAAAAAAGATTTTTTTTTAAATTTTTGATTGTATTCTGTTGGTTTTAACAATTTTTGATTTTTAATTTTTTTTTCCATACTAATAATAGAAGCAATATTTAAATTTTTATTAGTAATAATATTTGTTTGTTTTTTAACTTTTTTTTCATTTAATATTCGGTTTTTCATCAAACCTTTTCTTAATGTCAATGCTAATGAATGAACTGAAGATATGATACTAGGATTATTAAAAAGAACATTATTCATATTGTATTTTTCTAATATATCTGTTTTAAAATATTTTTCTCCTATATAACAATCATGTGTTTGACTCTTTTTATTTATATAGTTATTTAACTGATTTTTGTTATTATCAAAACAATTTTTGTCTTTAACATCATTTAACTTTTCATGATTAAAAAATTCTTTTTTATCTTTTTTATCTTTTTTAAAAAAATTATTATCTTTGATTAATTTTATATTTATATTTTCTGAAAATGTATTATTTAAATCTTTAGTTTCCATATCTAATTGTATATTCGAATTATTTTCTTTATTTTTACCTAAGGATAATTTCTTTTTATTAAGCAATTTAGAAAAAAATTCAATTTTTTCTTTATTTAAGAAATGATGTTTTTTTTTAAAATAAATATTATTTTTACTTTGAAAAATATTTTTTTTAAAAATATCACTCGTAAGAAAGATACGTTTCATTAAAAATGAACTTTTTAACCAAGTGATAATCTTAATCATCAGATTATTGAATGATATGTTCGAAATATTTTTATGATAGTTATCTTTTTTATATATAGTTTCTTTTTTTGTTTTGGTACAGTTATGTTTAAAAATATTAGAATTATTTAAATATAATTTTTCTTTTTTCTTTTTTTCAAAAAAACTATGTTTTAAAATATGTGTAGTTTTATTTTTTTTAAGTGTAGAAAGACCATAGCTAGTAGAATTTATACTTTCACCTTTTTTAATTCTAGAAACAGAATAATGTGGAGTTTTCATTGTTTTACTAGGAACAATAATAGTTTTTCCTCCAGCTTGACGTTTTTCTATAGCATGTACTGCGTCTCGTTTTTCATTTAATAAATAACAAGCGATTTCTATAGGAACTATAGCATGTACTTCATATGTATTTTCTTTTAAAGCTTCTTCTTCAATTAAACGTAAAATAGACAACGACAAAGATTCATTATCTCTAATAGTACCTGTCCCTGTACATCTTGGACAAACATGATGAGTAGATTCACCTAAAGATGAACTTAATCTTTGTCTTGACATTTCTAATAATCCAAATTTAGAAATTTGACCAATTTGAATTCGAGCTCTATCTTCACGAACGATTTCACGTAATCTATTTTCAATAGCACGTTGATGATTAACAGGCGTCATATCTATAAAGTCAATGACTATTAAACCTCCTAAATCTCGTAGACGTAATTGACGAGAAATTTCATCAACTGCTTCAAGATTTGTATTAAATGCAGTAGATTCTATATCTATTCCGTTTTTAGAACGAGAGGAATTAATATCTATAGCAGTTAAAGCTTCTGTACTATCTACCATAATTGATCCTCCCGAAGGGAGTCTCACTTTTCTCTGAAATGCAGAATCTATCTGTGTTTCAATTTGAAAATAGCTAAATAATGGAACTTCTCCAGTATATAATTTTATTTTGTTAATAAAATCAGGTCGACCTAAAAAGGTAATATGTTCACGGGCTAAATTCAAAAATTTAGGATTATCAATTAAAATTTCTCCAATATCTTGTCGTAAATAATCACGAAAAGCACGTACAATGACATTACTTTCTTGATGAATTAAAAATGGTGCAGATCTTTTTTTTGCTATTTTTTGAATTGTATCCCAGTGTTTTAATCTTAAGGATAAATCCCATCTTAATGATTCTATAGATTTTCCTGCTCCAGCAGTACGAATAATTAAACTCATATGTTCAGGTAATTTTAATGATACTAGTAATTCTTTTAATATCATTCTATCATTCCCTTCAATTCTTCTTGATATACCAGAAGATTTAGGATTGTTTGGCATAAGCACTAAATAACTTCCTACTAAACTCACGAAAGTAGTTAACGCTGCTCCTTTTGTTCCTCTTTCTTCTTTGTCTATTTGAACAATAATTTCTTGTCCTTCTTGTAAAACATCTTTAATATTATAACGTAAATTATAAGTGATACATTTTGGCAAGTAATTTTTAGAAATTTCTTTCAACGGTAAAAAACCGTGTTTTTCTTCACCATAATCTACAAAAGCTGCTTCTAAACTAGGTTCAATATGAACAATTTTCCCTTTATATATATTTGATTTTTTTTGTTCTGATCCTAAAGTTTCTATATCTAGATCATATAAACGTTGACCATCGACAAGGGCTACACGCAACTCTTCCTGCTGAGTTGCATTAATTAACATTCTCTTCATTGTAACGTTTTCTCTCTTATTTTTATAAATAAGTAAATACATCAACAGGAAATATAAAGCCGCAAAAAATTAATTTATTATTATAATAATATGATTTTTATTTGAAATACCTATAAAAATAAGTTTTTTATAAAAAATTCAAAATAAAAAAGTTGAAATATAAATGTATAAAAAAATTACTTAAAATAGAGATTTTTTTGATGAAATATAAAATACTACCTGTATCTATTATATATATTAATGAAAATATGATAAACCAACGAGTAGATAATTTTATGCATAGTAGATTTAAAAATCTACCTAAAAGCATGATTTATCGTATTATAAGAACAGGAAAAATTCGAATTAATAAAAAAAAAATCAAACCATATTATAAATTAAAATTAGGTGATATACTTAAAATTCCTCCAATAAAAATCTTCAAAGATATAAAACATGTTTGTTTTTCCACAAGTCACGATCAAAATTTATTAAAAAATATTATATATGAAGACGATGATTTATTAATTATTAATAAACCTTCCGGAATTGCAGTACATGGAGGTAGCGGATTAAATTTCGGAATTATTGAATATTTTCGAAAACTACGTCCACTAGAAAAATTTCTTGAACTTGTACATCGTTTAGATCGTGAAACATCAGGTATATTAATATTAGCAAAAAAACGTTTATCTCTAATTTCTTTACATAAACAATTAAGAGAAAAAAAAGTTAAAAAAAAATATATAGGATTAGTACATGGTTTGTGGCCATTAAATATAACAAAAATTTCAAAACCGTTATTAAAACTTAAATGGAATAAAATACAAAAAAAAGTATTAATTGATTCATCTGGCAAACCTTCAGAAACGTATTTTGATATAAAAAAAAGATTTTCTTCATCAACATTACTATCAATTATTCCTAAAACTGGTAGAACACATCAAATTCGAGTACATACTTCATATATTGGACATCCAATAGTGTTCGATAAAAGATATGGAAAAAATAATTTAGATACCAATATAAAAAATAAAATAAATATTAATAGACTTTTATTACATTCTAGTGAAATTAATTTTATTCATCCAAGAAATAATAATAAAATGTGCATATATGCTCCATTAGATGAAAAATTTAAGGATTTTCTGAATAAAATTGTTTAATTTTTTTAAAAATATTTCAATATAAAAAAATATTTTTTTGTATTAAAATAATCTTTAAAATATATAATAAAGAGATATATAACATGGCTGTTCAAAAAAGCAAACCTACTCGTTCTAAAAGAGGAATGAGACGTTCTCATGATTTTTTGACAACACAAGCTTTATCTATAGATAAATTTTGTGGAGAAACACATATTCGACATCATATTACTCTGAACGGATATTATAAAGGCAAAAAAATGATCTAATATATAAAAAATGGTGCTTTTAAAACAGCACCGTTTATACGATAAATATTAAATTTTAATTGACATTTTGAAAAATATATTTTTTAGAAAGATTCTATCTTATTAAGATAATATAAAAATCTTAAATATAAATACTATTTAAAATTTTTTTATATAAAATATTTAAAATTAATGACATATATTTCAATGAAATAATATAAAACATGTTTTTTTATATTTATGAAATTTTTAAACAATAATTTTAAATATACTAGGTAATAAAAATGAATTCCTTCGCTATGTTGTTTCCAGGTCAAAATTCACAATATGTAGGTATGTTGTCTTCATTTCTTCATAAAAAAAACATTATTATAGAAACTTTTAATGAAGCATCAGATTATATTAATTACAATTTATTAAAACTTATAAAAAAAGGACCAGATTTAAAAATAAATCAAAACAAATATACACAAGTAGTAATACTAACTGCATCAGTTGCAATTTATCGACTTTGGAAAACTCAAAATGGAAGACTTCCATCATTAATGTCAGGACATAGTCTAGGTGAATACTCTGCTTTAGTATGTGCGAGCTCAATAAAATTTTCTGATGCTTTAAAAATTGTTTTTTTACGTGGTAAATTAATGGAGAAGATCAGTATTATTCGACCTACTTTAATGAATGTAATTGTTGGATTAGACAAAAAAATAGTAAAAATGGCATGTTCAATATCTTCAAAAAATTCAATTGTAAATTTAGCAAGTATAAATTCTCATAATCAAATTGTAATATCGGGAGATAAGAAGGCTGTATATAAAGCTAGTTTAAAATGCAAAAAATTTGGTGCTAAAAATATATTTAAATTAAACATTAATATAGCTGCGCATTGTGATTTAATGAAACCAATATCGGAAAAATTAAAAGAAATATTAAATATGATTGTCATTCGATCGCCAAAAATACCAGTTATAAACAATGTTGATGTGAAATGTGAAACAAACAATAAAAAAATTAAAAATGCGTTAATTAGACAAATTTATAGTACTGTAAGATGGAATGAAATTATTAATCTAATTATATTTAAGAAAATTTTTATCATGTTAGAAATAGGACCAAAAAAAATTTTAACTAATTTAATTAAAAAAAATAAAGATGTTACTTCATTTAATACACATAATTTAAAAAATTTTCTAATTGCATTTAATGAAATCAATAAAGAAAAATTATGAATAGTCAAAAAAAAACAGCATTAGTTACAGGAGCTAATCAAGGAATAGGAAAAGCTATTGCCAAAAAACTAGCAGAAAACGGAATTCAAATAATTGGAACATCAACCAGTCAAAAGGGAGTTGAAAAAATCAATCAATATTTAAAAAATGACGGATATGGATTGATTTTGAATTTAAAAAATTCTAAATCTATTATACAAGGTATAAGAAAAATTTCTCAAAATAAATCTATTGATATATTAATTAATAACGCTGGTATTAAAGAAGATAATTTATTAATTAAAATGACTGAAAGGGAATGGAATAATGTGATTAAAATTAATTTAACATCAATATTTTATCTTGTAAAACAAGTTCTTCAATCTATGATAAAAAAAAGATATGGTCGTATTATTACTATTGGTTCTGTAATTGGTCAAATAGGAAATAAAGGACAAGTAAATTACAGTTCTTCAAAGTCAGGACTCATAGGTTTTCATAAATCATTGGCATTAGAAGTTGCATCTAAAGGTATTACTGTAAATATTGTTTCGCCTGGCTTAATAAAAACAGATTTTATAAAAAATTTAAATGTCATTCAAAAAAAAAAATATTTATCTCAAATACCTATGAAAAGATTAGGAAATCCTATAGAAATAGCTGAATCTGTCATGTTTTTAGTCTCTGAAAAATCATCATATATAACAGGTCATACATTACATGTAAACGGGGGTATGTTTATGGTATAATAAATAAAAATTTATGACAATTATATAAAAAATATACAATAAGAGACCGTATAAATGAAAAATATTGAACAACGCATAAAAAAAATAATAACTGATAAATTAGATATAAAAGAAAAAAACCTGATTAATAATTTTTCTTTTACGAAAGATCTTGGTGCTGATTCACTTGACATAGTAGAATTAATAATGGCTTTGGAAGAAGAATTTAATATTGAAATTTCAGATGAAGAAGCTGAAAAAATTAATACAATACAAGAATCTATTGATTATATTCAATCTCGTTTCGAAAAATAAATCATGCGAAAAAATAAATTCATTATTATTGAAGGATTAGAAGGTGCAGGTAAAACAAATGCATCTATATGTATAAAAAAAATATTAAACAAACATCACATTGTAAATGTAGTATTAGTGCGACAACCAGGTAGTACACCAATCGCAGAAGAAATTAGAAAATTAATAAAAAAAAAATTTGATAAGGATGACCTTACTAAAGAAGCTGAATTACTATTAATGTATGCAGCAAGAGTACAATTAGTTGAAAAGAAAATTAAACCTGCATTAAAAACTGGAAAATGGGTAATTTCTGATCGTCATGATTTATCCTCTTTAGCTTATCAAGGTGGAGGGTTAGGGATTAACACAATAATAATAAATAAATTAAAAAGTTTGTTTTTAAAAAAATGTATTCCTGATTTAACTATTTATTTAGATGTGTCTCCTAAAATAGGACTAGAAAGAGTATTTAAAAGAAGTCCTTTAGATCGAATCGAAAGTAGATCTTTAAAATTTTTTGAAAACGTTAGAAAAATTTATTTAAAAAATATAAAAAACAATCAAAAATTTATAAAAATCAATGCTAATTCAGATATAAAAAGCGTTACTAAAAATATTACAAAAAAAATATCAAACTGGCTTAATACACAAGTTATATGAAATTATATCCTTGGTTAATACAACCATATAAAAATATTATTTATCAATATCAAGCAAACAAAGCTCATCATGCTATTCTTATAAAATCCCAAAAAGGGATAGGAGTCTCTCGTTTAATTTGGTTTATTAGCAGATGGTTATTATGTCTTGAACCTATAGGAATATATTTTTGTAATAAATGTCATGGATGCACACTCATGAAAACTCAAAACCATCCAGACTGGCATACCTTAAAAGGTAATATATTTCATGTATATGATATAAGAATACTGAATGAAAAAATATTTAAACGTTCACAACAAGACGGAAACAAAATCATTTATTTATCAAATATTCAAAAATTGACACAATCTGCAGTAAATGCATTTTTAAAAACATTAGAAGAACCACCAAAAAAAACTTGGTTTTTCTTTGTAAATTATGATTCTTTAAATTTATATGTAACATTACATAGTCGTTGTCTTTTGTATAAACTATTTTCTCCAAACGAACAAGATAGTTTAAGATGGCTAAAAGAAAAAAAATCTAAAAAAAATATATCATATTTAACTGCTTTAAGAATCAGTCAAGGTTCACCTATATTGGCAAAAAATTTGATTGATGGAAATATATGGATAGAAAGAGAGAATCTTTATAAACACTTATTTGATGGTTTTAAAAATAAAAATTTTTTAAAAATATTAAATATACTCAATACCAGAGATCGATTAATTAAAATAGACTGGATATGTATTTTATTATTTGATTCCATTAAACTTAATTTTAGTAAACAAAAAGAATTAACTAACTTAGATCAAATAGACTTAATTAAATTTATCTCTTACAACTATAAAAACTCTATTTTAGATATTAGTATTCGCACTTGGATGCGATGTAAACATAGATTGTTGAATATACCAGGAGTTAATTGTGAGTTATTATTAATAGAACAATTACTTAGATGGGAAAAAATCTTACATTTTATATTTTAACTTAATTGAAAAATTACTTTGATAACAGAGATAGAAAAATGTTCTTAATTGATTCACATTGTCATATTGATAGATTAAATTATGATATTTCACATAAAAATATACAAGATGTATTAAGAAAAGCTTATAAAAATCATGTCAAAAATTTTTTAGCAGTATCAACGTCTATAAATAATTTTGACAAAATCCAAAAATTATCAAAAGATAATACATCTATTTTTTATTCCTGTGGAATTCATCCATTAAATTGCAAACGCGAATTAAAAAATTTTTCTAACTTAGAAAATTTATCTAAAAAAATAGAAGAACAATCTTATGTAAAAAATGTTATTGCATTAGGTGAAACTGGTTTAGATTATTTCCATTCAACAGATACTAAAAATATTCAAAAAAAACTATTTCGCGAACATATTAGAATAGCAAAAAACGTCAAAAAACCAATTATCGTGCATTCTCGAAATGCTATTAATGATATTCTTAAAATATTAAGAGAAGAAAATGCAGAAAAATGTAAAGGAATATTACACTCTTTTACTGAAGACTATAATTCAGCATCTAAATTATTAGATATGGGTTTTTATATTTCTATCTCTGGAATTATTACTTTTAAAAATTCTACACAGCTACAAAATACAATTACAAAAATACCATTAGAACGTTTATTGATAGAAACAGATTCACCATATTTATCACCAGAGCCATATAGAGGATTGGAAAATCAGCCTGCATATTTATTTGATATAGCAAAATATATTTCTTTATTGCTTAAAATAGATATTAAAACACTTGCGAAAATTATAAAAAAAAATTTTTTTACGTTATTTAATATAAAGAACATAAATAATTAATATATTTTTTCATAAATAAAATGTACATTTATATTTTTTATATTTTTTTAGGAGTCGTTTAACGTGTTTAAAAACTTATTTTCAAACCTTCAAAAAGTTGGTAAGTCGCTTATGTTGCCTGTGTCAGTATTGCCTATCGCAGGAATACTATTAGGGATAGGATCTGCACATTTCAGTTTTTTACCCAATGTTGTTTCTCAGGTTATGGCTCAAACAGGAGGATCTGTTTTTAGTAATATGCCTTTAATTTTTGCAATTGGAGTGGCACTTGGTTTTACTAAAAATGATGGTGTTGCTGCATTAGCAGCTGTTGTTTCTTATGGTATTTTAATTGAAACAATGTCAGTAGTGGAACCTATTTTTTTACATACAACAATTAATATTGTAAAAGAAAAACACCTTTCTGACACTGGTATATTAGGAGGTATTATAGCGGGAGCCATTTCTTCATATATGTTTAATAAATTCTATCGTATTCAATTACCTGAATACTTAGGTTTTTTTTCCGGAAAAAGGTTTATCCCTATCATATCTGGTTTATCTACAATTGTTATAGGTGTAACTTTATCTATCATTTGGCCTCCTATTGGACATTCAATTCAAATTTTTTCTCAGTGGGCTGCTTATCAAAACCCTATGCTTGCTTTTGCTCTTTATGGGTTATTAGAAAGAGCCTTAGTACCATTTGGATTACATCATATATGGAATGTTCCTTTTCAAATGCAAATTGGAGAATATACTAATTCATTAGGACAAGTGTTTCATGGTGACATTGCTAGATATATGGCTGGGGATGCTACAGCAGGAAATTTATCAGGAGGATTTATTTTTAAAATGTATGGTCTTCCTGGAGCAGCTTTAGCTATTTGGCATTCAGCTAAAAAAGAAAACAAAACTAAAATAGGCAGCATCATGATTTCAGCCGCTTTAACATCGTTTTTGACAGGAATCACTGAACCGATTGAATTTTCATTTATTATTGTTGCACCTATTTTATATGTTGTACATGCTATTTTAGCAGGATTGTCTTTTCCTCTTTGTATTTTCTTGAAAATGCGGGCGGGGACGAGTTTTTCACATGGTTTTATAGATTTTATAGTATTAAGTGGGAATAGCAATCATATACTCTTATTTCCTATAATTGGAATGCTTTATGGATTTTTATACTATAGCATCTTCTATTTATTAATTACAAATTTGAAATTAAAAACTCCTGGAAGAGAAGAAAATCAAAATAATACATCGTTAAAAAATAATATTGAAATTGCACCATATATCGTTGAAGCACTAGGTGGTAAAAACAACATCAAAAATTTAGATGCATGTATTACTAGACTAAGAATAACAGTTTTAGAAATATCTAAAGTTAATGACAAAAATTTAAAAAATCTTGGTGCAGCAGGAATTATTATTTCAGGATCAGGTGTACAAGCTGTGTTTGGTACAAGATCTGAAAATATTAAAACAGCTATAGATGAATATATAAAAAATATATAAAAAAAATTACATATCTATATAGCAAAAAAATATCACATTTAAAAAAAATAAATGTTAAGATTTAAAGGATTTATAAAATGTTAAATAATTCAATCTTCAAAAAAATTATTGATAAAAAAACAAAAGCAAATATTATATATGAAGATAAATTAGTAACTGCATTTGAAGATATTAAACCTAAAGCTCCAGTACATATATTAATTATACCTAATACTTTTATTGCATCATTAAATGATATTAAAGAAAGCAATAAAGATATTATTGCACATATGCTCTATGTTTCTGTCAATATTGCAAAACAACAAAAAATAAGTCAAGAAGGTTATAGAATTATTATAAATTGTAATAAAAATGCGGGACAAGAAATAAATTATCTACATATACATCTATTAGGAGGTAAAAAATTAAATAAAATTTAATATCAATAATTATGTTTTTTAAAATATAAGGAAAAAATTTTGATTAAATATTTATTTTTTATATGTTTGCTCTCTTCCTTTTAGGTAGTTGCTCTACTTTCACAAAAACAGTTAATAAAACGAAATAATTCAAAATCTTTTTTTTAAGTTTTAATTTAGTAGTAAAAAATAATATTTTAGAAATATTAAATTCTACTAAAAATGTATTTATTAATAAAAAAACATGATTTTTTATGAATTTATTAAAAAATTACACTAATATTTTATAAAAAAATAAAACATTAATAAAAATTTTAAAAAATAAAATTTCTTAAAAAAATAATTATGTTTATCATGTTACATGTAAAAAAATTGATCAAAATATAAAAAAAAAATGTTATTGTCTTGAAATAATCATAAAACATATTATTTCAAAAGTAATATTTATAGTAAAAATAAAAATTTTTTTAACAATACAGTTAATATGAGTCAACACAGGAGAGATAATGTTTTTAAAAACAGAACAATTGTATTTATAAAAAATATTTTATTTAAAAAAATATCTATACTTTTAAAAACTCTATTTTATAAGAGTAGCGCTTTCTACTGAAACTTATATTAAAAATTAGTATATATGATACTTATTTATAAAAACAGTTTTGTTATTATATAAGTCAGTAGAAAGTTCTAACTCTTAATTATTTTTAATTCTGGTATCAAATAAATGATAAAAAATATATATTTTAAAAATAACTAAAATTGATAAACTAATCCAGCACCAATAACATTATCTGTAGGAATATTATTTTTTTCAATAAATTCATTAGTATTCTTCAATAAATTAATTTTGTAATTCATATATGTAGAAATATTTTTATTAAATTCATAACGAGTAGATATATTAATTTGTTTTGCTAATTCCCAAGTATTTTGATTAGAAGAATTTTTTGCATTAGAATTTTGTACCTTGGAATCTACATAACTTAAAGAAGGATAAAAACCAGAATGAAAATTATACTCTGCAATTGCTTCAATATTTTCTGTTTTATTCATATCTATATTTGGTTCATGATTCGCATTAATATTAGATAATTTTAAATTACTTCCCGCACCATAAAACGCAGCAATATATACATCATTAGCATCATACTTAAATCCTAATCCATAGGCATTTATTGGAGAGATTTTTTCAATCTTATGTTGTTCGTTGTACTTGTATCCTTCAGTAGAAAAACAAGAACCGATAGCAGTTAATCCTACATCAGTTTCATATTTTACAGATGCACCCCAACTAGAGTTATATTCTTGTTTAGATAATTGATTTTTAGCTTGATTTTGATATTGCAATGCAAAACTGATTCCATCAAATAAACCAAAAAAATTTTTATTTCTATAGGTAAGAAGACTATTGTTTCTACCTATCATATAAGAATCATTATTAGAAAAGATACTATTTTTATTAAAAATATAAGGTATATGATTTGTTAAAGATTCTACATCATGAAAAACACCATAATTACGACCATAATCTATTGAACCTAAGTTTCCATACTTAAACCCAGCATAACCTAAACGCACAGTATTAGATTGTTTTTTATCGATTGTATCTTCTGGTGAGAAAAAATCAGTTCTATATTCGATAGTACCATAACTAATTAATTCGTCTGTAATATTTATTTCTCCTGATAAACCTAAAATAGCATTCGTATTATCATTATGCGATTCAATTTGTTTTGATAAAAATTTATGAGAGAACTCATGGTTCGGATTAATACTTCCATATATTTCTAATTTATTGCCATTTTTATTAAAAATATCTACAGCATGAACACTATGACTAGCAGATAATAACAATGGTATTGCAATTACTAAGGATTTACGATTTATCATAATTTTTTATATCACCTTTTTAATGAATATATACATTATATATTAATGTATATTGTAATAAAAAAATAAAAGTGTTTTTTGCTTTTTTATATCAAAATTAATATAATAAAATAGTTGATTGTTGATGCATACTTAAAACATTCTTATCAAAAGTTAGAGTTTTTAACAGTACGTGGAAATGGAATCACATCTCGTATATTTGATACACCTGTAATATAGGAAATTAATCTTTCAAAACCCATCCCAAATCCTGAATGCGGAACCGTTCCATATTGACGAAGATCTCTATACCACCAATATTTTTCCTTGTTTAATCCCATTGCTAATAAACGTTCATCTAATATTTCAATACGTTCTTCACGTTGAGATCCTCCTATTAATTCTCCAATATTTGGGACTAATACATCCATTGCTGCCACAGTTTTCTTGTCATCATTTAGTCTCATATAAAATGCTTTTAACTCTTTAGGATAGTTCTTTATGATTATAGGAGTTTTAAAGTGTTTCTCCACAAGAAAACGCTCATGTTCAGATGATAAATCAACACCAAAAAAAACACGTTTTTTAAATTGCATTTTAGAATCAAGTAATATTTCTATAGCTTCTATATAATCTATTTGTATAAAATCTACTAATAAAAATTGGTTTAAACGATTGATTATATCAGTATCAATATAATTCTTTAAAAAATTAATATCTTCAATACAATTTTCAACAACAGCGTTACAAATATATTTTAACATACGTTCAGAAAAATCTGATAGATCATTTAAATTTACAAAAGATGATTCTACTTCTAACATCCAAAATTCTGCTAAATGACGAGTAGTATTAGAATTTTCAGCACGAAATGTAGGACCAAATGTATATACTTTAGATAAAGAACAAGCATATGCTTCTAAATTTAGCTGTCCCGAAACAGTTAAAAAAGATTCTTTTCCAAAAAAATCTTTTTTAAAATCAACGGAACCATCTTTTTTTTTAGGAATATTTTTCATATCTAAAGTTGAAATGCGAAACATTTCTCCAGCACCTTCAGCGTCTAATGAAGTAATAATAGGAGTAGGGATCCAATAATAATTATTTTTATGTAAAAAATTATGCAGTGATTGTAATACTTGATTTCTTATGCGAACTATTACGCCTATGAAATTTGTTCTAGGTCTTAAATGAGAAACCTCTCTTAAATATTCCATACTGTGTTTTTTAGCAGATATAGGATAAGTATTTGGATTTTTAATCCAACCTAAAACTTTAATTGTTTTTGCTTGAATTTCATATTTTTGTTTATTTCCGATAGATAATATTAATTTTCCGGTAAGAACTACAGAACATCCAATCGTTAAATGTGAAATTTCTTTATCATAATTAGATAACGTATTATTCGCAATAACTTGTATAGAGTAACCACATGAACCATCATAAAGCGTAATAAAAGAAAAGCCTGATTTTGAATCTCTGCGACTTTTAACCCATCCAGATACAGTAATTAAACTATTAATTATAATATCATTTTTATATATATTTGATATTGATACTGTACTCATACATACTTTCCTTTTAAGTTATTTTATAAAAGATCAAGTGATTAATTGAAAAAATAAATAATAAATTATTCATATCACTAATAAATTATGTATTTCCAATTACTTTTTAACACATATAAAAAATATAGGAAATATTTTTAAATTATCAATTCGTTCAAAAATTTCTATAAAATATTATCAATGTTGTATATTTATAATATATTCATCTGTTATTTTTTATTTAGAGTGATATTAAATACTTTACATAAATGTTGTAAAAAATTTTTATCTAAACAAAAAGTTTTTTCTGGACTATCAGACAATTTAGCAACAGGTTTACCGTTACATTTCACTAATTTTAATACCATATTAAGTGGTTTTACATGAGGAATATCACAAGTTAATTTTGTTCCTATTCCAAAAATCATATTAATTTTATGACTGAACATTTTATAAAGAGATATTATTCTTTTGAAGTTTAAATTATCTGAAAATATCAATGTTTTTGTACAAGGATTGATACCCAATTTTTCATAGTGTGCGAGAGCTTTTTCCGCCCATTTTACTGGATCTCCTGAATCATGTCTTATACCTTGATATGAAGATGTAAAATATAAATTAAAATCATGCAAAAAAGTATCCATATTAATAGAATCTGTAAGAGCTATATTTAAGTAATTGTTATATTGATATAACCATGTTTTCAATGCTAAAGTTTGACTTTCTTTTAAGTTTGAACTAATTTGTTGATGTGCTTGAAACCATTCATGAGCTTGTGTGCCTATTGGTTGTAATTTTAATATACGAGATATATGAAAATTACTTGAACCAATGAAAAAGGGAAATTTTTCTTTTAATCTTTTAACAATAGAATATTGTACATCATAAGAAAATCTTCTTCTTGTGCCAAAATCAACAATTTTTAGACGTGATAAATCAACATATTTAGTAGAATTAAAGAAATCTATTAGTTTATAATCTAAATGTTGTATGGCGTTTCGAGAAGTAATTTTAGGAGAAAAATTACTGTGAAAAACTTCACTAATTAATGCTAAAATCGGAACTTCCCATAATATCACTTCTTTCCATAATCCACTTATACGAATATTTAATTGACCTTTATAATTATTAATTTCTACTTGAGAAGTATTATAACGGAAATTTCTTAACCAAAGTAAATATTCTTTTTTAAAAAATGGAAAAGAATTCATATAAATATACTCTTCGTTACTTAAAGATAAACACCTCATCATCTTGATTTGTTCTTGTAAAATATCAGAATAACCACCTAAAATATTCTCTCCTCTAAAAATAAATTCAGCTACTACATCTACATTTTTATAATGATAAAAAACAGCTTGTTGCATATAAAATTTATATACATCAGTATCAAGAAAAGTTTTTAATATTGGATAATTATATTGTTTCATAGTATATTCTAATTATTTATATTTTTTGTTTTTTATCTCATCTAGTCAGTATAAAATTTACTATGTAATTTATATTATATTGTAATTTATATTACGATGTATAAACTTTTTTTAAAAAATATAACATAAATAAAAAAGATATTAATTTTCTAGTAAAATAATATTTTTTAATCGTATAAATTATATGCAATACTGAAAATATTCTAACTAATATCATTTTTATAGTTTTTTAAATTTTTATTATAAGTATTAATTTTAATCGACTCTGAATTAAATAGGAATTATAATGTTTTATTATTTCATTCGTAAACTATTATTTTTAATTGATCCCGAAAAATCACATACTTTGACACTAAAATATCTTAATTGTAACAAACTTCAATTTTTAAGAGATTTTTTTTTAAACACAATATTCCATCAAAAACAATTCAATGTATGGGATTAACGTTTACAAATAAATTAGGAACAGCAGCTGGAATAGATAAAAATGGAGAATATATAAATATTTTATCACAAATGGGTTTCGGTTTTATTGAAGTAGGAACCGTCACTCCTTTACCTCAATACGGTAATATTAAACCTAGAATGTTTAGAATTATTTCTAAAGAAGCGATTATTAATAGAATGGGATTTAATAATTTAGGTATTGATAATTTAATAAAAAACATAAAAAAATCTAAGTTTGAAGGAATTATAGGTGTAAATATTGGAAAAAATAAAGACACCACTATCCAGAATGCCATTAATGATTATTTAATATGCATAGAAAAAATTTATATTTATGCAAGTTACATTGCTATAAATATTTCGTCTCCTAATACTGTTTCTTTAAGAGAATTACAACATGGAATTATTTTTGAGAACTTATTGTATAAAATAAAAACAAAACAAAATGAATTATATAATAAATATTTAAAATATGTACCAATAGTAATTAAAATTTCACCAGATCTTTCAAAAAAAGAGTTATTTCAGATTTCGCAAAAATTAATTCAATATGAAATCGATGGAATCATTGCTACAAATACAACATTAGATCATTCATCAATACTTAATTTAAAATATAGTTTTGAAGAAGGTGGATTAAGCGGTTTACCTTTACAAAAAAAAAGTACTGATATAATTTTAATATTATCTGAGTATTTAAAAAAAAAGATCCCTATTATTGGAGTAGGAGGGATTAATTCAGTGAATGCAGCAAAAGAAAAAATTAAATCAGGAGCAACTTTAATACAAATGTATTCTGGATTAATATATCATGGTCCTAAACTTATTAGAAACATCATTAAATCTGTATAAAATTTTTTATTTTTAATTTAAAAAATATTATTCTAAGTCATAATTTATATTTGATAACATAATAAAAATGTATATCAATATATAAAAAGTATGTAATATATCTTTTATAATACCGATCATAAAAAATAAAAATGAATTATTTATTTGCAAGTACAAATTTTGGCACTGAAAAATTGTTAGAAAAAGAACTATTAGATTTAGGAGTGAGAAATTTAAATGTAAAATATGGTGGTATTTATTATGAAGCAAATGATGCTTTATTATATGAAAGCTTAATTTGGAGCCGAATTGCTTCCAGGATTTTTTTATGTATAAAAACTTTTAGAATAAAAAATGTCAAAGATCTGTATCAAAATATATATAACATATATTGGCATAAAATTTTTCATTTAAACAATACTTTTATTATAAACTTCAAAGGAACGAATCATATTATTCGCAGTAGTTTATTTGGAGCTTTAATAGTAAAAGATGCTATTGTAGATCAATTTAAAGAAAAATATTCTTTTCGTCCGAATGTGAATCTGATTAATCCAGATATTAGGATAAAAGTATTAATGACAAATGTCAATATGATCAATGTTATGCTAGATTTAAGTGGTGAAGCTTTACATAAAAGAGGTTATCGTAAATTTTGTAATTTGACTCCTATTAAAGAAAACTTAGGTGCTGCAATAATATTAAATTCAGAATGGAATAAAAATACACCAATGATAGATCCTATGTGTGGATCAGGAACATTGTTAATTGAAGCAGCTATGATTTTTTATGATAAAGCACCTGGATTAACTAGAAAAAAATGGGGATTTAAATTTTGGAAAAAATATAATAAAACATTATGGGAAAATATTGTTAATGTTGCAGAAAAAAGATTTGAAAAAGGATTAAAAAAAGATTCTGCAAATTATTTTATAGGATATGATAATAATGCTAATATTATAAATAAAGCAAAAGAAAACGCATTTAACGCTGGTTTTGCAGGAATAATAAAATTTTTTAAAAAAAATATAAGTGATTTGCGAAATATTCATGATAAAAAAAATACAGGTATATTATTAAGTAATCTACCATACGGCCAGAGAGAAAAAACAGAAAGTCAATTAGTTGCTTTATATTTACAGTTAGGTGTAACGTCAAAAAAATATTTTAAAAATTGGCAACTTTCTGTTTTGAGTTCATCATGTTTTTTGTTGAATTTTTTACAAATGCAAACACAGAAAGAATATTTTTTAAAAAACGGTACATTAAATTGTATTCAAAAAAACTATCAAATTTTTTTAGAACATGTTGTCATAGAAAATCATGAATATCAAAATAGACTAGCTAAAAATTTTCAAAAATTAAAAAAATGGGCTCAAAAAGAAAATATAGAATGTTTTCGTGTATATAATGCTGATTTACCCAATTACAAAATAATAGTAGATGTTTATCAAAAATGGATAATTATTCAAGAATATAAAGCTCCTAAAATAATAAATTGTAAAAAATCACATAAAAGATTATGTGATGCTATTTATTATACTAAAGAAATATTATCTATTGATATTAATAATATAATATTAAAAACTAGACAAAAAAATAAAAATAAAACACAATACCAAAAATTATTCGATAAAAAAAATTTTATTGAAATCAAAGAATTCCATGCAAAATTTTTAGTAAACTTAACAGATTATTTAGATACTGGATTATTTTTAGAAAAAAGATTAATACGAAAATTAATCGGTATAATGTCTAAAGACAAAGATTTTTTAAATTTATTTTCATATACTGGAACTGCAACTGTTTATGCAGGACTAGGACAAGCCAAAAGCACTACTAGTGTAGATATATCGAATACTTATATAAAATGGGCTATAAAAAATATGTCTATTAATAATTTAACGCATTTTAAGCACAATTTTATCGTAACAGACTGTTTAAAATGGATCAAAAAAACAGAAAAAACATTTGATCTCATATTTATCAATCCACCCACATTTTCAAATTCTAAAAAAATGAATAAATCTTTTGAATTAAAGAAAGACTATTTTGATGTTATCAACAATGTAAGAAAAATTTTACGTAAAAATGGTAGTATTATTTTTTCAAGCTCTACACATAATTTTAAAATTAATTTAGACGAATTAAATAAAATTAAATTATATGCAAAAAATATTACAAAAAAAGTCACATGTAAAGATTATATAAATAATTCAAAAGTTTATCATTCTTGGATCATTAAACATATTTAAAAACTCAAAGATAAAAAAATTTATGCCTATAATTGCACTGCAAAACGCTTATTTATCATTTAGTAGTTTAGAAATTTTAAAAAATGCCACATTATATATTAATAAGCGTGAAAAAATATGTTTAATCGGTAAAAATGGTGTTGGAAAATCTACTATTTTAAAAATTATAAACAAAACACAAGATTTAGATAACGGTAAAATTTTTTATAAAAAAGACATAAAAATATCTTATCTAAAACAAGAAAACCCTAATACATTAGATATTTCAATATATGATTTTATCAGTTTAGGGTTAAATCAGAAATACACAAAAAATAATAGTATTATATCAGATAAAAAAATATATATCCACAATCATATAAAAGTTGAAAAAATAATTAACATCATTCAATTAAAAAAACATACTTTGTTATCTCAGTTATCTGGTGGATTATTAAGAAAAGTTGCATTAGCTCATGTATTAATAGGTCAACCTGATGTCTTATTATTAGATGAACCTACAAATCACTTAGATATAAAAACAATAAAATGGTTAGAAAAAACATTAAATCAATTTCTAGGAAGTATATTGTTTGTATCGCATGATAGAAATTTTATTCAAAATTTATCTACACGCATCATAGATCTTGATCGTGGAAAATTAACATCTTGGCCAGGAGATTATTATAATTTTGTAAAATTAAAACAAGAAAGCTATCGTATTGAAGAAATGAATAAAAAAATATTTGATAAAAATTTTAAAATTGAAGAGAAATGGATCAAAACTAGTGTTAAAGCTCGTTCTACTCGCAATGAAGGAAGAGTTAAAAATTTTCAAAATTTACGCAAAAAACACAATGAGTATAAAAAAACAGAAAAATTAGGTAAAATTCAAATTAATCAATCTAAAGATTATTTAGGAAATATTCTTTTTAAATTAGAAAATATACATTTTTCTATAAATAATAAAGTTATTATTAAAAATTTTTCGTCAAGCATTCAAAATGGTGATAAATTAGGATTAATTGGTGATAATGGATGTGGAAAAAGTACAATTATTAAAATTCTAATAGGAGAAACACAACCTGAAAAAGGAACAATATATAAAAAAAAGGGATTAAAAATATCATATTTTGATCAAAATCGATCTTTATTAAATCCAAACAAATCTATTATAGAAAATATGGATTATGGAGAAGAAAAATATTTAATAAAATATTTAAATAATTTTCTTTTTAAAAAAAACGAGTTACAATCATTGGTAAAAACATTATCAGGTGGACAATGTAATAGATTATTATTAGCAAAATTATTTTTGAAACCAAGTAATGTTTTAATTCTTGATGAACCTACAAATGACTTAGATTTAGATAGTTTACAATTATTAGAAAAAGTGATTATTAATTATCAAGGAACTGTTTTAATCGTTAGTCATGATGAAAGATTCATCAAAAATACAATAAATAAATCTTGGTGTTTTGAAGAAAAAGGGATCATTAAAAGTTATATTGGCCATTATCAGTTGTTTCAAAAAGAAAAAAAAGAGAGAAAAAAAAATAAAAATACAATAAATAATACTTTAGAAACAATGAGACAAAAAAAATTAAAACAAGATTTAAACAAAACTTTACTTGAAATAGAAAAAATTGAGTTAGAAATTAAAAAATTGCAAAAACAAATAAATCAAACCGACTTTTTTAAAAATCAAGTAGAAGATACATTGCCAGTACTAAAAAACTTAAACAAAAAAGAACAAAAATTAGAAAAAAAAATAATATATTGGGAAAATTTAGAAAAATATATTATAAAAAATAAGAAATAAAAATTAAATTATACAAATTATTTCATACATTTAAAAGAACAACAACCATCAAAAATATTAGCACAGTTTTTACATTGAATAAAAAGTAAATGACATATATTATTTTTACAATTAACATAATTATCTGATAAATTTTTGCACTGATAACAAGAAGATATTATGTCATCTGAGATTTTTTCAGACATACGATAATCAAAAACAAAATTCTTTCCTTTAAAAAGGATAGGTAAATTATTTTTTTTAGCATCATGTACATATCCAATAATACCTCCTTCTATATGATAAACATATTTAAAACCATTAAAAAGCATCCAAGAAGTGGCTTTTTCACAACGGATTCCTCCAGTACAATACATAACAATTTTTTTTTCTTTTGCATATTTCATTATTTTTATTACATTTTTTAATTGCTCTCGAAAAGTTGAGCTTTTAATTTCTACTGCATTTTTAAAATGTCCAATTGCGTATTCATAAGAATTTCTCATATCAACGAATATTGTTTCTTTATCATTTAGCATGATATTAGTTTCTTTAGATTTAATGTAAACACCAGTGTTTTTAGGATTAAAAAAAGATTCATTGATTCCATCTGATACAATTTTTTTTCTAACTTTAACAGATAAAACCCAAAAAGATTTCTTAGAGCTTAAAGATTTATTAATACGTATACAATTTAACTCTGAATCAAATGCATATAAAAATTTTTTTAAAAAAAAATAATTTTTTATTGGAACACTGATTTGTGCATTAATACCCTCTTTAGCAATGTAAACTCTACCTAATACATCATATTTATAAAAATTTTCATAAATTTTATCTCGATATATCTGAGGTTCTAAAATATTAAAATATTTATAAAAAGATAACGTTAAACGTTGTACTTGTTCTGATAACATACGTTTTTTTAATTCTTTTTTAGCTACAGTATTATATAAAACAGACATTAGAATACCTTGTATTGTAGTTTTGAAAATAGAAAACATTCTAAAAAATAAATTTTACATTCATTAAAAAAATATTATTAATGACATAAAACTATAAATTTTTTTATTTGTTTTGATAGCTCTTTATATGTTTTATTTAATTGTAACAATTTAGTTTTTTCTTTTTTTATTATGTTTTCTGGAGCAAATAATAAAAATCTTTCATTCAAAAGTTTTTCTTTTATGATTGAAATAGTTGTAAAAATTTTTTCTTTTTCTTTTTTTAATCGTGTTAATTCTATTTTTACATCTACTAATTTTAATATAGGGATGATTACAGATACTCCATTAATGATCTCTTTTATGAATAAATTTTCATTATACTCTTCAGATAATATTGTAATACTTTCTAAAGCAGCGATTTTTTTTAAAAAAAGTAAATTTTCTTTAATAATGATTTGTTGTTCAGATTTTAAATTATATAAAAACAATGGTAATAGTTTAGTGGGATTAACATGCATTTTAATTCTAATATGTCTTAAAAAGATGATAATTTGTTGTAGAAAATGCATATTATTTAACACTGTTCCATCAATTAATTTGTTGTTATATTTTGGAAAAGGTTGTAACATAATTGTTTTTTCTTCTATATTAGTAATTAATTTGATACGTTGCCAAATTGATTCTGTTATAAATGGAATAATTGGATGAGCTAATCTTAAAATCGACTCTAAGGTATAAACTAAAATATTTTTAGTAATATGAATTTCATTATTAGAAAAATTTTTAATAATTATTTTTACAAATTCTAAATACCAATCGCAAAAAATATTCCAAATAAAATCATATAGAATATTAGCAGAAACGTCAAAACGATAATTATCTAATGAATCACGATATAATTTAATAGTATTATTCAGTTTTATTAAAATCCATTTATTGATTAATAACATATCTTGCGTAAAATTTATTTTTGAAAAAGAATGATTTTTAGTATTTATTAAAACAAATCGACTAGCATTCCAAAGTTTATTACAAAAATTTCGATATCCTGTTAATCGTTTAACATCCCAGTTAATATCACGTGTATTAGAAGCTAATGCAGAAATAGTAAAACGCAATGCATCTGTTCCAGTAGCCTCAATACCATTAGGAAATTGATTGGTCGTACGTTGAATGATTTTATTAGATACATGTGATTGTAATAAGTTACTAGTTCTTTTTTGAAGCAATTTTTTTAAAGAAATTCCATCTATCATATCTAGAGGATCAATTACATTTCCTTTTGATTTCGACATTTTAATACCTTGATCATCTCGAATTAATCCTGTTATATACACTTTTTTAAATGGAACTTCAGGGTTTTTTTCTTTATCTTTCATAAGATACATTGTCAACATAATCATACGAGCGATCCAAAAAAAAATAATATCGAAACCACTAACCAAAACATCAGTAGGATGAAAAAGTTTCAAAAATGTTGTCTTTTTAGGCCAACCTAAAGTTGAAAATGTCCATAATCCAGAAGAAAACCATGTATCTAATACATCTTCATCCTGTTGTAAAAATATTTTGTTTGATAAAAAATATTCTTTGCGTATTATCTCTTCATTATGTCCAACATATATATTTTTTTTATTATCGTACCATATAGGAATTCGATGACCCCACCATAATTGACGAGAAATACACCAATCTTCAATATTCTTCATCCAAGAAAAATACATACTTTCATATTGCTCAGGAATAAATTTTATTTTTTTTTCTTTTACTGCATCAAGTGCTACTTGAGCTAATTTTGATGTTTTTAAATACCATTGATTTGTAAGAATAGGTTGAATAACGATACCACTGCGATCACTATAAGGGACATTTATTTGACACTCTTCAACTTTTTTCAATAATCCTAAATTGTTAATTGCTTCAATAATTTTATTTCTGGCAGAAAAAATATCTAATTTTTGAAATGATATAGGAATAACATTACTATGTATATTAGATATTTTCCCATTATAATCATAAACATCAGAAAAAGATTTAATTCGTCCATCAAAAGAAAAAACATTAATCATAGGTAGTTTATGACGATAACCTACCTCATAATCATTAAAATCATGAGCTGGAGTAATTTTAACACATCCTGTTCCTTTTTTCATATCCGCATATTTATCTCCGATAATAGGAATTATTCTATCAATTAGAGGACATTTAACAAATTGACCAATTAATTGATTATACTTAATGTCTTGCGGATTGACTGCTATAGCTGTGTCTCCTAATAAAGTTTCAGGTCGAGTTGTAGAAACAACTAAGTATTTAATTTTAGAATTTGCACAAAAATTATTTTTAATAATAGGATATTTGATTAGCCATTTTTGACCTTTTTCTAAACGATGTTCAACTTCTAAATCTGAAATTACAGTTTCTAGTTTTGAATCCCAATGAACTAATCTTTTTTTTTGATAAATAAAATTATTTTTATACAATATAATAAATGCTTCTCTTACAGAAAAAGAAATATCTGGATCTAAAGTAAATTTTTCACGATCCCAATCAACAGATACTCCTAAACGTCGCATTTGTTTAGTCACAATGTTTTTATATTTTTTTTGCCAAATCCAAACTTTTTTAAGAAAATCATTTCTATTATAATCTTTTTTAGTTTTTCTTTCTTCTAAAAATATTTGACGTTCGACTAATATTTGTGTTGCTATTCCAGCATGATCTGTACCAACTTGCCAAAAAGTATTTTTTCCTTGCATTCTATGATAACGAACTAATATATCCATAATTGTTTGTTGAAATGCATGACCCATATGAAGATTCCCAGTAATATTGGGAGGTGGCATCATAATACAAAAAGTTGGTTTTCGTAAATTGTTTGGTTTAAAATACCCATTTTTTTCCCAAAAATTATATAAAGATTCTTCAATATTTTTAGGGTTATAAATTTTTTCCATTTTTATCTAACTATTTTGAATAAAAGAAAGGTATAATAATATTATCAAAAATATAAAGTATTTACGTAATATTTTTAAGAATAAAGTTAATTTAATTGATTCAATAAAAATTGACATACAAGTTCAACAGGTCGTCCTGTGGATCCTGTTTGTGATTTCCAAGCAGTACCTGCAATATCTAAATGTACCCAATTATATTTTTTTGCAAAGTTATAAAGAAAACAAGCTGCAGTTATAGCTCCAGCTTTACTATTCCCACTGTTAGAAAAATCTGCTATAGAAGAAGTTAGTTGTTTCTGATATTCTGTAAATAATGGTAAACGCCATATTTTATCATTCGTTTCTTTCGAAGCTTTTTCAAATTCATCAGATAGATATTCACTATTTGTAAAAAAACCACTTACAGAGTCTCCTAATGCTGTTACGCATGCGCCAGTTAATGTAGCAATATCAATAACTATATTTGGAGAAAAACGTTCTAAATAAGTTAATGTATCACATAATACTAAACGTCCCTCAGCATCAGTATTTAAAACTTCTACAGTTTTTCCTGACATAGTAGTTAAAACATCTCCTGGTCTAAAGGAAGAGGATCCTGGCATGTTTTCACATCCAGATAAAATACCTATAATTGTTAAAGGTAATTCTAATTCAGACGCTGCAATTAAAACACCATAAACTGCTGCAGCACCAGACATATCATATTTCATTTCGTGCATATTTAATGCAGGTTTAATAGATATTCCACCAGAATCAAATGTTAATCCTTTACCTACTAAAGCAACTATTTTATTATTAATAACATTTTTTCCAGTGTATTTTATTACAGACATAAATGGTTTATTTTTAGATCCTTGCCCAACAGCTACATAAGCATTCATTCCTAATTTTTTCATTTTTTCAAGATCAATGATTTTAACAAAAATATTTTTTGGATATTTTTTGGCAAGTTTTTTCGCCTGTATAGATAAATATTCAGGATTGCAAATATTAGGTGGTAAATTATTAATATCTTTTGCAGAAGTTATCCCAAGATTAATAGCTAGTGCATGTTTTAAAGCTTTTTTTGCACTCAATAATTCATTATCTTTTAACACGTTTAAAATAATTACATTAAAATAAATATTTTTTTTTAAAACATCATTCATTTTTCTGATTTTATATAAAGCTTTATATAAAAAAAGAGTAATTGATCTAATTAACCAATATATATTATTTTTAATATTAATACTTAATTCAGAAAAAGAACACACAAAATTTTTTATAGATGTCTGTTTGAGTTTTTCAATAATATTTTTACAAATTTTTTTTAAAATAAATTGATTTATTTCTTTTTCTTTGCCAAAACCTACTATAAATATTCTTTTTGCAGAAATTTTAGGGATGTTATACAACATCAACGTTTCACCTATTTTCCCTTGAATATCCCCAAATTTTAATAAAGAAGTAATATAACCATTGCTACATTGATCTAAATAATTAGCAGAAATGGAAAATTTACATGAATCAAAAATACTTACTATTATACAATCTGTATTTATTTTGTCTAAATTACAACTTTTTATAATAAATTTCATTTTTTATTTATTTCAAATTACAATATAATTTATTTATAATACTGTGTTTTAATATATTAACAATATCTATTATTAAAATTATCGAAAAATAAAAAAATACTATATAATACAAACATCTTTTTACTTCTAATAAAAATTTTATCTACTGGGATGTTAAATATGAATAATTTGTATAATCGTAATTTTTTAAGATTATTAGATTTTTCTTCTTCGGAATTGAAACTAATTCTTGATTTATCTCAAAAATTAAAAAAAAATAAAAAAGATAAAAAAGAAATTCAGTTACTTAAAAAAAAAAATATAGCTTTAATTTTTGAAAAAGAATCTACTCGTACACGGTGTTCTTTTGAGATTGCAGCTTTTGATCAAGGAGCTCATGTTACTTATCTTGGACCTGGCAGTACACATTTTGGCACCAAAGAATCAATTGAAGATACAGCAAAAGTACTTAGTCGATTATATGACGGCATTCAATACAGAGGTCATGACCATAAAACAATAGAAATCTTAGCAAAAAATTCAAAAGTTCCAGTATGGAATGGTTTAACTGAAAAATTTCATCCTACACAATTACTTGCTGATTTATTAACTATTAAAGAAACACATCCTAAAAAAAAATTTCATGAAATAAAATGTGCATATGTCGGAGATGCGCATAATAATATAGGAAATAGCTTTTTAGAAGCTGCATCACTAGTTGGACTAGATTTACGTTTAATATCTCCAAAAGAATGTTGGCCAGAAAATAACTTTTTTTCAATGTGCAAAAAAAAATCACAAAAACATAAAGGAAACATAATATGCACGGAAGATATTAAAGAAGGACTAAAATATGTAGATTTTATTTATACTGATGTTTGGGTTTCTATGGGAGAACCTTTGAACACATGGAAAGAAAGAATTAAACTATTAAAATCTTATCAAGTTAACAATACTATGTTAAATGCAACTTATAATCCTCAAGTAAAAATACTTCACTGCCTTCCTGCATTACATAATCAAAAAACAGAACTAGGAAAATCTATATTACAAAAATATGGATTTAACAATGGTATGGAGATAACAAATGATATTTTTCAAAAAAACGAAAAAATTATCTTCGAACAAGCTGAAAATAGATTACATACTATAAAAGCTATTCTAGTCTCTAGTCTTGCAAAGACAATTAACTTGTAAAGACTAATAAATAGAATTAAGATTAAATCGATGGTACAAAAAAATTATTTGTAAATATATAAATTATTTGTTAAATATTTTGTAGGGTTTTATATACTCGAAGTATTCAGTACTGTAGTCTCTGAATTAATCAAGGAAAATAAAAGTTGAGAAATCCTTTGTTTAAAAAAAACATTATTTCAATTAATGAATTAAAACGAAATGAACTAGAACTAGTTTTAAAAAAAACTCAGGTTCTTAAAAAGAAACCGCAAGTAGATTTATTAAAAAATAAAATTATAGCTAGTTGTTTTTTTGAAGCTTCTACTCGCACTCGTTTGTCGTTCGAAACAGCTGTCTATCGATTAGGAGCTTCAATCATAGGGTTTTCTGATGAAAGTAATATTTCTTTAAAAAAAAAAGGAGAAACATTAGCAGATACTATTACAGTAATTAGTTCTTATGTTGATGCTATTATTATTCGACATCCTCAAGAAGGCTCTGCACGTTTAGCAGCTGAATTTTCTAATGGAATACCAATATTTAATGCTGGAGATGGAGCGAATCAACATCCTACTCAAACACTTTTAGATCTATTTACTATTCAAGAAACTCAAAATAGACTGACTCACTTAAATATTGCAATGGTGGGAGATTTGAAATATGGAAGAACCGTACACTCATTAACACAAGCATTAGCTAAATTTGAAGATAATAAATTTTTTTTTATTTCACCTGATGCATTAATTATGCCTGAATATATTAACGATATGCTTGATAAAAAAGAAATTTTTTGGAAAAGATGTAAAAATATTGAAGAAATAATTTCTAAGATAGATATTCTGTATATGACAAGAGTACAAAAAGAACGACTTGATTCAACTGAATATGCAAACTCAAAATCAAAATTTGTATTACATGCTAAAACGTTACAAAATGCACGTAAAAATTTAAAAATATTACATCCTCTTCCTCGTATAGATGAAATAGATTATGACGTCGATCATACACCTTATGCATGGTATTTCAAACAAGCAGCAAATGGGATTTATGTACGTCAAGCTATTTTAGCACTGGCGTTAATAGAAAAACATTTAAGATAAAATATGGAAATCAATAAACTTCAAGTAGAAGCGATTAAATCCGGTAGTGTTATTGACCATATACCAGCTCATATTGGATTCAAATTGCTATCTTTATTTAGATTTACCGAAACAGAAAAACGTATCACTATAGGTTTAAATTTACCATCTCAAAAATTAGGAAAAAAAGATATCATTAAAATTGAAAATATTTTTTTAAGTGACGATCAAATTAATCAATTAGCTATTTATGCTCCACATGCAACTGTAAATTATATTAACGAATATAATCTAGTAGGAAAAACTTTTCCAAGTTTGCCTAAAAAAATAGATAGAATTCTAATTTGTCCAAATAGTAATTGTGTCAGTCATCATGACTTTATTACTTCTAGTTTTTTTTTGAAACAAGATAAACTTTATAATATGTATTTAAAATGTAAATATTGCGAAAAAGAATTTTCTAAAAATATAGTGTTGTCACATTAATAATCATATTTATAACATTAAATATAAAAAAACGGTACTGTATGAATTGTATAATTAAAACTAAAAATGCACCTAAACCTATTGGTCCTTATTCCCAAGCTATTAAAACAGATAATTTTGTTATTTTATCTGGACAAATACCTATTGATATCAAATCTAATCGTATTCCAGAAAATATTTCTGAGCAAACATATATTGTATTGATGAATATAAAATCAATTTTAATTGAATCAGGTTTGCAAGTAAAAGATATTATAAAAACTACAATTTTTACTACTCAGTTAAAAAAAATTGATATTATTAATGAAATTTACATGAAATTTTTTTTAGATAATCACGCTAATTTTCCTGCTAGGTCTTGTATAGAAGTTCAAGCATTACCTAAAAATGTAAAAATAGAAATTGAAGCAATTGCATTTAAAAAAAATTAACAATTTTAATTCGATGTAACAAGTGATTTTCAAATAAATTATATTTAAACTGTTTTAATATGCCGCAAAGCGGCATAAAAAATTCATAGTTAAATACTTTTACGACGAAAAAAAGATGATTTTAATTCGTTTTTGCATGGTTTTGATTTACTTACACGATTATTAGAAAAACGACGATGACTTGTTTTATCTTTATGAAATAAAGACCTATTAGACATTTTTTTTTCATATTTTTTAGTATCTCGTAATAATTTTATGTTAATTAATTTATTTAATATTTTAGTATGAGTAAAATGTTGTAATAAATCTTTAGGTAATTCTTTAGATAATTCAACAGTAGAGTAAGTAGGAAAAATTTTAATATTACCAATATTCCGACTATTAATATTTCCTTCATTAGCAATTGCTCCAACTATATGTCTTACTTCTACTCCGTCATTACGTCCTATTTCAATACGATATAAATCTATATCTTTACTGTCACGACGTGATCGATTACTATATGTTTTATTATCACGTCTGCGATCATCTTTTTTAAATGAGATATTTTTAGATGCATTATGTGATAAATCTGATTTTATAATTAATGGTCGTTCACCTTGAGCCATTTTCAATAAAGCCGCAGCTAAATTTTTTATATCTAAATCATCTACAGAATATAGTTTATCTAATAATGAAACGTATTGATCTAAATCTTTGCTTTCTAACTGCTTTTGTACTTGTTTTGCAAATTGTTCAAGACGTCTTTGAGATAATAATTCAATTCTTGGCAGTTGTACTTCTGGAATACTTTGTTTAATAGTACGTTCTATGTTACGTAATAAACGACGTTCACGATTTTCAACAAATAATAAAGCACGTCCAGTACGTCCAGCACGTCCAGTACGTCCTATTCGGTGTACATATGATTCTGCATCCATTGGAATGTCATAATTAATAACAAAGCTAATACGATCAACATCTAAACCACGAGCTGCAACGTCTGTTGCTATTAAAATATCTAATCGACCGTTTTTTAATCGTTCTAGCGTTTGTTCTCTTAAAGCTTGATTCATATCTCCGTTTAAAGCTGCACTATTATATCCATTTCGTTCTAGAGCTTCAGATACTTCTAAAGTTGCATTTTTCGTCCTAACAAATATAATTGTAGCAGAAAAATCTTCTGCTTCTAAAAACCTAATTAACGCATCAGTTTTTCTACCACATACCATCCAATAACTTTGTTTTATATCTGGACGTGTAGTTATATTCGATTGTATTTTAATTTCTTTTGGGTTTTTCATAAATCTTTTAGAAATACGACGTATTACTTCGGGCATTGTAGCTGAAAATAATGCAGTTTGATGATCTTTTGGGATTTTTTTCATAATTTCTTCTACATCTTCTATAAAACCCATTCGTAACATTTCATCTGCTTCATCTAAGACTAATCCACGTAAATTTGAAAGATTAAGAGTTCCTCTTTTTAAATGATCTAATAGACGTCCTGGAGTTCCTACAACAATTTGAGGGCCTTGTCGTAATGCACGTAGCTGCAACTCATACCTTTGACCACCATATAAAGGTAATACATTAATTCCAACCATATATTTAGAAAAACTAGAAAACGACTCGGCTACTTGTACCGCTAGTTCTCTTGTAGGTGCTAATACTAATATTTGAGGAGCTTTTAAACTAATATTAAGATTATGTAATAAAGGTAATGAAAAAGCAGCTGTTTTTCCACTGCCAGTTTGTGCCATGCCTAATACATCATTTCCTTTTAAAAGTAAAGGAATACAAGTGGCTTGAATAGGAGAAGGTTTAACATATCCCATTTCGTTTAGTGATTGAATTAAAAAAGGATTTAAACCAAGAAAAGAAAATGTGCTTTCAATATGAGTCATGCAGTAGATATGCCTTTTAAGTTACAGTGGCCAGTCTACATAGCTCATGATGAAAATATTTTATTTATTCTCATTGAAAAGTGTGAACCGGCTCAAATAAAGTGATTTAATAAACAAAACTTTAATACTTCAAAAGAAGTAAAAATTTTACTTATGAGTTGTTGCTAATGATTTTTAAAATATATAAATAAATTATTTTTTATAAAATCATACTTAGCAATATATTAAAATTTATTTTTAAAAATTTTTTATCTATTTTAAATTTTAATTTTCATTTAAATAAATTAATTGAATAATATATTTATTTATAATGGTACTATTTGACAAGACATAAATCTATGTTTTATTAAAAAATGTTTCTAAAATTTCAAAAAAACATTAAATAATTATATCAGATAATATTATGATTTATCGATTGATTAGAAACAAGACAATTTTCTGTTTCTTTAATGCTCAATCTAAGACGTCCTTGACGATCTATTTCTAATACCTTTACAGATATTATTTGATCTATTTTTAAATGATCAGAAACTTTTCCTACTCTTTTTTCGGAGATTTGAGAAATATGGACTAAACCTTCTTTTCCAAAACCAATTGAAACAAAAGCACCAAAATCAACAATACGTGTAACTTTTCCAGAATAAACTCGTCCTACTTCAATTTCAGCTGTAATTTCTTGAATTCGCCGAATAGCATTTTTTGCTTTTTCTCTAATAGTTGCCGATATTTTGACTGTCCCATCATCTTCAATTTCAATGATAGTGCCTGTTTCTTCAGTGAGCATACGAATAACAGAACCACCTTTTCCTATTACATCTTTGATTTTATCAGGATTAATTTTTATTGTATGGATACGGGGTGCAAATTCAGAAATCTCACTTCTTGATACACTTAATGCTCGATTCATAACATTTAAAATATGTAATCGAGCTGATCTTGCGGAATTTAACGCTATACGTATAATGTCATTAGTAATACCTTCTATTTTCATATCCATTTGCAATGCTGTAATACCTTCATCTGTTCCAGAAACTTTAAAATCCATATCTCCTAAATGATCTTCATCTCCTAGAATATCTGAAAGCAATATATATTGCGATCCTTCTTTTACTAAACCCATAGATATTCCAGCAACAGCAGATTTTATAGGCACTCCAGCATCCATTAACGCTAAAGAAGCACTACAAACAGAAGCCATGGAAGAAGAACCATTAGATTCTGTGATTTCAGATACAATTCTAATTGTATAAGGAAAATCTTCTAGTTTAGGCATAACAGCTAAAAGACTTCTTTTCGCTAAACGTCCATGACCAATTTCCCTTCTTTTAGGGGATCCTACTATTCCTATTTCTCCAACTGAATAAGGAGGAAAATTATAATGAAATAAAAAATTATCGGTTCTATCTCCTAATAGTTCATCTAAATTTTGTGCGTCTCGAGATGTTCCCAAAGTCACTGCGGCTAAAGATTGAGTTTCACCTCTAGTAAATAAAGCAGAACCATGTGTTCTAGGCAAAACACCTGTACGAACATCTAGTGCACGAATCATATCTTTTTCACGTCCGTCAATACGTGTTTCATTGTTTAATATTCGTTTTCGCACAATTTTTTTTTCTATTTTTTGTAAGATATCTTCTATTTCTGATTGATCAATATTTTGTTTTTCGTTCAAAACAAATTTTATTGTGTCTTCTTTAATAAGATTTAATCTTTCAGATCGGTCTTGTTTATTGCTTATTAAATAAGCAGAATATATATCTTTTTCTGCTAATTTTATTACTTGTGATTCTAGTTGTTTATTAATTTCTGGATAAGATATAATCCAAGGTAGTTTACTAGCTTCATTTGATAAAGAACGAATATTATTAATCACAACTTGTTGTTGTTGATGTCCAAAAACAATAGCTTCAAGAATTTTTTCTTCACTTAATATTTTTGCTTCTGCTTCTACCATAAGGACAGCGTTTTGAGTTCCTGAAATGACTAAATCTAAAGAACTATTTTTCATATCGTCACTAGTAGGATTTAGCATATATTGATTATTAATATAACCAACTCGAGCAGCACCTACTGGGCCATAAAATGGAATTCCTGATAAACTTAACGCTGCTGATGCTCCTATGATAGAAATAATATCGGGATTAATTTGTGGATTAACTGATACTACCGTTGCAATTATTTGAATTTCATTGAAAAAATTTTTAGGGAATAAAGGACGAATAGGTCTATCTATTAATCGAGCTATTAAAATTTCATTTTCACTAGGACGTCCTTCTC
This sequence comes from Buchnera aphidicola (Diuraphis noxia), assembly GCF_001700895.1. Taxonomy (NCBI): domain Bacteria; kingdom Pseudomonadati; phylum Pseudomonadota; class Gammaproteobacteria; order Enterobacterales; family Erwiniaceae; genus Buchnera; species Buchnera aphidicola. The sequence continues at coordinate 411,998 of NZ_CP013259.1, forward strand.
TTCTGAAAAAACCACCAGGTATACGTCCTGCAGCATATGTACGTTCTTGATAATTCACAGTAAGTGGAAAAAATTTTTGACCTAAATTTGTTTTTTTATATCCAACAACAGTGACAAAGACTGCAGTATCATCCATACTCGCCATAACAGCAGCTGTAGCTTGTCTAGCCATGATACCAGTTTCCAAGGTAATAGTGTATTGACCATATTGAAATTTACGTACAATTGGGTTTAGCAAAATAATATCCTTAACATAAAACTAATTTTTTAAATTATTTAAAAATATATTTTAAACATTTTAATATAACAAATATATGTATATAATTAATGATAAAATTTAAATGAAAATTGTAAAAAAAGGGCCAATACAGCCCTTTGTAGAAATCTTTATTTGTTTAAAAATAAAATTTTTCATTTCATAACTTTTTATAAAATTTATTAGCGTCTTAATTTTAAATTTTCAATTAAAACAGTATAATTAGATATATCGTTTTTTTTTAAATAATTTAATAATTTTCGACGTTTAGATACCATGTTTAAAAGACCTCTACGACTACAGTGATCTTTTTTATGTTGAGAAAAATGGGTTTGAAGATGATTAATTTGATTTGTTAACAATGCAATTTGAACTTCTGTTTTTCCACTGTTTCTTTCTGATTTTCCATATTTTAAAATTGTTTTTTGTGTATTCATTTTAGATAAAGCCATATAATACTCCATATATTTAGAGCTATATTAAATTAAGTATTCCATTCAATTAATTTTTTTGAAGATAATAACATGCAGATCTTCGATTTAAAAGTGAATAACTTAATAAGAAAAAGTAGAAATTAATCTATATGGAATTAATAATTCTTCTATGTTAATTTTTCCTAATCCAATAAATTTTTGATCTTCCTCAAAAACTCGTACTAAACTGTTTTTAATGTGAGAACGTAAATTAATGATTTTTCCTAACTTAAAATTATATGATTTCTTAACAGAAAGATATATTTTTGGTAAAAAAGAAACAGGACTATCTATAGGCATTAATAAATTATCTATTTCTTTAAAAAATGTATTATGTCTAATATTTTCTGGTTTTAATAGTTTATGTAAATCAGATATTTTGACTAATTTTTCAGTAATATACGATCCGACTTGTAAACGACGTAAAAAAGTCACATGAGCTCCGCAACCTAATTTTTCTCCTAAATCTTCAACAAGTGTACGAACATATGTACCTTTTGAACAAAATATTTTAAATTCAAGTAAATTATTTTTTTGATAAATAGAATCAATACTATATATTAAAATTGTTCTTGAAGATCGTTTAATTTCTAATCCCTGACGTGCATATTTATATAAAGATATACCATGATATTTAATAGCTGAATACATTGAAGGAACTTGAGAAGTTAAACCAAGAAATTCTTTTATAGACGAATAGAGTTGAGAATCAGTAAAAAGAATTGGACGTTTTTTAATAATAACACCATCAGAATCAGATGTAGATGTTTTTTCACCTAACTTAGCAATAACATGATATCGTTTATTAGAATCTGTTAAATAATGAGAAAATTTTGTACACTCGCCAAAACAAATTGGTAACATTCCTGTAGCTAAGGGATCAAGTGTACCAATATATCCTGCTTTTTTTGCATTAAATAAACATTTAACTTTTTGTAAAGCATGATTAGAAGATATTCCTTTAGTTTTATCTAACAAAAGAAATCCATTAACATTTCTTTTTTTATGAAAAAACATTTACCTACCTTTTATATTTCCATAACATAATGAATTTTTATTTTTTTTAGATACATTATCTAATAATTTAGAAATATGATTACCTATTAAAAAAGATTTATCGTGATAAAAAACAATATTTGGTACAATTCTCAATTTCATTGTTTTACATAATAATTTACGAATATAACTAGAAGCATTATTTAAAATAATTAATAATGTTTTTATATTTAATTCATCTTCATTTTTTAAAAAACTGACAAATATTTGAGCATGAGATAAATCCTTAGATACTTTAACTTCAGAAACTGTTATGAATGTTTTTATTCGTGGATCTTTTAATGAATATTGTATAATAACAGCTATTTTTTTTTGTAATTCTTGAGCAATACGAACAGATCGATGAAACAATTTTTCCATAATTATATGACCGAATTAAATTTTCTACAATAACATAATATATGAATATTTATAATATTCTTTTAATTTCTTTTAATTCAAAAACTTCTATAATATCTCCAATCAGCATATCATTATAATTTTTTATTCCAATACCACATTCTAATCCATTTCGTACTTCGTTCATATCTTCCTTAAAACGGCGTAATGATTCTATTTCACCTTCATAAATGACTATATTATTTCTTAATACATGAATCGGGTTATTTCGTTTAATAATTCCTTCCACAACCATACAACCAGCAATTAAACCAAATTTAGGGGATTTAAAAGTATTTCTCACTTCAGCTAAACCAATGATGTTTTGTTTATATTTCGGTGATAACAAACCTGCCATAGCTAGTTTTACTTCGTCAAGTAAATTATAAATAACTGAATAATAACGAAGATCTAAATTTTCTGAATTAATAATTTTTTTAGCAGAAGAGTCTGCTCTAACATTAAAACCTAAAATAATAGCATTAGAAGCTAAAGCTAATGAGGCATCTGTTTCTGTAATGCCACCAATACCTAATCCTATTATTTTTATTTTTACTTCTTTATTTGATAATTTTAATAAAGCACCAGATATAGCTTCTAAAGAACCTTGTACATCAGATTTAAGGATAATTTTTAATTCAGAAAAATTATTTTTATTTATATCATCGAACATATTTTCTAAATTAATTTTATTTTGACCTAAAAATTTTGTTTCACGAGATTTTTCTTTTCGATAATCAGCAACATGACGTGCTTTTTTTTCATCACGTACAACAGTAATTACATCTCCTGAAAAAGGTACTTTAGATAAACCTAAAATTTCTACAGGGATAGATGGACCAGCATTCAAAATTTCTTTTCCAATTTCATTTCGTAATGCTCTAACACGTCCATATTCAAAACCACATAAAATTATATCTCCTTTTTTCAAATTACCTTTTTTTACTAATACAGTAGCTACAGGTCCTCGATTTTTATCTAAGGAAGATTCTATAACAACACCTTCAGCCATACCAGTAGAAAGTGTTTTTAATTCTAAAATTTCTGATTGTAATAAAATAGCTTGCAATAAATCATTTACACCTTTTCCTGTTTTAGCAGACAGAGGTACAAATATATTTTCACCACCCCATTCTTCTGAAACAATATTATATTTCATCAAATCATTTTTGATTTTACCTATATCTGTTTCTAGTTTATCTATTTTATTAATAGCAATAATTACAGGAACATTAGCTTCTTTAGCATGTTCGATTGCTTCAATAGTTTGAGGCATTACCCCATCATCTGCAGCTACAACTAACACAACAATATCAGTGATTTGAACTCCACGAGATCTCATTGCAGTAAAAGCTGCATGTCCAGGAGTATCTAAAAAAGTAATAGAACCTAGATCTGTATTAACATGATAAGCTCCAATATTTTGTGTAATACCACCTACTTCATCATATGCTATTTTTGTAGAACGAATATAATCTAATAAAGATGTTTTCCCATGATCCACGTGACCCATTATAGTTACTACTGGTGCTCTAACAATAAATGTTTCGTTTCCTTGATCACGATCTTTCATGATCATTTCTTCTAATGCGTTTTCTCGACGTAAAATAACTTTATGACCCATATCTTCAGCAATTAACTGTGCTGTATCTTGATCAAGAATATAATTTATATTTCCTATGATACCCATATTCATCATAGCTTTAATAAGATCAATACTTTTTATAGCCATTTTGTTTGCTAAATCAGAAACAGAAATAGGACCATTAATTGTAACATCTCTATTAATAATAAATTCAGGTTTTTGAAAAACTTGATGTAACAAAATAGGTTTATTTTTTTGTTTAATATTTTTTTTATTACGAATACTTATTCGCACTTCTTCTCTTAGATATTTCTCATTATGAAAATTTTTTTTATTCTTTTTTTGACGATAATTTTTTACAAATCTATTCTGATTCTTTTTATCTTTTTCTAATTTTTGAGTATTATTTTTCTCTTTTTGATTTATATCTAAAAATGTTGTGATATGATGATCTTTTTTTGGTGTTTTATAAGGTATCCAAATATTTTTTTTATCTTTATTTTTTTTTCTGTTTTCTATATTAGAATTTTTATTTTCTACATGTCTTATTATTTTTTTATTTTTTTCATTTAGATTAGAATTATTTAAGTTTTTAGATCTATTAGTTTTTTTAAAATGTAAAGATTGCGTATGAATTGTATTTGAATTTAATGTATTAGTATCTTTTTTATCTTGTACTTTTATTGAATTTTTTGAATTATTTTTTTCTTCATTTTTTAATGAGTTATTCTGATTAATATAAGATTTATTTTTTTTTATTGAATTTAATGAAATATCATGTCCAAATTTATTGTTTTTTAAATAAGTTCTTTTTTTTCTTACTTCTATTTGTATAGATTTATTTTTTCCTCCTATAGTAGAAACATTTAATGTACTACGTTTTTTCCTTTGTAAAATTAAAGTACTTAAAGAATTTTTCTTTTTATTTTTTAAATATTTTAAAAAAATATTTTTTTCATGAACATTAAGATAATCATTTTCACTTTTTATTATATTAATGTCAGATAATTCTTGTATTAATTCTTGAATAGAAATCTTTATTTCACTAGATAAAATTTTTAAACTGATATCTGTCATACGATTTTTCCTATTATTAAACTTTACTACCAAACCAACAAATATTACGAGCAGTCATAATTAATAAACCAGCTTTTTCAGAATTTAAATTCTTAATATCAGTCAAATCATCTATCCCTTGATTAGCTAATTCCTCTAAAGTAAATATGTTTTTTTCTGCTAATTGGGATGCTAATTCTAAACTCATACCGTCAATTCTTAGTAAATCTTCTGATGTTTTTTTTTCTTCAATTAAATTTTTTTTCTTTAATTCTATTGCAACTAATGCATTTTTAGCAGATTCTCGTACTAATCTTACTTCTTTTTTAGTTAAACCTTCAATTTCTAATAATTCATCAAATGGTATATAAGCTAATTCTTCCAGAGAAGAAAATCCTTCTTTTACTAAAATTTTAATGATATTATCATCAATTTTTAAATATTTTTGAAAAATATTAAAAGCAGCATGAGCCTCTTCTTGATGTTTACAATGAAGATTTTCTGTAGTCATTACATTTAGTTCCCAGCCACTAATTTGAGACGCTAAACGAACATTTTGTCCATTTCGACCAATAGCTTGGGCTAAATTACTAGTATCTACAGCTATATCCATGGTATGATGATCTTCGTCTACTATAATAGAAGCAACATCAGCTGGCGCCATTGCATTAATAACAAATTGAGCGGGATTATCATCCCATAAAATAATATCAATACGTTCTCCACATAATTCACTTGATACCGCTTGTACTCGAGCTCCTCTCATTCCTACACAAGCTCCGACCGGATCAATGCGTTTATCATTAGTTTTAACGGCTATTTTTGCTCGAGAACCTGGATCACGTGCTGCAGCTTTTATTTCAATAACTTCTTCTCCAATTTCTGGAACTTCTATTCTAAATAATTCGGTCAGCATTTCTATTTTTGAACGACTGATAAATAATTGTGGACCACGAGACTCTGGATATACACCATATAAAATACCACGAATACGATCACCTATACGAAAATTTTCTTTTGGTAACATACCTTCACGTAAAATTAATGCTTCAGCATTGTTACCTAAATCTAAAATTAAATTATCTCGATTAATTTTTTTTACTATACCAGTAATTATTTGACCAATGTATTTTCGGAATTGATCTACTAACATTGCTCTTTCCGCTTCGCGAACTTTTTGTACAATTACTTGCTTTGCAGTTTGAGTTGTTATTCTATCAAAATTAACCGATTCAATTTCATCTTCTACAAAATCGTTTAATTTTACTTTTTCACCTTCAAAACATGCTGCTTCCAAAGTAATTTCTCTAGTAGGTTGTGTCACAATCTCTACTACCATCCAACGCCGAAAAGTAGTAAAGTTTCCAGTTTTTCTATTAATACTAACTCGCACATCTATTTCTTGTTCATGTTTTTTCTTTGTTGCTGTTGCTAACGCAATTTCTAATGCTTCAAAAATTTTTTCACGGGGAAGAGATTTTTCATTAGAAACAGCTTCTACAACAGCTAATATTTCTTTATTCATTTCAAACAACCTCAAAATAAAAATTTCTTAAATGAGAGGCAATCACTCATTTAAAATGTATTAATTATAAAAAAGTTCATCATAAAATTAGATAATTAATACACTAATTTTTACTAATCAATAATTATATAATTAATTATAAATTAATATCAGAATACAATTAAAATAATTTACAATAAAATATTCTAATAAAAAACCCCGAAAAATCGGGGTTAAGATAATTTTACCCTATATATAAATTTTTATTCAAATATTTAATAATACCGAGGATGGGATTTGAACCCATATGCCTATCCGGCACTATCCCCTCAAGATAGCGTGTCTACCAATTTCACCACCTCGGTCAAAATAATATTATTTATAATTAATATATATCATAGATATGATAAATATCTAAAAAATTAACGAGGAATATCAAAATTTGATCATTTGTTTTTTAATATAGATTCATTCGTTTCAATATTTTTTACATTTTTCTCTATAAAAAAATCTATATCCATTTTTCTAGTGTTAATATTACATAATATAATACTAATAATAAAAAATATGCATGTTAATACTGAAATAATGTTTGTTATAAAATTGTTTGTTCCAATATTATTAAAATATTTTACATTATTAGTTATATTTAAAGTATTATGCAGTCCTTTTCCTGATTGTGATAAAATTAAAAAAATTAAAAAAAAAGAAATCAAAATAAAAAAAACTAAAAAAAATAAATACATAAAAATAATTTCCTTGTTTGACAAAATTTTTATTAATTTGTTAATAAAAAATTTTTGAATATATATTAACCAAAAATTATTTTTTCATAAAGAATTTATATATAAAATTTGTACATATAAATTATCTATTTTTACATTAATTTTATTATTTATATAATGATTCACAATTTAATATTAATTTATTTAATAAAAAAAGATAAATTTTTTGAACAAAAATATTTTTTATGTTTTACATATTAAAAAATTACATTTTTTTGATTATCTCTGCAATATGATGAGCTAGTTTGTATACTTTTAAATAATTTTCTCCTTCTACCATAATACGCATACAATATTCTGTTCCAGATCTACGAATTAATACTCTACTATGTTTTCCTAAAATATTTTTGTATTGACTAAGAATAGTTTTTAATTCTAAATTTTTTGCTAAATCAATATCTTTTTTTAAAAAAACATTTAATAATACTTGAGGAAATAATTTTATTTCGCTTAATAAATGATATAAACTTTTTCTATTATCAATCATAATTAATAAAACTTGTAAACTAGCTATGATTCCATCACCAGTCAGGTGTTTATCAGCTAAAATAATATGACCTGATTGTTCAGCTCCCAAGACCCATTTTTTTTCTCGTATTTTTTTATATACGTTACGATCACCTATGTGTGCACTATAAAAGGGAATTCCTAATTTTTTTAATGCTCTGATTATCCCTGTATTAGTCATTAAGGTTCCTATAACACCTCCATGCAACTGATGTTTTTGTAAATATTCTTTTGCAATAATATAAATTATTTGATCACCATTGATTTCATTTCCTAAATGATCGATCATGATAACACGATCGCCATCGCCATCAAATGCTAAACCAATATCTGCTTTTTCTGACAACACTATATTTTTTAAACTTAAAATATTAGTAGATCCAGAATTTTTATTGATGTTTATCCCATTAGGGTTAACAGAAAGTGTGATTACTTTTGCGCCTAAATCGCGAAAAATTTGCGGTGCAACCTGAAATGTTGAACCATTAGCGCAATCTAAAACAATAGTAAATTTAGACAAATTTAAATTTTTAGGATAAATATTTTTACAAAAGTTAATATATTCATCTTCAGGATTTTTAATTCTATGAGAACGACCAAAAGTTATAAAATTAGGATAAATAAAAGTATTTTTTATTTGTTTTTCAATACAATATTCTATTTTTTCAGACAATTTTATGCCATTTTTATAAAAAATTTTTATTCCATTATCATCAATAAGATTATGTGACCCGGAAATCATAATACCTGCTGCAGCATTAAAATATCTTGTAAAATATGAAATTGCTGAAGTTGGTATACAATCAGCTAATAGAGTAGAAACTCCTGTTGATAAAATGCCAAATTCTAAAGCCGACTGTAATAAAGATCCAGTAATACGCGTATCTCTTCCTATGATAATTTTTTTTTCTTTTTTTTTACCTAAAACGATTCCAATAGCTCTTCCTAATTTTAATAAAAATTCTGGTTTCATAGGATTTTTTCCTACTTTTCCGCGTATACCATCAGTTCTAAAATATTGCAAACGAGTCATAATAATTGTATTCCTATACTCAATGCTAAAAATAATGATATTTGCAATAAATTATAATATTACTATATAATTTAAAAAAAATAAGATGAAGTTATAGAAATTTTATCACTTCATCTTATTTTAATACATATAAATTGAAACAACTTAAAATAAATGAAACAATATTATTAATAAAAATTTCTTCTCTAAACATATTACGAAATATATTTATATATATAAATTAAAAAATTTATTTGTTAACACTAGTTTCTATCCATCCCATTGGTTTACGTACTTCTCGTCTTTCCATTAAATCATCAATTTGACATGCATCAATAGTTTCGTATTTGATTAAAGCATCTTTCATAGCGTGTAATATATCAATATTTTCATTTAAAATATTTCGAGCTCGGCTATAATTATTTTCAATTAATAATTTAATTTCTTCATCAATAATTCTAGCTGTTTCATCAGACATATGTTTAGCTTTAGCTACTGAACGACCTAGAAAAACTTCTTCTTCATCTTCGGCATATAATAAAGGTCCTAATTTTTCGGAAAACCCCCATTGAGTGACCATATTTCGTGCTAAATTCGTAGCTATTTTAATATCATTACAAGCTCCAGTAGAAACATTTTTCGGACCATAAATAATTTCTTCTGCTAAACGACCACCATATAACGTAGATATTTGACTTTCTAACTTTTGTCGACTTATACTCAAAGTATCTGATTCTGGTAAAAAAAATGTTACTCCTAATGCTCGTCCTCTAGGAATAATGGTTACTTTATGAGCAGGATCATGATCGGGAACCAATCTTCCAATGATTACGTGACCAGCTTCATGATAAGCAGTAGACTCTTTTTGAAAATCACTCATAACCATAGATTTTCTTTCAGAACCCATCATCATTTTATCTTTGGCTCTTTCAAATTCTAACATAGATACTACACGATTATCGAGTCTAGCAGCAAAAAGAGCTGCTTCATTAACTAAGTTAGCTAAATCAGCACCGGAAAAACCTGGTGTACCACGTGCAATAATCATAGCATCCACATCTTTAGATAATGGTACTTTTCTCATATGGACTTTCAAAATTTGTTCTCTACCTCGAATATCTGGAAGTGCTACAATTACCTGTCGGTCAAACCGACCAGGACGTAATAAAGCGGGATCTAAAACATCAGGTCTATTAGTAGCAGCGATTAAAATCACACCTTCATTTCCATCAAAACCATCCATTTCCACGAGCATTTGATTTAACGTCTGTTCTCGTTCATCATGACCTCCACCTAATCCTGCACCTCTTTGTCGTCCTACTGCATCAATTTCATCAATAAATATTATACATGGAGCAGATTTTCTTGAATGTTCAAACATATCTCTTACTCTAGAAGCACCTACTCCAACAAACATTTCTACAAAATCAGATCCAGAAATAGTAAAAAATGGAACTTTTGCTTCTCCAGCTATTGCTTTTGCAAGTAAAGTCTTTCCAGTTCCAGGTGGACCCACCATTAATATCCCTTTTGGAATTTTTCCTCCTAACTTTTGAAAACGACTAGGTTCTTTAAGATATTCAACTAATTCACTAACTTCTTCTTTTGCTTCATCACAACCTGCTACGTCTGCGAAAGTAGTTTGAATTTGATCTTCTGATAACATACGTGCTTTACTTTTTCCAAAAGACATTGCACCTTTTCCACCACCTATTTGCATTTGCCTCATAAAAAAAATCCATATACCAATTAACAATAACATTGGAAACCAAGAAATAAAAATGGAAATTAGCAGACTTGGTTCTTCAGGAATAGATCCATTCACTTTGACATTTTTTGTTAAAAGATTATCTAGCAATTTAGGATCATTAATAGGTATATAAGTAGTATATTTGCTACTATCTTTCTTAGTTACACTAATCACACGTCCATTAATATATGCTTCACGAACCTGATCCTCATTGACTTCTGATAAAAAAGTGGAATAATCAACTCTACGATTATTTACATCATTAGCATTGAAGTTTTGAAAAATAGACATTAGTATAACTGTTATAACTAACCAAAAGATCAGATTTTTAACCATGTCATTCAAAGGAACAACCTCTCATTAAATCTATATTAAAAAAAACACAGACTAAGAACTGTAATATTTATCTGATTGCTAAAATGAATATTTCTCGAGATCTTGTTCGAGAACTTTTAGGCTTGCAAATTTTAACTTTTTTAAATAATTTTGTAATTTTTTTATATAATTCACTAAATCCTTCTCCTTGAAATGATTTTAATAAAAAAATACCATTTTTAGATAAAAAAATATCTGATATTTTTAAAGCTAATTTTGATAAATTGATAACACGTGGCATATCAATAGAAACTTTTCCTGTAATATTAGGAGCCATATCTGACATTACTAAATGATATTGGATATTATTTAAAGAATTTATTATTAAATTAAATATTTTTTTTTCACTAATATCTCCTTGAAAAAAATTAACACCATTGATTGGTTTAATAGGTAATATATCACAAGCCGTGATACACCCTGTTTTTCCTATTTTAGTACTAGCATATTGTGACCAACTTCCAGGAGCAGCTCCTAAATCAATAACATTCATACCAATTTTAAATAATTGATGATTATTATCTAGTTCTTCTAACTTAAACCAAGCTCTTGAACGGACTTTATTTTTTTTTGCTTCTTTGACATATTTATCATTAAAATGTTCTAATAACCAACGATTAGAACTTTTTTTTCGTTTTTTAAAAATCATATTTTTATAATTTTATTAATGAATGCAAAAAGAAAATTAATAAAATTTTCACCATAATTAATTATATATAAGCTATTTTTAAAATTTTATACTCAATATAACCACTTGGCGTACATATTTCTGTGGTTGTATTAATTTTTTTTCCAATTAGCCCTCGAGACATAGGAGAATTAATAGATATTAAATTTTTTTTAAAATCAGATTCATCATCACCTACAATTTGATAAGTAAACTTTTCATTTGTTTTTACATTTAAAACAGTTACAGTAGAACCAAAGACGACTCGATTATGATTAGATAATTTTGTTACATCTATAATTTGAGCATTAGATAGTTTTATTTCAATTTCTTTAATACGTCCTTCACAAAAACTCTGTTCTTCACGAGCCGAATGATATTCAGCGTTTTCTTTTAAATCACCATGCCCTCTTGCTTCTGCAATTGCAGTAATAATACGAGGACGTTTTATATTTTTTAATTTTTCCAGTTCTTGACGAAGCTGCTCTGCACCTTTTACAGTCATTGGAATTAAATTTACCATACTTATATACTCCATTATCTTTGTAATTTAATAATATAAAAAATATTTTTTGTACAAATCAAAAAACATTTTATTTTAAATATATACAAATATTTTTTAAATTTTAAAAAAATGGTAATATTTTTAAATATTTTTAATAAAAGTATATATTTTATAACATAATATGTTTATATATAATTTTTCAAAATAAAAATTTTTATTTCTTCAAGTTTATATAAAATTTATAGTGAAAAATTTTTTACTAAAATTGATTGATTTTTATAAAAAAATTGAAATAACTTTAAAAGAGTAATTTAAAATTCATAAAAAATACTTGGAGATTAAAGAAAGCAAATTGTTCAAATTATATGTATTTATTATTATCATGCTAAATCTAGTTTTTTATTTTAAAGTAAAAAATATAATTTATCAAAATTTTAAAAATTTAGTGTTGTCATTATATTAATAATATAATATCGAATTTAAAGTATTTAACATATTATTCAAGTATTTCACACTGACATAAACATTAATATATTTAAGATGTTAAAAATTTTGATAATATAAAATTAATTTAAAACATTTCATTAAAAGTATATTGAAAAATGAATAATCAAAAAATTAAATCATTGCTTAAAACAGAATTAAATTTAACAGAAACTTATGTTACAGGTGATAATAATCATATTAAAATAATCGTTATAGGAGATATATTTATAGGAATGAGTGAAGTACAAAGGCAAAAAATAGTTTATACACCATTAATGAAAATGATTACAAAACAACATATTCATGCAATTTCTATTTTTTCTTATACATGTAAAGAATGGAAAAAACATAATAAACATAATAATAATTCTGACAATATATAATAAAAAAAGTTTTATATATTGAAAAAAACAGAGATTTATCAATCAATGGATAAATTTTTTATAAAAGGTAATAAAAACTTAAATGGTCACGTTACTATTTCTGGCTCAAAAAATGCTGCATTACCAATTTTATTTATGAGTATATTAACTAAAAAAATAATAAAAATTAATAATATTCCAAATGTAATAGATGTTGATATAGTCATTAAAATACTTAAAAATTTAGGGGCAAAAATAAAACAGAAAAAAATATTATATATTGATCCAAGTTCAATTAATAATTTTTCACCTCCATATAATTTAATTAAAAAAATTAGAGCATCTATATGGGTATTAGCTCCTCTTTTAACACGTTTTGGGAAAGCTAAAATATTTTTACCAGGAGGATGTAATATAGGTACGAGACCAATAGATTTACACATACATAGTTTAATTAAACTAGGTGCTAAAATTCATTTAGAAGATAATTGCATTTATGCTTCAATTACAGGACGTTTCAAGGGAAAGTATATATTTATGGAAAAAATTAGCGTTGGTGCCACCATTACAATTATGAGTGCTGCTACCTTAGCTCAAGGTTTAACTATTATCGATAATGCAGCTCAAGAACCTGAAATAGTTGATATTGCAAATTTTTTAAATACTCTAGGTGCCAATATTACTGGGGCAGGAAGCAAAAAAATATTAATCAAGGGTGTTTTAAAATTAAAAGGCGGTACACACAGAATTATTCCAGATAGAATTGAAACTGGAACTTTTTTAGTAGCAGCAGCTATTTCTAAAGGTAACATTGTTTGTCACCAAACTGAACCTAAACATTTAAAAAGTGTATTAAAAAAATTAAGTAGATCTGGAGCAAATATCTATATAGGAAAAGACTGGATTAAATTAGATATGAGAGGGAAACAGCCTCGTTCTTTAAATATTTGTACTGGACCTTATCCAGGATTTCCAACAGATATGCAAACTCAATTTGCTTTATTAAATACAATTTCTAAAGGGGTAGGAAGTATCACTGATACGATATTTAAAAATCGTTTTAAATATGTTGCAGAATTAATTAAGATGGGAGCTAAAATAAAAATAAACGAAAATACTATTACCTGCTATGAAACACCTATATTATCATCCTCTAACGTTTTTTGCACTGATTTAAGAACTGCAGCAACATTAGTTTTAGCAGCTTGTATTGCTCAAGGGATAACCATAGTTAATCACACTCATCATCTCATTAGAGGGTATGAATCGTTTCATAAAAAATTAAATAAATTAGGAGCTGATATTAAAATTGTATAAAATATAAAAAAATTAGTAAAAAATAAAATGGAGTCTTTTATGTATGCAGTTTTTTTAAGTGGCGGAAAACAATATAAAGTAAAAAAAAATCAGATCGTTAGATTAGAAAAATTAAATAATACACTTGATTCTACTATAGAATTTAATAAAATTTTAATGATTTCTAGTAAAGATTCTGTGAAAATTGGAACTCCTTTTTTAAAGGAAATAAAAATAAAAGCTCTTGTTCAAAGTCATGGTCGTCTCAAAAAAATCAAAGTTATTAAATTTAATCGTCGTAAACATTATAAAAAACAACAAGGTCATCGTCAATATTATACTGAGGTAAAAATTGTAGATATTAATAATTTTTAATGAAGGGAGTTATATAAATGGCACATAAAAAAGCTGGAGGATCTACTAGAAATGGAAGAGATTCTAACGCTCAAAGATTAGGTGTAAAATGTTTTGGTGGTGAATGCATTTCATCAGGGAGTATCATTGTTAAACAGAGGGGAACAAAATTTCATCCTGGTAAAAACGTAGGTTGTGGAAAAGATCATACAATTTTTGCTACTTCGAAAGGCAAAGTGCAATTTCAAAAAAAGGGATTAAGAAAAAGAACATATATAAATATAATAAACTAAAAATTATACAAAAACCCCTTTTAAAAAGGGGTTTAATATATTCATTTTAAAATATGATATTTCAAGATAAAAAATCTTGATATAGAAAACATTATGCACGGATTCAATTATGAAATTTATCGATCAAACTATAATACAAGTGATTGCTGGAAATGGTGGCAATGGATGTGTAAATTTTAGAAGAGAAAAATATATTCCTAAAGGAGGTCCAGATGGTGGAGATGGAGGAAACGGTGGGAATATATGGTTAAAATCTGATAATAATTTAAATACATTAATAGATCTTAGATTTAAAAAAAAATTTCAAGCACAAAATGGAGGAAATGGATCATCTAAAAAATGTACTGGAAAAAAAGGAGAAGATATAATAATACATGTTCCAACAGGGACAAAAGTAATAAATTATCAAACGCGTGAAATAATAGGTGATTTAATTCAAAATAAACAAAAAATATTAGTTGCTAAAGGAGGTTGGCATGGATTAGGTAATACTAGATTTAAATCTTCTACAAATCGTACACCAAAACAAAGTACGTTAGGAACAATAGGAGAACAAAGAGATATACAATTGGAACTCTCTTTGATTGCAGATGTAGGAACATTAGGAATGCCAAACGTTGGAAAATCAAGTTTAGTTGCAAGCATATCAGGAGCTAAAACAAAAATTGCAAATTATCCATTTACTACATTAAATCCAATTTTAGGAAGTGTGAGTATTAAAAATAATAAAAAATTTATTATAGCAGATATTCCAGGTATTATTCAAGGAGCCTCTAACGGTTTCGGACTAGGAATTCATTTTCTAAAACATTTAGAAAGATGTAAAATATTGTTACACATAGTCGATTTAACACCTCAAAACAATTTACATCCCCTTGAAAATATAAAAATAGTGGTAAATGAATTAAAAAAATACAGCAAAAAATTATACAAAAAACCAAGATGGTTAGTTTTTAATAAAATTGATTCACTAAATTCAAATAAAATCAATAAAATAATTAACGAAATAATACATCGGTTAAACATAAAAGAAAAATACTACTTTATTTCTACTTTAAAAAAAATAGGCACGAAAAAATTATGTGTTGACATAAGTCAATATCTAGAAAAAAATACAAAGAACTTGGTTTGTTGAAAAACCAAGTTCTTCTAGAACATCACTCATATAGATATTTTATCTTTAACGCTTGGAAAATTGTGGACGTTTTCTTGCTTTACGAAAACCAACTTTTTTACGTTCAACTTGACGAGAATCACGTGTTACAAATCCAGATTTGCGCAATTCAAAACGCAAAGATTGATTATATTTCATTAATGCACGAGTTATACCTTGACGAATTGCACCTGCTTGACCAGAAATGCCACCACCCTTTACAGTAATGTAAATATTGAATTTATTCATCATATCAACTAGTTCTAGAGGTTGACAAACAATCATACATGCAGTTTCACGGCCAAAATATTCTTTTAAAGAACGTTTATTTATAATAATTTCTCCCTGTCCAGCTCTAAGAAATACTCTAGCAGAAGAACTTTTACGACGACCAGTTCCATAATTTTGATTCTGAATCATTTTGTATCCCTTTAACTAAATTCTTAATAACTGTGGACATTGCGCTATATGGTCATGGTTTCCATGTGGAAAAACTTTTAACTTTTTAAACATAGCACGTCCTAAAGAACCTTTTGGTAACATGCCTTTTACTGCAATTTCAATTACTTTTTCTGGAAATCGAGATATGATTTCTTCAAATCTAAATTTTTTTATACCACCTATATAACCAGTATGGTGATAATAAATTTTATTTGTTTTTTTTCTTCCTGTTACCAAAATTTTTGAAGCATTTAAGACGATAATATAATCTCCAGTATCAAGATGAGGAGTGTATTCAACTTTATGTTTACCTCGAAGACGTAAAGATAATTCACTAGCTAATCTACCTAATACTTTATTAGTTGCATCAATATAATACCAATTTCTTTTTATGCCACTTGATTTTATTGAAAAAGTTTTCATACAAATATTCGCTTTAAAAATATAGTTATTTATATTATAAAATAATACTATGATTATAATTAATAAGATATAGTAAATATATTGTACTAAATATGTAGTTTACAATATATGTTATCACTTAATGAAAATGATTAAACATAATATTAAAATATTTATTTACTTTTAATTTTATAAAATTAATAATTTATGATAAGTGTATTTTTTTAAAAATTTAATTTTTACATATCAAACATAATTAATATATTCATAGGTAAAAAATAATGCCTACTAACAGTGCACTACGTGTTTTTCGTGATCAAATTAACAAAATTGACGAAAAAATCGTTACATTATTATCACAAAGACACATATTAGTATCTAAAATAGCTAAATCTAAAATAGAAAATAATCAATCAATAAGAGATATAGAACGTGAAAAAAAAATATTACAACAGTTAATATTTTTAGGAAAAGAAAAACATTTACGAGCTGAATATATTACTCGATTATTTCAATTAATTATTGAAGAATCTGTATCAATCCAAAAGAAAATATTACAAAAATTTTACAATAATCACAAATTACATTCTGCTAGTTTTTCTTTTTTAGGTCCTAAAGGATCTTATTCGCATATTGCCGCTTGCAAATATGCAGATAGAAATTTTAAAATATGTATTACCAATGAATGTGAAACATTTCAAAATGTAATTACAGCGGTAGAAAATAATAAATCAGATTATGCTGTTTTACCACTAGAAAACACGTGTTCTGGTTATATTAATGAGGTTGTTTTCTTATTAAGAACAACTAATTTATTTATTACCGGAGAATTAAACATATCAATTAATCACTGTTTACTGTCAACAGAAGATATTGCATTAGATAAAATTAAAACAGTATATAGTCATTCTCAACCATTTCAGCAATGTAGTGATTTTATTAAAAAATTTCCAAAATGGAAAATTAAATATACAAAAAGTACAGCTGATGCAATGAAAAAAATTGTTCTATATAATGATCCAAGAAATGCAGCGTTAGGAAGTGAAATAGGCAGTAGAATTTATGGATTAAAAATTTTATCTAAAAATTTATCAAATAAAGAAAAAAATATCACAAAATTTATTTTATTACAAAAAAAGCCTATTGAAGTATCTGAAAAAATACCAGCTAAAACAACATTAATATTTACTACAGGACAAAAATCAGAAGTACTTTCAAAAATATTATTAATATTGCAAGAAAAAGCAATTATTATGAACAAACTAACTTCTCATACCATTTATCAAAATCTATGGGAAGATATGTTTTATATTGAAATTTCAGCCAATTTATCTTCAACAATCATACAGGAAACAATTAAACAGATACAAAACATCACTAAATTTTGTAAAATTCTAGGATGTTACCCTAGTGAAGATATTATTCCAGTAGTATCGTAGAAACCTGAAATAAATAAATTATTTCAACATATATAATTTTTTTAAAAATTATCTAAAATATTACAAATAATTCTTTAATAAGAATTAAATATTCTTGTAAATAATTATTTTTATTTCAATTAAAATATATAGTTATAAATTTTAATATGAGTAATACACAATGTTTAAAAATTTAACTCAACGTCTTTCACAAAGTTTACATAAAATTACTAATAAAGGAAGACTTACAGAGGAAAATATTCAAGATACTATACGTGAAGTAAGAAAAGCATTATTAGAAGCAGACGTAACATTTTCAGTAGTAAAAAAATTTATAGATAACGTTAAAAACAAATCAATTGGTTGTACGATTAATAAAAGTTTAACACCTGGTCAAGAATTTATAAAAATTGTCAAAAATGAATTAATACTTGCAATGGGTGATAAAAATAATTCTTTAAATTTATCTATCAAACCACCAGCTATAATATTAATGGTTGGTCTACAAGGAGCTGGAAAAACAACTAGCTTAGCAAAATTAGCTAAATGGATTAAAAATAAACACAATAAAAAAATATTAATTGTATCTACTGATGTTTATCGTGCAGCAGCCATCAAACAACTTAAAATTTTATCTCAACAAATTTCAATAGATTTTTTTTCATCTAATGAAAATCAAAAACCTATAGAAATTACTAAAGCAGCAATAAAACACGCTGTATTAAAATTATATGATATTTTATTAATTGATACAGCAGGACGTTTACATATTGATAAAAAAATGATGGATGAAATACATCAAATACATCATGTATCAAAACCTATTGAAACACTATTAGTAGTAGATTCAATGATGGGACAAGATGCAATCAATATGGCAAAAATATTTAATAATAAATTATCCATATCTGGTATAATTTTAACTAAAACAGATGGGGATTCTAGAAATGGAATCGCGTTATCTATGCGTTATATCACTGGCAAACCTATTAAGTTTATAGGAACAGGTGAAAAAATTAATGAACTAGATGCTTTTTATCCAGAGAAAACTGCTGAAAGAATTTTAGGCATGAATGATGTCATATCTCTAATTGAAGATATAGAAGAAAAAGTAGATCAATTTCAAATTAAAAAACTAACAAATAAATT
The DNA here is from genome assembly GCF_001700895.1 of Buchnera aphidicola (Diuraphis noxia). NCBI lineage: Bacteria > Pseudomonadati > Pseudomonadota > Gammaproteobacteria > Enterobacterales > Erwiniaceae > Buchnera > Buchnera aphidicola. The sequence continues at coordinate 431,261 of NZ_CP013259.1, forward strand.
AAAAAAAGGTCATAATTTTAATTTAAATGATTTTTTAATGCAAATTAAACAAATGAAAAAAATAGGAGGATTAAATTATTTTATAGATAAATTTTCTAGAAATAATCTATTATCTAACAAAATATCATCCTTAAAAACAGATACAAATACCTTAAATAAACTAGAAGCAATGATATCCTCAATGACACCTAAAGAAAGAATAGAACCAGTTATTATAAAAGGTTCAAGGAAACGTAGAATAGCTTTAGGTTCAGGAACAAAAATACAAGATGTAAATAAATTATTAAAAAATTTTAATGATGTGAAAAAAATCATGAAAAAAATTCAAACTGGTGGAATATCAAAAATGATAAGAGGAATAAAAAATATATTACCTAAATAATAGAATTAAAAAACTATACATGGATAATATATCTATAATATAATTTTGAATTATTATTTAAAAACTAAAATTTTGATAGTTTCATCTACTTTAAAGAAGAAAACATATATGATAAAAATTCGTTTAGCTCGATATGGAACAAAAAAACGTCCTTTTTATAAAATGGTAATAGCTGATAGTCGTTTTTCTAGAGATGGTCGATTTATTGAACATGTTGGTTATTTTAATCCAATTACAAAAGGTAAATCTGAACAAATTAAATTAAATTTAGATCGTATTAAATATTGGAGAAATCAAGGAGCTAAAATGTCAGACAGAACAAAAAAAATCATTAAATTATTAAATGAAAAATAATTTTAAACATATTAGATCAATTAAACCAAACAATTCAATATTAGTAGGAAAAGTAGGAAAAGCCTATGGTATATTAGGATGGATTACCATTTTTTCTTTTTCAGAAAGAAAAGAAAAAATATTTCATTATCTTCCATGGTTTTTTTGTAAAGAAGACAAATGGACAAAAGTCCATGTTGATGATTGGAAAAGATACAAAAAAAATTTTATAGTACGAATACAAGGAATTTTTAATCGTACAGAAGCTGAAAATCTAACTAATTCAAATATCATGATTAATAATCATCAATTACCTGAATTAAAAAAAAATGAATATTATTGGTTTCAAATTATTAATTTTAAAGTATTTAATTTAAATCAAGAATATTTAGGTAAAGTAATTGATTTACTCAGGACAAAAGCTAATGATATTTTAGTAATTAAAAACGAATTTAAAATATATAAAAAAAATATTTTTATTCCTTTTATAAATGAAAAAATAATTAAAAAAATAGATATAAATAATAAACTTATTATAGCTCAGTGGAATCAAATTATATACTATAAATGAAAAAAACAGATGATAATACTTTAATATGGTTTAGAATTATTACAATTTTTCCAGATATGTTTCGTGCAATCACTAATTATGGAATAATCAAAAAAGCTATTCAAAATAACATTATTAATATTGATTTTATTAATCCAAGAGATTTTTCTCAAAATAAATATAAATCTATAGATGATCGTCCTTATGGAGGAGGACCAGGGATGTTAATGAGTGCTGAACCATTATATTTATCGATTCAACATGCAAAATCAACACTAAAAGAACATGCAACTATCATTTATATGTCTCCTCAAGGAAAAATTTTTCAACAAAAACACATACCAATATTAATCAACAAAAAAAGAATTATTTTTATTTGCGGTAGATATGAAGGAATTGATCAAAGAATCATTGATAACTATGTAAATGAAGAATGGTCTATTGGAGAATATATACTTACCGGAGGAGAACTAGCTTCTATGATTATGATTGATTCTATTTCTAGACTCATTCCAGGTGTTATTAAAAAAAAAGAATCCATAGAAGCAGAAACATTTTCTAATAATTTACTAGACTATCCGAATTATACTCGACCGAGAAAAATAAAAAATATATCGGTTCCAAAAGTATTACTATCTGGGAATCATAAAAAAATTCATCTCTGGCGATTAAAAAAATCACTAGAAAAAACATGGTTAAATCGTCCTGATCTCTTAAATAAAAAATTAACAACAGAAGAAACAATATTATTAAATCAATTTAAAAAAAAATATAATAAAAAATTATAAATGAATTTCTTTAGTTGTCTAATTTAAAGGTTAATACATGAAAAATATCATTTACGAAATAGAAAAAGAACAACTAAAAAAAAATATTCCTATTTTTAGATCTGGAGATACTATAGAAGTCAAAGTATGGGTGATTGAAGGTGCTAAAAAACGTTTACAATCTTTTGAAGGAGTTGTAATTGGAATAAAAAATCGTCATTTAAATTCATCTTTCACAGTTCGTAAAATTTCTAACGGAGAGGGTATTGAACGTGTTTTTCAAACACATTCTTATAGTATAGATGAAATCATTGTAAAAAGAAAAGGTTTAGTAAGAAAAGCAAAATTGTATTTTTTACGAAATAGAACTGGAAAGGCTGCGCGCATTAAAGAAAGACTAAAATAGAACAATGAAATATCATTTGCAAGAATATGCAGTCACGATGTAATTCTTGACTGCATTATTATATTAATTTTAAAAATAAATCTTACATAAACAATTAAGCCGTTCCACCTATTGTTAGGCTATCTAATTTCATAGATGGCTGACCAATTCCAACTGGAATATTTTGACCATCTTTTCCGCAGAAACCCATGCCTTCATCCATTTTTAAGTCATCACCAACCATTGAGATTTTTTGCATCACTTCTAAACCAGACCCTATTAACGTTGTATTTTTAATAGGAGTAGAAATTTTTCCTTGTTTTATTAAGTAGGCTTCAGAAGTAGAAAACACAAATTTACCTGAAGTGATATCAACTTGTCCTCCAGAAAAATTTACAGCATATATACCATAATCAACACTTTTTATAATATCGTCTATTTTTGATTTTCCAGGCAACATATAAGTGTTCGTCATACGAGGCATAGGCAAATAAGAATAAGATTCACGACGACCATTTCCTGTAGATTTTGTACCCATTAAGTGTGCATTAAGTTTATCTTGCATATATTTTTTTAATATTCCCTTTTCAATTAATATATTATGTTGACCTGGAGTGCCTTCATCATCAATGTTCAATGAACCACGTTGATTAGATATTGTTCCATCATCAATGATAGTACATAATTCTGATGCTACTTTTTTACCAATCATATTCGTAAAAATAGAAGTTTTTCTTCTATTAAAATCACCTTCTAAACCATGTCCAATTGCTTCATGCAATAAAACACCTGGCCAACCAGATCCTAAAACTACTGGAAATGTACCTGATGGAGCTTCTTTAGAAGATAAATTTAGTAAAGCAATTCGTACTGCTTCTTTAGCCCAATAATCAATTCTCACTTCATTAGAATTTTCATATTTTTTTAAAAAAAAGTCATAATTCGTACGACTACTTCCTCCACTTCTGCCCCGTTCTCTTTTCCCATGATCTTCAACTAAAACACTAATTGAAAAATATACTAGCGGTCTTATATCTGCAGCTAAACTGCCATCAGTTGAAGCAACTAACACTTGTTCGTATGAGCCTGTTAAAGTAACATTGACTTCTACAACACGATGATCAAAGCTACGAGCAATATGATTTGCCCTATAAAGCAAGTCATTTTTATCTTGAGAAGAAAATTTATGTAAAGGATTAATATTAGTGTAAAATGGTACTGTATTTTTTGTTGATAATGTTTTTGTTTTACCTCCTCCTTTTGTAAATATAATACTATTAGCCATATTTGTACTTTTTATTAAAGATTTTAGTGATATTTGATCTGCGTATGCAAAGCCTGTAGTCTCTCCTTGAATAGCTCTTACTCCCACGCCTTGATCTGAATGACAACTACCTTCTTTAATAATTCCATTTTCTAAATGCCAAGATTCATAAAGATGAGATTGAAAATAAAAATCCCCGTAATCTATTTTACGCTTACAAAGTTCTTCTAAACAAATAAAAATATCTTGATGATTTATTTTATTTACAGTTAATAAAGATTCAGTAACTAATTCAACTGTCATTTGAACCCGCTTAATTTATAATGGTCTTGTAAAAACTTATTATAAAATATAAAATAAAAAATAAACAACATTTTTTATATGTTTAAAACAATTCTTAAGTAGAGATTTCTATATGAAACAAAATAAAAACATATTAATAGTAAATGGACCTAATTTAAATCTTTTAGGGACAAGGGAAATCGAAATCTATGGACATCTTAGTTTGCTTGATTTATTAGAAAAATTAGAAAAAGAAGCTAAAAAACTAAATTTTAAATTACAACATTTACAATCTAATGCAGAACATGTTTTAATTGATACAATTCATGCTTCAAAAAATAAAATTGACTATATTATTATTAATCCTGCAGCATTTACACATACTAGTATAGCAATTAGAGACGCTTTAATTTCTGTTGATATTCCATTTATTGAAGTTCATATTTCAAATATTTATTCAAGAGAAAACTTTCGTTCCCATTCATGGTTATCTGACATTTCTAAAGGTGTAATAAGTGGGCTGGGTGTCGACGGTTATATTTGGGCGCTAAAAACAATCTTTAACAGAATTGGGAAAATATAAAAACATGAAAAAATTTATGAATATATTTTTTTAAAAAAAGATCTTGCACTCTCTTATAAGAAATTAATTCTTAATAAAACATAGAAAGTGCAGAAAAAAATAATATTTAAATCTTCACTAATTCATACCATATTGTTTTAATTTTTTACGTAATGTACTTCGATTAATTCCCATTAGTAAAGCTGCACGTGTTTGATTTCCTCGAGTATGTTGCATAACTATATCTAATAAAGGTTGTTCTAATTCAGCTAACACTAATTTATATAAATTATTTATACATTTTCCATTTAGATTTAATAGATAATGTTTTAAAGATTTTTTTACAGATTCACGCAAAGGTTTTTTGACAATTTGATTTCGAGAATTCATAAAAGATACGATTAAAAATTCTGTTTTTGTAGATTCATCTAACATGATATTGGCAACTCTTTATTTTTTTAAATTAAAAAAATTATAAAATTAAAAAACAAGTAAATTTAGAATAAATAATATGTTTTATTTAAAATAAATACAATAAATAAAAAATAACTTTCCGATTTTTATAAATTCAAAAGAAGATTTTTCATATCTTGAGGAAGCGGAATTGTCCAAGACATCAAAGATCGACTAGCAGGATGACAAAAAGCAATATGACTGGCATGTAATGCTTGACGAGAAAATTGATATTTTTTTTTATATACATCCTGATATTTTTGATAACTTATACAACGATTAAGACCTCTATATAGAGGATCTCCAACCAAGGGATAGCCAATATGTAACATGTGAACACGAATTTGATGTGTTCGCCCTGTTTCCAATCGTATCAATATATGAGTATGACATTTAAAACCATTGATGATTTTGTAGTGCGTAACTGATTTTTTTCCCAAATGATGAACCATCATACATATTCTCTTTTTATGGTGACGCATAATAGGAGCATTTATAGTTCCACCAGAAATCATTTTTCCTTTGACAATGCCCTGGTATTCTCTAGAAATTTTTCTTTTTTTTAACAATTTTAATAAAAAATTGTAAGAAAAAATAGTTTTTGCTATTACCATTAATCCACTTGTATTTTTATCTAAACGATGAACGATACCTGCTCGCGGTAAATATTTAATATTTTTATAATGATATAATAAAGCATTAAAAATAGTACCTGTATTATTACCAGCACCTGGATGAACAACTAAACCCGCAGGTTTGTTAATAACTAATATTTCATTATCTTCATAAACAATATTCAAATTAATTTTCTCTGGCAGATTAAATGAAATATCATTTAAAAAAATATAGACAGTAATTATTTCTCCGCCTAATATTTTTCTATCAGGTTGATTAACTATATGATCATTAATAAAAACTTGATTAATTAAAATTAATTGTTTTAAATATGAACGAGAATATTCTTTAAACAATTTAGATAACACCTGATCTAATCTTTTCCCTGATAAAGAAACAGAAGATACAATGGCATTTAGTTTTATTTTTTTCAAAAATATTATCCTCGCTATAATTAAATATTATATACATTTATAAACTTAATTCTAAAAATTTATAAAAAATAATATTTAATAATACTATTAAATATAAATTTTTTTAATAAAAATTTTATTAAATCAAACTGAATAAATCATAATGAAAACAAAATACAAAGCTATATTTATTTTTATCATTCTATTTTTAAATTTAACAGTACATTGTCAAACTTTAAAGTATTTTCCTTTAATCAAAAAAAATATGCTTTACGAAAATGCTAAAAAAAAATTAAAAGAAAAAAAATTTGATGAAGCAATAACCATCTTAGAAAATATAAAAAAAAATAATATTTTTAATACTGATAATGATAAAATTCAAATAAATTTAATTTATGTATATTACAAAAATTTTAATTTTAATATGGCTCAAAAAACTGTACAAGAATTTATCAGTCTTTATCCACATCATCCAAATTTAGATTATGTATTATACATGAAAGCTTTAATTGTTTTAGCTATGGATAAACATATATTCTTTAAAATTTTTCCTATAGAATATGATAAAAACGATCCTATTCACGCAATAAATGCATTTTTTCAATTTAAATATTTAATTGATAGATATCCTAATAGTCCATATGTAATAAATTCTAAAAAACACATGATATGTATAAAACGTCGTTTATCAGAATATGATCTGAAAATTTTAAAATTTTATTTTTCACGTAAAAAATATATAGCAGTTATTAATAGAGGTGAAGAAATCATTCAGAAATATCCAGAAACATTAGCTGCACGAAAAGCATTGACATATATGAAACAATCTTTTTTTGCTCTAAAGATTTTCGATACTGCTAAAAAAATATCAAAAATAATATCGTTAAACAATAATTGAAAAACTAATTAATAGTTTTAAAAATATTGAAGTATAAATTAATATTTGATTTTAAAATTAAAAAGAATAATCATGAATAAAACAACCAGTGAAATACGTCAAGATTTTCTAAAATTTTTTCAAAATAAAGGACATATAATTCTTCCAGGTAGTTCTTTAGTTCCAGAAGACGATTCTACTTTATTATTTACTAATGCTGGTATGAATCAATTTAAAGAAATTTTTTTAGGTCAAAAAAAAATTAATCACTCTCGTGTTGTTACAGTTCAAAACTGTTTAAGAACTGGTGGAAAACATAATGATTTAGAAAATGTAGGATATACTTCTAAACATCATACATTTTTTGAAATGCTTGGTAATTTTAGTTTTAATGATTACTTTAAAGAAGAAGCTATACAATATGCTTGGGAATTATTAACATCAAAAAAATGGTTTAATATACCTGAAGATAAATTATGGGTTTCAGTCTATAAAAATGATTATGAATCATATAAAATCTGGAAAAATATAATTCAAATACCTCCCGAACGTATTATAAGGATAGGTGATAAAAATAATTGCAAGTATAATTCCGATAATTTTTGGCAAATGGGAGATACTGGTCCATGCGGACCATCAACGGAAATATTTTATAATTATAGTGATAAATTAATAAAAAATTCATTAGAATTTTTCAAAAATGAAGGTAATTGTTTTCTTGAAATTTGGAATATTGTTTTTATAGAATTCAATCGAATTTCAAAAACAAAAATAGTTCATTTACCAAACAAATGCATAGATACTGGTATGGGACTAGAAAGAATATCTGCTGTTTTACAAAACGTAAATTCTAATTATGATATTGATATATTTCAAGAATTAATTAAAAATATATCCATGTTAACTTCTATAAAAGATTTAAATCACGTTTCATTGAGAATTATAGCTGATCACATTAGATCATGTGCATACATTATTTCAGATAATATTATTCCATCTAATGAAAACAGAGGTTACGTTTTAAGACGAATTATTAGAAGAGCCTTAAGACATGGGCACAAACTTGGCATTAAAGAAAAGTTTTTTTATAAATTAGTATCTACTTTAATTAAAGTAATGGGTGAAAACTCTGATATATTAAAGAAAAAAAAAGAAAAAATAAAAAAAATATTAAAAATGGAAGAAATACAATTTTCTTATACTCTCGATAAAGGACTAAAAATATTAGATGACGAAATAAAAAAAGCAAATTCTAACACACTTTCTGGTGAAACCCTTTTTTATCTTTATGATACCTTTGGGTTTCCCATTGATTTAACATCTGATGTGTGTCGTGAAAAAAATATAAAAATAGATTATATTAGTTATAAGTTACTAAAAGAAAAACAAAAAAGAGAATCTAGTAGAAAAAATAAATTCTATAAAAATTACAATAATAGTATCATTGTAAATGATAAATGCTTATTTGAAGGATACAACAAACATAAGACAAAATCTGTAGTAAGATATATTTTTATAAAAAATCAATTAGTTAAAAAAATTATGAAAAATGAAACTGGAATTATTTTTCTTGATAAAACAACATTTTACGGAGAATCTGGTGGACAAATAGGAGATATAGGTGAATTATACAATAAAAATTCACGTTTTATAGTCGAAAATACAAAAAGATACGGGAAATCAATAGGACATATTGGAAAACTCATTATAGGGGAAATTAAAGTTCATGATTGTATATCTAGTCAGATCAATCAAAATTATCGACATTCTATTCAAATAAACCATTCAGCTACACATTTACTACATGCTGCACTACGTGAAACTTTTGGAGATGATGTATTTCAAAAAGGTTCTTTGGTCTCTGATACACATTTAAGATTTGATTTTTCTTGCTTTAAAACCATAAAAACATCTCATATTCAAAAAATTGAACATATTATTAATATGAAAATTCGTGATAATATTCTTATTAAAGCACAAATGTTAAATTTAGAAGAAGCAAAAAAAAAGAAAGCAATGTGTTTGTTTGAAAATAAATATAGCTCTAAAGTCAGAACTGTCTTTATAAAAGATTTTTCGATTGAACTTTGCGGTGGAACTCATACAAAAAGAACTGGAGATATAGGACTTTTTAAAATTTTTTCTCAATCAAGTGTATCTTCCGGAATTAAAAGAATTGAAGCTAAAACTGGACAAAAAGCAATAGCTTATTTACATGAAAAAGATAATAATATACAAGATATATCTTTTTTACTAAATTGTAATTCTGCTTGCATTAAAGATAAAATCACAAAATTAATAAATAAAACAAAACAATTAGAAAATAAAATCATTGATTTTCAAAATAAAGAAAATGCAAAAAATATAAAAAAATTAGTTAAAAATGCTAATGAAATAAAAGGAATAAAATTTATATCACATATCTTTCATAATTATGAACATAAATTATTACGAACAATAGTTAATCAATTAAAAAAAGAACTAAAGAACATAGTGATAATATTGGTTAATATTATAGATAACCATTTTACTATTGTGATTGGAGTGTCAAAAAATTTAATTAATCATATAACAGCTAAAAATATTATAAATATAATTATGAAAAAAATAAAAGGAAACGGTGGAGGAAAAGAAGAAATCGCCGAAGGAGGAGGTATCAATACAAAAAAATTACCGATTATTTTAAATAGTATGCAATCATGGATTAATGTTAAATTAAAAAATAAAGATGATTTTTTAATATATTAAAAAGTAAATTTATTTTAAATTAAAAGTTTTTAAACAAATAATACTAATTTGTGTCAATCTACTTATAAAAAATATAATATATCATAAAATGTTTTTTGGTCTACGTTTAACCCTATATTATTCATAAAACCAGGGATTGGAAAGACCGAACTCTTTTAATCTTTTAAGGAGCAAAAAATAATGCTGATTCTAACTCGTCGAGTTGGCGAAACATTAATCATTGGAGATGAAATAACTGTAACAGTACTAGGAGTTAAAGGTAACCAAGTTCGAGTTGGTGTTAACGCCCCTAAAGAAGTTTCGGTACATCGTGAAGAAATCTATCAACGTATTCAAGCTGAAAAAAAACAAAAAAAAAGTTTCTAATGAATCATGCATCTTACTACTTGTTAAGTAAGATGCATTTTTATTCATCTCTATGAAATTCATAAAATGTGTTTGACTTATATCTAAAAAAAAGTACAATAATGATTGTAAAATAAAAAATCAGGTGAGATGGCCGAGAGGTTAAAGGCGCTCCCCTGCTAAGGGAGTATGTAAAAAAATTTTGCATCGAGGGTTCGAATCCCTCTCTCACCGAAATAATATTATAATTGATCAACATCAATATGCATCCGTAGCTCAGTTGGATAGAGTACTCGGCTACGAACCGAGCGGTCGGAGGTTCGAATCCTTCCGGATGCATAAAATATACTAAAATATCTCTTTAACATGAACATGAATATAAACAAACTTTTTCAAAATATAAAATAAACATGTTAAATCAGGAGTAAAAATTGATACAAGATATCTCAGAAAAAATTTCCTGGTTAAAACAAAATCCTAGAATATTAAAAGGTATCTTTCGAGGAATTGAGCGTGAAACTTTGAGAATTCAAAAAAATGGACGATTTTCTGAATCTTCACATCCCAATTCTATTGGATCAGCTTTAACCCATAAATGGATTACTACTGATTTCGCAGAAAATTTATTAGAATTCATCACTCCAAGTAGCAATAACATCAATTACTTATTATCTTTTTTGAAAGATATTCATTGTTTTGTAGCATCTAAAACACAAAATGAAAGAATGTGGCCATTTAGTATACCCTACTGTTACGATGATAAAACAAATATTAAAATTGCTCAATACGGATCTTCTAATTTAGGAAGAAAAAAAACTACTTATCGTATGGGTCTAAAAGCGCGTTATGGTGATCTTAAGAATACCATTTCTGGTATACATTATAACTTTTCATTACCCTTAAATTTTTGGCGTCATTGGAAAGAAAAAAATAAAATAGATTCTATTTCATCAGGATATTTAAATTTAATTAGAAATTATTATAGATTTGGCTGGATTATTCCTTATTTGTTTGGCGCGTCTCCAGCAATTACATCACATTTTTTAAAAAATAAACAAAAAATACATAAATTCAAAAAGAACAAAGATAATATATATTATTTACCATGGTCTACTGCACTAAGATTAAGTGATATGGGATATACTAATACGAACATTATGGATTTAAACATTACATTTAATAATTTAAATTCATATCTTAAATCACTACAATATGCAATGATGACTCCATCAAAAAAATTTATAGAAATAGGTTTACAAGATATATCTGGCAACGTTCAACAATTAAATACTAATATTTTACAAATAGAAAACGAACTTTATACACAAATCAGACCCAAAAGAACACCATACAATGGTGAAACACTTATAGAAGCATTAAAAAAAAGAGGTATTGAATATGTAGAAATACGTTCATTAGATATAAATCCATTTTCATCAATAGGTATAGATAAAAGTCAAATATTATTATTAGATTTATTTTTAATCTGGTGTACCTTAATTGATTCCCCAAAGATGAATAAATCGGATTTTATCCTGACCACTAGAAACTGGGAAAAAATTATTTTTGAAGGAAGAAAACCGAATCAAAAAATTTATATTAATCAAAAAAATGAAACAAAAACACTAGTTGAAATTGGTGAAACCATTTTTCAAGATCTCAATAATATTGCGTATATACTTGATAAAATAGAAAATAATCAATTGTATCAAGAAGTATGCGAAAAAATCATTTCATTTTTTAAAAATCCAGATTTAACTTATTCTGCTCAATGCTTAAAATATTTTCTTGAAATAGGTGCAAAAGAAACTGGTTTAAATTTTTCAAATAAATACCATGAAGAATTCATTAATAAATCACATAAAATTTTGCATCAAACATTACTAGAAAATGAAGTCATACATTCACATGAAAAACAAAAAATTATAGAACAAGAAGACAAAATATCTTTTGAAGATTACATCAAAAATAAAAACTACCCATGCTAACAATAAACATGGGCAATATTACAATGACCATATATTCTTATTCATAAAACATTCTTTTTATCTTTAAAAATTGATATACTCAAAAAATATTTAATATTTAGCATTGAAAATTTTAAATCATATTACATTATTTTGATAATTGATCTATTTTATCAGTTTTTTCCCAGGGAAACTCATTTCTTCCAAAATGACCGTAAACTGCTGTACTAAGATAAATTGGCTGTATAAGATCTAACATCTTAATTAATCCATATGGACGTAAATCAAAAATATCACGAATCAAAAAAATTAAAGATTGATTGCTGATTTTCCCAGTATTAAATGTTTCAACCATAATAGAAATTGGTTCTGCTATTCCAATTGCATATGATAATTGAATTTCACAACGATCAGCTAAACCAGCTGCCACAATATTTTTAGCTACATATCTAGCTGCATATGCTGCAGAACGATCTACTTTAGAAGGATCTTTGCCAGAAAAAGCTCCTCCACCGTGTCTAGACATACCACCGTAAGTATCTACAATAATTTTGCGACCAGTTAAACCGCAATCTGCAACTGGACCTCCTATAACAAATCTACCGGTAGGATTAATAAAAAATTTAGTGTTTTTTGTTAGCCATTTTTTTGGTAAAACTGGTTTTATAATTTCATCCATAATTGCATCTTTTAAAATATTTTGAGAAATATTTTCTCGATGTTGTGTTGAAAAAACTACAGTGTCTATTGCTACTATATTTCCATTTTTATATCTAAACGTTACTTGACTTTTAGCATCAGGCCTCAACCAAGGTAAAATTTTATTTTTTCTTAATTCAGATTGTTTTTTCATTAAAAGATGAGCATAAGTAATAGGAGCTGGCATGAAAACATCAGTCTCATTAGTAGCATAACCAAATATAATTCCTTGATCTCCAGCTCCTTGTTCTAAAGGATTAATACGATCTACACCTTGATTTATATCAATAGATTGTTTTCCAATTGTGCTTAAAACAGAACAAGAATCAGCATTAAACCCCGTATCAGAATCAATATAGCCGATATTTTTAATAGTATTACGAGTGATTTGTTCTACATCAACCCATGCAGTTGTTGTAATTTCTCCTCCAATTAAAACCATCCCTGTTTTAACATATGTTTCACAGGCAACACGTGCTTTTTTATCTTGTTTAAGAATTTCATCAAGTAAAGCATCAGAAATCTGATCAGCTATTTTATCTGGATGACCTTCTGAAACAGACTCAGATGTAAAAAGATATTCATTCATTTTCATTTACCTTTTTTTTATTGATATTTAACAAATTTATCATGTGAAATTTTATAAAAATATAACATCATGCATATGAAATATGTATTAATTTCTTACTATAAAAAATTGTTTTTATATGATATTTCTTTTTAAGAATATTTCTTGATATTTATTTTCAAAAAAATTAATATATATTGTATATTCATATTAATTAAAAAAATGTTACACATGTTTTTAATATAATTTATTATACAAAATTAATTTTTAAAAATTGATAAAAATACAAAATGATAAAAAAAATAATAATTATAATCAGTATGTTTTTTTTTTCTTTTCAATTAAACAAAATCATTTCAAACAACAAAAAATAAAAAATTTTCATCAAGCTAAACTAAAAGCAATAAAAATTCACCAACAAGTTCCAGGCTCATTTTATTGTGGATGTAAAATTATCTGGAAGCAAAAAAAAGGTATTCCTATTTTATCATCTTGTGGGTATAAAATCCGTAAAAATAAAAATAGAGCTACACGAATTGAATGGGAACATGTAGTACCAGCATGGCAATTTGGACATGAAAAAACATGTTGGAAAAAAGGTGGTCGTAAAAAATGTACAAAAAATCAAATTTATAATAATATTGAATCAGATCTTTATAATTTAGAACCAGTTATTGGCGAAATCAATGGAGATCGTTCTAATTTCATGTACGATGAATTAAATAAACAAACTTCAAAATATGGAAAATGTAATTTTAAAATAGATTTTACAAAAAAACTAGTCGAACCACCTGTAAGAGCTCGGGGAGCTATAGCTAGAACTTATTTTTATATGAGTAAACGATACAACATTTCGTTATCTCTTAAACAAAAAAAAATATTTGAAAAGTGGGATATAGAATTTCCTGTTACAAATTGGGAATGTAAAAGAGAGGGGTTAATATTTCAAATACAAGGCCATCATAATAATTATGTGTATAGAAAATGTCTTATTAAGAGGTGAGATTTAATCTTATGAAACATAAGATACCACGTATTTATATGAAAGAACATTTACAAATAAATCAAACTTATAATTTGTCAAAAGACAATAGTCATTACCTTAGCAAGGTTTTAAGAATAAAAATTCAAGATAAAATAGAAATATTTAATAATACTAATTATGTTTTTTTTGCTAAAATAATATGTATTACCTTTCACGCAATAAAAATTAAAATTTATAAAAATGAAATTAAAAATAATGAATCTTCTATTAATATCCACATAGGACAAGTGATTTCTAAAAATGATAAAATAGAATTTATTATACAAAAATCTACTGAAATGGGTATTAAACAAATTACACCTTTATTTTCTGAAAATTGTAATATTCAGCAAAAATTCTTTAATTTTTCTCATAAAATAAAACGCTGGAAAAAAATAATAATATCTTCTTGTCAACAATGTAATCGTAATATTATTCCTAAAATAAAAAAACCTGAAGATATTTTATCATGGTGTAAAAACAATAAAAAAAATGATATGAAAATTATTTTCCATCCGGAATCTGATGTCACAATTAATCAACTAACTGAATTTAAAAAATACATTAGAATAGTTATTGGTCCTGAAGGTGGATTTTCAAAAAATGAGATTAAAAAAATTATTAAATGTGGATTTACTTCCGTTAAATTAGGTCCTAGAATATTAAGAACAGAAACGGCTGCTATTGTAGCAATCACTGCGCTACAAACAAAATTTGGTGAGCTAAAAAATAGTTTTTGATAAAACTCTTATCAATTATAATTTTTAATATTATATCTAAAAAACTTATCTTTTAGTAAGGATAAACACTATTAGTAACCCATGAAAAAATTATAAGATAACTGACTAGAAAAATTTTTTATCATAATTTCTGAAAAAAATAATTAAAGTTTTTCCCATTCCTAATTTTACAAAAATTCGATAAAAATCGATTAAAATGATATTATCATATTTAAACTAGAAACTAAAATCACATCTTTAACAATTAAAAATAGATTCTAATATGTTACATTGATAATAATATAAAATATAGTAAAAAGTAAAACGAACACGATATATGTTTTTTAAAAAAACATGTTTAGAAACAAAAATTTTTTTATATTTATCTGCTGTCACTTTATCTTTAAAAAAACTTGAATCGATTGCATTGTAAAATAGTCAAACAAGAAACATGCTTAGTATCATATATACATTTATATTTATATAATATTTTAGAAGTGTTAATGAATTTATTATATTTTTCTGTGCAATTTAATTATTAACGGATAATTTATATATACAAATATTATTTCTAATTTTAAATTTTTTTGAATATAGTTAAAATTTATTTTTTTTAATAACTTTAACACCTTTTCGTGTACCAATTAAAACAATATCGGCAGATCTTGAGGCAAATAAGCCTACTGTTACTACACCAGGTAGTGAATTAATTTTTTTTTCTAAAAAGACAGGATCTTTTATATGTAAATTATATACATCTATAATAATGTTCCCATTATCTGTAATGATATTTTTTCGATATTTTGGTTGTCCTCCAATTTTTATTATTTCTTTTGAAATATAAGACAACGCCTTAGGAATTACTTCAATAGGTAAGGGAAAATTACTAAAAACATCTACTATTTTTGATTCATCAACAATACAAATGAATTTTTTTGCTATTGCAGCAATAATTTTTTCTCTAGTTAAAGCTGCTCCTCCTCCTTTAATCATTTGCATCTGATGATTGATTTCATCAGCACTATCAATATAAATAGGAAGTGAACTGAAATTTTGCAAATTAAACACCTGTATTCCATTTTTTTTTAATAATAACGTAGAATTATTAGAACTAGATACTGCTCCGTATATTATTTTTTTTATTGTACTTAATGCTTCAATAAAAAAAGAAACAGTAGTGCCAGTGCCAACTCCAATGATAGTACCAGGAAGAATATAATCTAATGCTGCCCATGCGGCTTTTTTTTTTAATTTATCTAAATTCATAGTATAAAAATTTATCTTAACAATTTAAAATAATAAATTATTTGTTAGTTGAATTAAAAATTAATAAACACTAAAAAATAACATGATTTTTAAATGTTATTTTATATAGGAATTAAACAAGATAGTACCCAGATTGGCTGGGGTACCTGGATTCGAACCAGGGATGCCGGTATCAAAAACCGGTGCCTTAACCTCTTGGCTATACCCCATTTCTTATTGTATGTTGTAAAATATACGGGAGGCGAGATTTGAACTCGCATACCTTTCGGCGCCAGAACCTAAATCTGGTGCGTCTACCAATTTCGCCACTCCCGCGCTAAAATATCTAGTAGCTACGACGGGATTCGAACCCATGACCCCAGCGTTATGAGTGCTGTGCTCTAACCAACTGAGCTACGTAGCCTATTAAATAAATTTTTAATTATCTAAGAGTTGTTATACTTTATAATATATCTATCGAATAATCAACAAAAATATTTTTATCAATTTAGATAAAGAATAACAAACGAGAAATAGATGAATAATAAAAAAAAGAAATATAAAAATAATTTTATCAGTCAAATCATTAACAACGATTTTGATGAAGATCAAAACTTATCCTTACATACTAGATTTCCACCTGAACCTAATGGATATCTTCATATTGGTCATGCAAAATCAATATGTTTAAATTTTGAACTGGCAAAATTATATAATGGAAAATGTAATCTTCGATTTGATGATACCAATCCATTAAAAGAAAATATAAAATATATCAATGCAATTCAAGAAGACATTAAATGGCTTGGTTATAAATGGAACAATAATGTTCATTATTCTTCTGATTATTTTCCAAAATTGTATAAATATGCAAAAGAATTAATAAAAAAGGGTCTTGCATATGTAGATCAACTAACAAAGGAACAAATACGTGAATATAGAGGGAGTTTGAAAAAACCAGGAAAAAATAGTCCATATAGAGATAGAACTATTCAGGACAATATAAAATTATTTCAGAAGATGAAAAAAGGCGAATTTTCTGAAGGAGAAGTATGTTTGAGAGCCAAAATTGATATGCAATCTTCTTTTATGGTTATGCGTGATCCTGTAATATATAGAATTATTTTTTCTGAACATCACCAAACTAAAAATAAATGGTGCATATATCCAATGTATGATTTTACTCATTGTCTTTCAGATTCTATTGAAGGAATTACTCACTCGTTATGCACATTAGAATTTCAGGACAACAAATCGTTATATAACTGGATTTTAAAAAATACTAGTGTAAAAAAATACCCTAAACAATATGAATTTTCTCGATTAAATTTAGAATTTTGTGTTTTATCTAAAAGAAAATTATCAATTTTAATTAAAAAAAAATTTGTAAACGGATGGAACGATCCTCGTATACCTACTCTTTCTGGTTTAAAAAGAAAAGGTTACACTCCTGCTTCTATTAAAAATTTTTGTGAAAACATTGGTATAACGAAACAAAATAATCTAATAGAATTTTCTATGTTAGAGTACTGTATTAGAAAAGATTTGAATAAAATAGCTATTCGCACTATGGCCGTATTAGAACCAATTAAAATATATTTATATAATCTAGATGACAATTATGAAGAAAAATTTATAGTTCCTAATCATCCAAGTATTCCAGAATTAGGTACTCATGAAATTATTTTTACCAAAATTATATATATTGATCGTGTAGATTTTCAAGAAAAATACAATAAAAAATATAAAAGATTGAAACTTGGTGGAGAAGTACGTCTAAGGTATGCATATGTAATAAAAGCAGAAAAAATAGAAAAAGACAAATACAACAATATAGTTAAAATCATATGTTTTTGTGATCTAAATACTTTAGGAAAAAAAACAAAAAACAATAAAAATCCTGCAGTAATACACTGGATTTCAGTCAATAATACATTTCCTGCAGAATTTCGACTGTATAATCATTTATTTAATATTAAAAATCCGGAAAGAGAAAAAAATTTTCTTTCGTATATAAATCCAAAATCGTTAATAATAAAAAATGGTTTTATAGAAAAAACAGTAATCAAGATAAAGAACATATTTTTTCAATTTGAAAGAATTGGTTACTTTTGTATAGACGAAATTGATTCTATAAAAGATAAATTAGTATTTAATCGCACTGTAGGTTTACGCGAATTATGGAATTCAAAAAAATAAATTATTTTAATAAAAAATATTACTAAAAACAAGTATAAGTATATAATAAAATTTATTCGAATAAAAATTAATTTATTTTACAAAATCAATAACGTGTTAATTTTTAACAAAAAAATCTTTTTTGCAAATATATTTTACAATTCAATATCATAATAAAATATTTTAAGTTAAAAAATTATGATTTTAATTCAAAAATATTCATTTATCTTAACTAATATTTTATATTTAGAATGACTAAAAATTATATTTTTATCACTGGCGGAGTAGTATCATCTTTAGGAAAAGGTATTGCAGCAGCTTCGTTAGGAGCAATATTGAAAGCGCGAAAATTAAATGTAACCATCATAAAACTAGATCCATATATTAATGTCGATCCTGGAACAATGAGTCCTATTCAGCATGGAGAGGTATTTGTGACAGAAGATGGTGCTGAAACCGACCTAGATTTAGGTCACTATGAACGTTTTATTCATACTAAAATGACATATTTAAATAATTTTACTACCGGTAGTATTTATTCCAAAGTTCTACAGAAAGAAAGAAGAGGTGATTATTTAGGTGCTACTATACAAGTGATTCCTCATATTACTAATGCGATTAAAGAAAGAATTATTGTATGTTCAAAAAGTAATGACATTATTATTGTAGAAATAGGTGGAACTGTTGGAGATATTGAATCCTTACCATTTTTAGAAGCCATTCGTCAAATGGCGGCAGATACAGGTCGTAAAAATGTCATATATATACATTTAACACTAGTACCATATATTGCCACAGCTGGTGAAATAAAAACAAAACCTACTCAACATTCAGTCAAAGAATTACTTTCAATAGGAATACAACCAGATATTTTAATTTGTAGGTCTGAAAAAACAATACCTATCAATGAAAGAAAAAAAATTGCATTATTTTGTAATGTACCAGTAAATGCTGTAATTTCTTTAAAAGATGTAAACTCTATATACAAAATACCAAAATTATTAAAAAATCAAAAGTTAGATGATTATATTTGTGAGTATTTTCAGTTAAATGCTCCTGAAGCTGATTTAAAAGAATGGGAACAAGTAATTTATGAAGAACAAAATTCGAATGAAACAATTATTATTGGTATTATTGGGAAATATATAAAATTACCTGATGCATATAAATCAGTCATAGAAGCACTTAAACATGCAGGTTTAAAAAATCAAATAAAAGTAAAAATAAAATTAATTAACTCTCAAGATATAAAACATCATGATACTCAACTATTAAAAAATCTTAACGGTATTTTGATACCAGGTGGTTTTGGTGATCGAGGTATTATAGGTAAGTTATTATCTACAAAGTATGCAAGAGAAAATAATATTCCGTATTTTGGCATTTGTTTAGGAATGCAAATAGCCATTATAGAATTTGCACAAAATGTTATTGGAATAAAAGAAGCGAATTCAACAGAATTTGATCCTAAATGTAAATACCCTATTATTGATATAATAAAAGATTGGGATATAAATATATATAAAAATATTTCTGATGAAACAAATAAGGTTAATTTAGGTGGTACAATGAGACTAGGTAATCAGGCATGTAAATTAAGTATTAATAGTTTGTCTAAAAAATTATATAAAAAAGATATTATTATAGAACGACATCGGCATCGATATGAAGTAAATAATTTTTTACTCAAAAGAATAGAAAAACATGGATTAAAAGTGACAGGTCGCTCTCAAAAAAATAATATAGTAGAAATCATAGAAATATCGAATCATCCATGGTTTTTAGGATGCCAATTTCATCCTGAATTTACTTCTACACCACGTGATGGACATCCATTATTTATAGATTTCATTAAATCTGCAAGAAAGTATAAAAACAATAATATATCACACAATTAAATCATAACAGTATTGAAACATATTAAGGTAAAACATGTCTAAAATTATCAAAATTATAGCTCGTGAAATAATAGATTCTCGAGGAAACCCTACTATAGAATCCGAAGTACATTTGAAGAGTGGTTTTATTGGTTTGGCTTCATCTCCTTCTGGAGCTTCTACAGGTTCTTTTGAAGCTTTAGAACTAAGAGACAAAAATATAAATAGATTCAATGGTATGGGTGTAAAAAAAGCAGTTGCTTTAATTAATGAAAAAATTTCAGATGCTTTAAAAAATAAAGATGCCAACAATCAAAATGACATTGATCATACTATGATTAATTTAGATGGTACATCTAATAAATCTAAATTAGGTGCAAATGCTATTTTATCTGTTTCTCTAGCTGTTGCAAAAGCAGCGGCTTTATCTAAAAAAATCCCTTTATATCAACATATAGCTGATATTAATAATACTACAGGAGTTTTTTCTATGCCACTGCCAATGATCAATATTATTAATGGTGGAAAGCATGCTAATAACAACATTGATATTCAAGAATTTATGATCCAACCTGTTAGTGCAAAAACAATTAAAGAAGCTATAAAAATGGGATGTGAAGTGTTTTATGCATTAGGTTTATTATTAAAAGAAAAAAATATGAGTACAACAGTAGGAGATGAAGGCGGATATGCACCTAATTTAAGATCTAATGAAGAAGCATTAAATCTTATTCAAGATGCTATACAAAAAACTAAATATAAATTAGGAAAAGATATCAAACTAGCTATCGATTGTGCAGCATCTGAATTATATTGTAAAAACACTAAAACATATCAACTTCAAGGTGAAAAAAAGAATTTTTCTTCACAAGAATTTACCCGTTATTTAGAAGAATTATCTAATAAATATCCTATTTCTTCAATTGAAGATGGACAAGATGAATTTGATTGGGAAGGATTTAAGTATCAAACAAATGTATTAGGAAAAAAAATACAACTTGTAGGGGATGATTTATTTGTGACTAATACAAAAATTTTAAAAAAAGGCATTAAAAATAGTATAGCTAATGCTATTTTAATTAAATTAAATCAAATAGGAACATTGACAGAAACACTTGAAGCTATAAATATAGCAAAAAAATCCAATTATGGTGTAATTATCTCGCATCGTTCAGGTGAAACAGAAGATACATCTATAGCAGATTTATCAGTAGGAACAGCATCAGGTCAAATTAAAACTGGTTCTATGAGTCGTTCTGATAGAACTGCGAAATATAATCAATTAATTAGAATAGAAGAACATTTAGGCAAAAAAAATGCACCATTTTATAAAGCAATAAAAAATTAAATTATCACTAACAATATACAATACTCTTCTAAAAAAAAGAATCAGGTATTTTTTAAATATGCCTGCTTCTTATTTTAGTATAAAAAAACCTAATTAATTTATGAGACAATTATGTATTATTCAATTAATGAAATCTTTCAAACAATACAAGGAGAAGGTTATTATACTGGAACTCCATCTATTTTTATTCGAATACAAGGTTGTGCAGTTCATTGTAAATGGTGTGATACAAAATATACTTGGTCATGTATACATAACAACAAAATCCCTTTTCAGGAATTGATGAAAAAAAAGATATCAAATAATAAATGGAGTTATATGAATGTTAAAGAAATAATTTTAAATATAAAAGAAAAAAAATGGAAAGCTAAACACGTAGTTATCACAGGTGGAGAGCCATGTATATATAATTTACGTTCTCTTACAAATAAACTAGAAAAACAAGGATTTACCTGTCAAATAGAAACAAGTGGTACTCAATTACTTGATTGTTCTTTTAATACTTGGGTTACTCTTTCTCCAAAAAAACATAAAACAACTTTATATACTTCAATAATACGTGCAAATGAAATTAAATTTCCAGTATTACAAGAACAAGATTTATTATATTTAGAAATAATTTTGTCAATATTAAAACATCGAAAAACATGTCATATTTTTTTACAACCCATTAGTCAAAATCCAGAATCTTTAAAAATTTGTATGAAAATATGTACAGTTAAAAATTGGCGTCTTTCTATACAAACTCATAAATACCTTTTAATAAGGTGATTTGTGTTTATAAATCTTTTCTTTTTAATCACCTTTATAAATACATCCAGATGTACAAGTTTCCTTAATTATTACAGAAGTTAATAAAGGCAATTTCGGCTTTAAATTATTCCAAATCCATTTTGCTAACATCTCACTAGTAGGATTTTCTAATCCAGATATTTCATTTAAAAAATGATGATCTAATTGATCATAAATTGGTTTAAATTTTAATTTAATATCAGAATAATCCATTATCCATCCAGTTTCTTTGTGAATTTTACCTTCTACTTCTAAACGTACTAAAAAAGAATGACCATGTAATCTACCACATTTATGTTGTTTATCAACGAAAGGTAAATAATGTGCGGCTTCAAAATAAAACTCTTTAAATATTATAGTTGTCATATGATTATCAACATTTATTTTAATGGATTTAAAAATTAAAATCTAAAATTTTTTTATCAATTTTAGGTAAAATTTTTAATGGATTTACGGATTCTCCTTTATAACGTATTTCAAAATAAAGTCGAACTATATTCTTGTCAGAAAAACCCATTGTAGAAATTTTTTGTTGTGCATGCACCTTGTCTCGTGGTTTGACTAAAATCACATCATTAAATGCATAAATACTAAGATAATTTTCATTGTGTCGAATGATAATCAATCGACCATATTTTTCGAATAAATCAGTTATATAAACTACTTCTCCATCAGCTGCTGCAAAAACTGATTGGCCTTTAAAACCAGGAATTTCTATATGTTGATTTCTTGATTTAATATCATAAACATATTGAATATGTTTACTTTTTACAGGCCAAAACCAATTATTTGAAAAAAAATTGTTTTTTAAAGGAAAATTACTGATATTACAATTATAATTGCAAGAAAAACATATTTTTATTGATTTTTTATCATATGTGTTTTTTACATTATTCAAAAAATTTTTCAAATTTAAAGTATTATTAAAAATAAATTTACAAGGAGTAACATTATTTTTATTTAATTCTACAACAGAACAGTTATCTACATAATTATCAACAAAAAAATCACCTACCCATATCTTTTGACCAACAAAAATTTTATAAGGTTTTTTAATAACATTCAATCTAGATAATTCATAATAACTGTGACCAGATTTTTTCCCAATCGAATAAAGCGTATCTTTAGGTTTAACAACGTAAAACATCTTAAATTTATTTTTTTGAAAAATTCCAGTAAAATTGCTATTAGAAATAATCAAATCTGTTTTTTTAAAAAAAACATTATATTTTGAAAACAAAAAACATTCATTTTTTTTTAAAAAAATAAATTTTTTTTCTTTTTTTTGAATGAATTCAATATTTGAATATTTTTTTTGATATACATAATTATTTTTTTCTTGCTTTTTATTAGATAACGCAACAGAAACATGACTGAAAGTAATTAATACTAAAATAAAAAAAAATAATTTATATAAAACTTTTTTTAATTCCATTATATTTCCATTGAATTTATAAAAAAATTTTTATAAATCTTTAACAAGCATAACTACAGCTTGGCAAGCAATCCCTTCTTTTCTTCCAATAGCTCCTATCTTTTTTGCACTTGTAGCTTTAATACTAATATTATCTATTTTAGTATTAAGATCTAATGCTAAGTTAGATCGCATAAAAAATATATAAGATGCCATTTTAGGAGACTCTGTAATAATAGTAATATCAATATTAGATATAATATAATTTGTTAATTTAATTTTTTTCCAAATACTACTAAGTAGTATTCTACTATCAATATTTTTATATATTATATTACTACTTGGAAAGAAACTACCAATGTCACCCATAGCTAATGCGCCTAATAATGCATCTATTACAGTATGGATTAATACATCACCATTAGAATGAGAAATTAAACCCGTTGAATAAGGAATTAAAACACCACCAATAATTAAAGGTTTTTTACTACCAAAAGCATGCAGATCAAAACCATATCCAATTTTCAAAGTACATCCTTTTTTCACTAATTAATATCATAATTTTTTAAATAAAATTCGGCAATACTTAAATCTTCTGGACAAGTAATTTTAATATTTCTACTATTCCCTATAATTAACAATGGATTATATCCGTAGTATTCCAGTGCTGATGCTTCATCTGTAACATTAATTTTATTTTTTATCACATTTTTTAAACAATTTTTTAAAACGTTTATTTGAAACAATTGAGGTGTTAAAGCATGCCATAAATGATTTCTGTTGAGAGTATATAAAGTTTTCTTACCTTTTTTATCACTATATTTAATAGTATCAGAAACAGGTCTAGCTAAAATTGCCCCTATAGGTTTTTTTTTAACAATAGATATTAATCTATCTAAATCTTGATAACTTAAACAAGGACGAACTGCATCATGTATTATCACCCAGTGAGCATTTGTTTTTATTTTTAGTCCTGATAATACAGAATTTATTCTATCTTTTCCTCCTATGACAGGAATAATTCGAAAATGTGACGATACGGGTAATTTATAAAAATATTTATCTTCTTTATGCAAACTTACAATTATTTTAACAATGTTAGGATGCAATAATAATGTATGTAAGGTATATTCAAGGATAGTAAAATTTTTAATTTTTATATATTGTTTCGGTAAACTAGACTGCATTCTACTTCCAATTCCTGCAGCTGGTACTATAGCAATAATTTTTAATTTTAGTAAATTCACTAATATTTTTTCACATCCATTAAAATAACTCTAAAAATTTTGAATATATAATAAAATTATAAAATAATTACAAAAACTATATTTGTTTTAATCATTTTTTATATGATTATTTAATTTCTGCAGTTCTAAAATAATTTTTTGGTTACGAAAATTAAGATCTATATTTTCTTTTTTTTGCAAACATACTTTTTTACGTATTGTTATATAATCAAACACACCATTTTTCCCCCACCAAAGAGAATATTGCAACCAAATTAATAAAAACAACAAGAACATTTTCAATGTATTCATCTTTTACTCTAATTGATCAATTTTATAAAGAGTAAATTTTTTTATTTAATCAAAATTAAAAAAAGATATAATATCACGAAAATATAGAATTTTAATTAATTTTTTTGCATTTTTTTCTAAAGATTGCGTACCATCTAAAATCAGATCAGGTTTTTCTGGTATTTCATATTTTGCATGAATACCAGTAAAATCAAGTATTTTCCCTGTACGAGCTTTTTTATACAAATTCTTAGGATCTCTATTTTCACATATATTGATTGGAGTATTCACAAAAACTTCTAAAAAATTTGATTTACCTAGCATCCTACTAATCATTTCTCTTTGATATCGAAATGGAGAAATGACAGATACTAATACTATCATACCTGAATCTAACATTAATTTCACTACTTCTCCAATACGTCTGATATTTTCTTCTCTATCAGAACGACTAAAATTTAAATTAGAACATAAACCAGATCTAATATTATCTCCATCTAATAAGTAAGTTTTAATATTATTTTTAAATAATATTGTTTCAAAAAAATTTGCAATTGTTGATTTACCTGAACCTGATAAACCTGTAAACCATACTGCAATTGATTTATGACTATATTTTTTTTCACGTTGTACACGTGTAATAGAATGTTTATGCCAAGTAATATTATTTTTAAAATTATCATCGTTCATATTAGTTAAAAACTTTTTTTTTTGCTAATTTAGGTATATTCCAATGTGGAAAATGTTGAGAAATAAAAGCATGGAAACTTAATTCGAAATCATTTTTATTATCAGTTGGGGTGATTTCTTTTCCTTTCAATTTTTTTTTCATCATCCCTGCTCCTACGGTGCTATTTGTTAAAAGATCAATAAAAATTATATTTCCTGTCATTCGATTATCATGATAATCGTCAAAAATAACAGATTCACTAAAGATTACTTTTATTTGACCAATATTATTTAATGTTAGGAAGTTTGCTTTTTTTTTCATTAAAGTATTTATATCTGTTCTAGATATAATTTCTTTGACATAAACACGTATTATTTTACCTGACAATTTAGCATTGTATGATTGTCCGATTGATAAAATTTTACTTGTCATCCAAACGATATCAATAATAGCTTCTTGCATAGGTTGTAAATCAGAATTAATGTTTACAAAAAAATCTCCTCTATTAATATCTATTTCTTTTTCTAAAACTATTGTAATCGGTTGTCCAATTTCTGCATATTTTAAATCCTTATTAAATTCAATAATACGAGCAATACGAGAAGTTATATTGATAGGTAAAATTTTAATAAATTGTCCAACATGAATAGTACCAGATACTAATGTACCTGAATATCCGCGAAAATTTGAATTAGGACGATTTACATACTGTATCGGAAATCTCATTTCAACTAATCTATTATTGTTTTGAATTTTCACTGTTTCTAAAATATTTAATAATGTTAAACCATTATACCAAGGCATAAAATTATTTTTAAAAACAATATTTTCACCAATTAATGCAGAAATAGGAATAAAAAAACTTTCAAGTTATTAGACAGTTTTTTAGAAAATTTTAAAAAATTTTTTTTAATATTAATAAAAATATCTTTTTGATAGTTTACTAAATCCATTTTATTAACAGCAACTATTAAATATTTTATTCCAAGTAAAGTCGAAATAAAACTATGTCGATAAGTTTGTTCTAATAAACCCTTTCTTGAATCAACTAATAAAATAGACAAATCGCAAGTAGACGCTCCTGTAACCATATTACACGTATACTGTTCATGACCAGGAGTATCAGCAATAATAAATTTTCTTTTATCAGTAGAAAAATAACGATACGCTACATCAATAGTAATTCCTTGTTCACGTTCAGATTGAAGACCATCTACTAATAATGCAAAATCTATTTGTTTTCCTTGAGTTCCATGACGTTTACTATCATCCTTTAACGAAGATAATTGATCATCATAAATTTGTTTAGTATCATATAATAAACGACCAATTAAGGTACTTTTTCCATCGTCTACACTACCACATGTTAAAAATTTTAATAAAGTTTTCTTTTGATGTAAATTTAACCAGTTTTGAAAATCATTTTTCGCATTACTATTCATATTTAAAAACACCTTTTATTTAAAAATAACCTTGTCTTTTTTTAAGTTCCATTGAACTTTTTTGGTTATAATCAATAACTCGACCTATTCGTTCACTAGTTTTGACAGCAAGTGTTTCTATAATAACTTCTTCAAGATTTTTTGCTTTAGATTCAATTGCACTTGTTAAAGGCCAACAACCTAAAGTACGAAATCTAATCATTTTATTTTTTATAGCTTCATTTGAATCAAGTTTAATACGTTTATCATCAATCATTATTAACATGTTATCTCTTTTTAACACTGGACGTATAGCAGCAAAATAAAGTGGAACAATCTCTATTTTTTCCAAAAAAATATATTGCCAAATATCTAATTCAGTCCAATTTGAAAGAGGAAAAACACGAATATTTTCTCCTTTATTAATTTGCCCATTATAATTCCACCATAATTCAGGACGTTGTTTTTTTGGATCCCATTGATGGAAAGAATCACGAAAAGAGTAAATACGTTCTTTAGATCTCGATTTTTCTTCATCTCGTCTAGCTCCTCCAAAAGCTGCATCGAAATTATATTTATTTATAGCTTCTTTAAGACTTTCAGTTTTCATAATATCAGTGTACTTGTTACCTCCATTTTTAAATGGATTTAAATTTAATAATTTACCTTGTGAATTACAATGAATTATTAATTCTATTTCATTAGTATTTGCCACATAATCTCTAAATTTATACATTTCTTGAAATTTCCATCCAGTATCTATATGTAAAAGTGGAAATGGTAAATTTCCAGGATAAAAAGATTTTTTTGCAAGATGAAGCATTACTGAAGAATCTTTTCCAATAGAATATAGCATAACAGGATTCTGAAACTCTGATACAACCTCTCGTATTATATAAATACTTTCTGATTCTAATTGACGGAGATGAGTAGTATTTTCTTTAAACATTAATTTACCTTAAATCAATTTTATTATAGAATTTGATATATTATCGATATTATTAAAGCTATGATTAGTATTAAACCATTTTAATTTCTCATGAAAAAGAACAACTTCTCCTATAATCAATAAAGATGGAGTTTTAATAAGGTGAATTATTTTTTTAATTTCATCTAAACGTCCTATTATAACTTTTTGATTCATAGTAGTTCCTTCACTTATAATTGCTATAGGTGTTGATTTTAGACGACCATACATAATAAGTTTTTCAGAAATTTCTATAGCGTTTAAAGTGCCCATATATACTACTAAGGTATAAAAAGGATTGCATAAAATAGAAAAATTATTCACAAAATTATTTTTATATTTATGACCTGTTATGAAAACAACACCATGAGAATATTTACGATGTGTTAGTGGTATACCGGTATATGCTGAAATACCAATTGCAGAAGTAATGCCTGGAATAATTTGAAAATCAATATCTGCATTTTTTGCTGCTTCGATTTCTTCACCTCCTCTACCAAATATGAAAGAATCTCCTCCTTTTAAACGTACTACTCTTTTACCTTGTCGCGCTAAAAATATTAATAGTTTAATAATTTTTTCTTGAGATATGGTTTTTACACCTACACGTTTACCTACATAAATACGTTTTGCATCACGACGAATTAAATTTAAAATATCTTTAGAAACTAATCTGTCATATAATACTACATCTGCTTGCTGCAGTACCTGTAAACCTCTTAAAGTTAATAATCCACTATCTCCAGGTCCTGCTCCTACTAAACTAATTTGACCTTTTAATAAGGTATGTTCTTGAAGAGTGTTTTTTAGAATCCTAGTCGCTTGTTCTGTATTTTCATTTAAAATATGTTCAGTAAAAATACCTTTAAATAATTTTTCCCAAAATCGACGTCTTGCTAACAAACTATTAAAACTGTTTTTAACTACTTCCCTCCATTTTCCAGAAATTTTTGCAACTTTACCTAATTTCATAGGCAAAATTGATTCGATTTTTTCACGTAATAAACGTAATAAAACAGGAGCGGTTCCTCCTGAAGAAAGCGATATAATAATAGGGGAACGATCAATAATAGAAGGAAAAATAAAAGAACATTTTGATTTATCATCAACAACATTTACGAATAAACAACGATTATTACATAATTTAAATACATACTGATTTAATTTTAAATCATTTGTAGCTGCAATTACTAAAAACATTTTTTTTAAAAACAATGAATCAAATTCTCTAGATATCCATGTTATTTTGTTTTCATGTAAAAGATTTTCTACATCTGTACACAAGTCTTTTGCGATAACATTAACTTTAGCATTTGCTTTAAGTAATAATGTAATCTTATTAAAAGCAACTTCTCCACCACCAACAATTAATATATTTTTAGATGTTAAATCTAAAAAAAGAGGAAGATAATTCACATTTACCTTTTACTAAAATAAATAAGATTTTTAAAGTATCGTAAAAAAAATTACAAAACCAATTATGAAAATATTATCTAAAAATATTTTTTATATCTCTAATTAATTTATATTTTTATAAATACTGGTCATTTGATATAATTAATTAAAAATATAAATATAAAATATTTTAAAAGAATATATTTATGAATATAATAAAATTTTTTAACAAACATATTATTATATAGTACTACTTTTAAAGTATTAAACTTAATCTTCATGCAAACCACATTCTCGTTTTAATCCAAAAAACCGGGTTTTTTCCTCTAACATTCCTGGTATATATTTAATAGTAGTATGTATATCACCAACAGAAACATATCCATTTTTTGATAAAGGATGAATATCTAGATTATTCTTTTTCAAATATTTATGTATTTGATCATTAGACCAATCTAATATTGGTAATACTTTAAAAACTTTTTTCTGAATAGAAAGATAATTTAATAAATTTCGGGTTTTTGATTGATCACGACGTAATCCAGAAAACCAAGTTTTTACTGATAATTCATTTAAAGCACAGTTCATAGGTTCTACTTTATTTATTTTATTATAAAAATTAATTCCTTGTATTCCTTTCTTCCATAATTTTCCGTATCGAGCTTCTTGCCATGCCGGAGATATTTTTGACCTGAAAATTTTTAAATTTAAATTATATTTTTTATTTATCAGATCAATAAATTTATACGTTTCAGGAAATAAATAACCTGTATCAATCAATACTATAGGAATATCAGGTTTTTGTTGTATGATGATATGCAATAAAACCATTGATTGAATACCAAAACTAGATGACATAATATGCGTATCAGGTAAATTTTTTAATGACCAATATACTCGTTCTTCTGCGGAATAGTTTGAGATTAATAAATTAAATTCAGATAAAATGTTGTTTTTTTTGTCTGAGTTTAATAAATTAATATCTTGAATATTAAATCTGGACATTATATTTTCTCCACATTATTTCCAGAAATCAGCAATGGGATTAACAATTTTTTTTATAATATTATTTCGAATAACAAAATCTCCAAAATCTTCTTGATTTAATCTTTTTGAAGACCAATTTTGAATTAAATTTTCTAGATAAAAAAGTATTTCTTTTTCAGTAATATTTTCTTTATACATCTTTGGAATGCGATTGCCTATTTTATTACCGCCTATATATAAATTATATCGACCTTTTGATTTTCCTATCAAACCGATTTCAGATAATAAGGATCTTCCGCAACCATTTGGGCATCCAGAAATACGAAAAACTATTATTTCTTTTTGAACACCATATTTCAACATGATATCTTCTAATTTAGTAATAAAAAAAGAAAGAACTCTTTCAGCTTCAGCCATTGCTAAAGGACAAGTAGGAAATGAAACGCATGCCATGGAATGTAAACGCAAATTACTAATGTTCTTTATTAATCCATTTAATATAGCAATTTCTTGTATTGTATTTTTATTTTTTTCAGATATTTCTGAAATAATTATGTTTTGATTAGATGTTAATCTAAAATTACCATCATGTATTTTTGCTATTTTTGCCAATCCAGATTTTAATGATGCATTACCATTATCATCTATCCGTCCATTAGGAATGAACAAAGTTAAATTCCAATGATGATTTATATCTTTACTCCAACCAAATTTATCTCCTCTATTTGTGAAATTATAAAATCGAATTGGTTCAAAAATTACATTAGCTCTTTTTTCAACTTCTTTTTTAAAAACTTCTAAACTGAAATTATTAATCGTATATCTAGTTTTTGCATTATTACGATCAGTACGATTGCCCCAATCTCTCTGTGTTGTTACTATAGCTTTAGCAACGAGTAAAGTATTTTCTATCGAAATATAACCTAATTCTCTTGCAAGAGATGGCCATGTTTTTTTATTCCCATGAACAAAAGATAAACCTCCACCTATTAAAACATTAAAACCAATGATCTTTTTATTTTTGACAATTGCAACAAAATTCATATCATTAGCATATAAATCTACATCATTATTGGGTGGGATAACTACTGTCGTTTTAAATTTTCTTGGTAAATAAGTTTTACCTAAAATCGGTTCATTATCTGTCGTATACACTTTTTTTTGATTTAACCAAATTTCCGCATATGCTTTGGTATGGGGTAATAAAAATTCTGAAATTTTTTTTGCCCATTTATAAGCTTCTTTATGAACGATAGATTCCATTGGATTAGATGTACAAAGAACATTTCTATTTACATCATTTGCTGTCCCTAAAGAATCTAATTCTATATCATGTAACATTTTATGTGCATCTTTCAATTTCTTCTTTATAATGCCATGAAATTGAAAAGTTTGACGATTAGTTAATCTAATTGTACCGTACAATGTATATTTACTAGCAAAATGATCAATTTTTAACCATTTTTTTGCTTTAATAATACCACCTGGTAATCTACAACGTAACATCATAGCATAACGAGGTTCTAATTTCTGTTCATGGCGTTCTAAGCGTAAATCGCGATCATCTTGTTGATACATTCCATGAAATCGAATCAGTGAAAAGTTATCTCCAGTGAAACCATTGGTAATTTCATTTTTTAAATCATTAACAATTGTACCTCTAAGATAATTACTATTTTCTTTAACACGCTCTGCATCAGTAAGCGTTGTTTTCAATACTTTCTTTATTTTTTGATCATTATTCATTAATATACATCTCTTTTATAGCGTTTCTTGATACGTAAATTGTTTAAAAATTCATTAGCATCTTCAATATTCATATTACCATTTTTAGCAATGATATCTAATAATGCTAGTTCAACATCTTTAGCCATTTTTGAAGCATTTCCGCATACATATATTTGAGCACCATGTTCTATCCAAGACCAAACTTCGTTTCCATGTTCTTTTATTTTATCTTGTATGTATATTTTATTTTTTTGATCTTGTGACCAAGCTAAACTCATTTTAGTGAGTAAACCTTTTTTTATATATTCTTGCCACTCTATTTGATATAGAAAATCTTCTGTAAAGTGAGGATTTCCAAAAAATATCCAGTTTTTTCCTGTAGAACCATCGTTATCTCGTTGTTGCATAAAAGCACGAAAAGGCGCAATTCCTGTTCCTGACGCAATCATTATAATGGGTGTAGTTTTATCTATAGGTAAACGAAAATTATTATTAATTTCAATGAAAATTTTTATTTTATTATTTGATTTTAAAGATTGTGAAAGATAACCAGAGGCACCACCTAAATATATACAATTAGAAAAAATTTTTTGTACAACACCGACTGTAATATGAATTTCATCGTTTATTTCTGCTTGCGATGAAGCAATAGAATATAATCGAGGTCTTAAAGGACGTAAAAAACTAATAAGTTGATCAGAAGATATTTTTGATGGATTATCATATATCATACTAACTAAGGGTGTGTTAATAACATATTGATTTAATTTTATTTCATCAGAAACAATATTTTTTAAGAAATTATTTTTTGAAAAATCAGCATATTTTCTTACTATATTTTTTGTATTAACAGTCAATTCAAAACTATTCTTCAAAGCATCATAAATTGTAATAATATGCTCTTTAAGATTAATTTTTTCAGATTCATTGATAGACAGTGATTTTAATATTTTTTTTATTAAATTAGTATCGTTTTGATACCACACACCAAGTGCATCACCAGGAGTATAACTTATGTTTAAATCATTTATATCAATTTCAATATGACGTACATCTTTTTTAGAATATCGACCAGTTATTTTTTGATTTTTTGATATAGAAGCTATCGCAGGATTTGTTTTATTATAGAAAATAACAGAATTGACAAAATTATTTTTTTGACTAAAATTTTTAATAGAAAAGTTATTGATGATATTTTTTTCATTAATAATGGATAACAGTTTTTTAGACCATTTATTATAATCATTTTCATATTCAATATCAGCATCAAATCTATCTAATAAAGAGTTTGCGCCTAATTCTTTTAATCTTTTATCAAAATCTTTTCCTGCTTGGCAAAACAAATCATAAGATATATCTCCTAACCCAAAAATACTATAATACAAAAAATTTAATTTTGGTACTTGTGTTGACATTAAAAATTTGTAAAAAGATAACGCTTCTTCTGGAGGTTCACCTTCACCTTGAGTCGAAATAATTAAAATTAGTATTTTTTCATTTTTTATTTTTTTAAATTTATAATTTATAGCATCTATTAAACGATTTTTTATATTATTTTTTGTTAAATATTCATGAAGTCGTTGAGATAATAATTTTGCATTACCAGTTTGAGAAGCTGAAATAATAGTAATTATTGTATCTTTATTATTTTGATTTTCTTTCAAAGAAATAGAGTTAGAATCTTTATTTGCAATTTTCCAAAAATAACCTGATAACCATGCGCATTGAAGATCAGAACAAGTATCTTCTAACTGTTTTAAGAAATTTAATTGTTCTAATCCTAATGGAGCTAAAAGATCAAAAATTTTTTGATTTTTCATTATATTAAAAATCCAAATTTCATTATATGAAATAATTAATATTGTTGATAAAATGTAATTTATGAAAAATTAATTATTATTACATTTTTATAACGTTAAAAAAATTTTAATTAAAATATGATTGTAAGTGTAATTGTTATGAAGCAACATTTTAAAAAACTAAAGTTCTTCTAATTCCATGAATTTTCTTTTGCATTCTTGATAACAGAATCAGGTAATCCTGATATTGATGCTACCGATATACCGTAATTTTTCTTACAAATACCATGTTTAATTTGATATAAAAATGCTATGTGACCGTTACTATTAAAGGCAGTAAAACAAAAATGTTTCACAAAATTTTCACTTGAAGCTAATTTTGTCAATTCAATAAAATGAGTAGATAATAATGTGAAACACTTCGTGTGATTAATTAAATATTTAGAACATGACCAAGCCAATGCTAATCCTTCATTAGTTGAAGTTCCTCGGACCAACTCATCTATTAAAACTAAACTATTAGATGTTGCATTATAAAGAATATTAGATATTTCTGTCATTTCCATCATAAACGTTAAATATCCATTACTTAAATCATCAGCTGCACCAATTCTTGTGAAAATTTTATCAATAAGACCAATTAAAGCATATTCTGCAGGAACAAAACTACCTAACCAAGCCATTATTATAATAAGAGCAATTTGACGCATATAAGTACTTTTTCCACCCATATTAGGACCTGTTATAATAAGCATTTTTTGCTGTTTTGATAAAACTACAGAATTTTTTATAAATGGTGTGGTCAAGAAACATTCAACAACTGGATGTCGACTTTTTAATAAAGAAATATTATGTTTTTTAGTCATAATAGGACGTGTATAATTTAAAGACATGGAACGTTCAGAAGAATTTACTAATACATCTAACTCTGAAAAAGCTAACGCACTATTTTTTAAATCTTGTAAAAATGGTGCTAAATGGTCAAATATCTCTATATATATTTTTTTTCTAACAACAAAGATTCGTTTTCAGCATTCACAACTTTTTGTTCATATTCTTTTAATAATGGAATATTATAACATTCAGTATATTTTAATGTTTGTACTCTATTATAATTTTTCGGGATCAAATGAGTATGACGTTTATTTACTTGAATATAATATCGAATAATATTGTTATATTTTATTTTTAATGATTCAATCATTAGTATTTTTTTTCAAAATTATTAATATACTCTTTTGAATTTTTTTGATAGCTCGTAAAATATCTAATTGAACATTATATCCATCAGCTATAACATCTCCATCTCGAATAGATTTAGATGGATCTAGACGAATAGCTTTTTCTAATAAGAGCAAAATTTTTTCAAAATAACCAATATTAAGATCTATATCTTGAATATATTTCAATTTAATTTTTTTAATATTAAGTGAAAATTAGGTAAAATTCTTAATGTGGAACACATACGTGTAAAATCATAAGGCAACGCGTAAGTAAAGATAATCGAGAATAAATTCTTTCTAAATCATTGACTTTTCGCAGAATAGATTATAGTGCTTTATAAAAGATTGTAAAATCTTGACACTATCATGACGTTTTTGATCAAATTAAAATTTTTTAATGGAGAATTTAGCCAACGATATAACATTCAACTACCCATAGAAGTAGTAGTTTTATTTAATATCGAAAATAACGTGTTCTTATTTTCCCTTAAAAAATTTTGAGTGATTTCTAAATTTCTACGAGTACTTACGTTCATAAAAATATGGTCTTCTATATAATTATTTTTTAACATTCGAATATGAGGTATTGCATTCATATTCGTCAATTTAATATATCGAAGTAAACAACTAGCAGGACGTATTATAAAATCATTTTTTTCTATTCCAAATCCATTTAAACTATGCGTTTTAAACTGTAAATTTAATAATGTATATGAAGTTTCTAAATCAAATTCTGATAATGGACGTTTCTGAATACATCTTCTGCTTGAAATTAACAAAACATCTGAAAAATTTTCTGGATAAAGTATTTCTTTAGGGTTGGTGCGTTCAATTTCTGCAAGTAAAGAAGTTTGGTTAAAGTGCTTAGAAACACCAAAAAAACCTAAAGAAAGGTCTAAAATAGCATATCTAAATATATTTTTTTCTTTCCATATAGAAGATATAAAATTATCTTCATTGGCTTCAAGAAAAATTTCATCTGTTGTAGTTCCTGGAATAACTATACGAACTATCTTACGAGTAATTAAATTTTTTTAAAATGTTTATCTTTTATTTGATCACAAATTACAATAGATTCACCTAACTTAATAAGTTTTGATAAATAATGATTAGCTGTATGACATGGAATTCCAGCCATTGGTATAATTTTTTTATTTGAGTATCCTTTTTTTGTTAAAGTAATTTTTAATAATTGAGAAATACGTTTTGCATCTTCATAAAACAATTCATAAAAATCACCCATTTGATAAAAAGCAACGTTTCAGGATATTGTGATTTTAAAAGATAAATATTGTTTTATCATTGGTGTATGATATTCCAGATTAATATTTATATTTTTTTTGTTCATTATAGAAAATTCATTTTTTCATATTTATGTAAAATTTTTTTAACATATTTATAACATCAAAAAAATATATATATCAATAAAATTATAACGTGTTACAGTACATTTTTAAAATTATCCTTTACTTTAATAAATTTATAATATAAAAATAATAAACAATAAAATTCGGTGATAAAATGAAAACAATATTAATTTTTTTATATATTATTTTTTTATCTTTTAACGTTTCATCTGCAGAATTTATTAATAAAAAAGAATATAGTATAAAAAAAAAAGTATACACGATGTTCCTCATGTAATGGTTTTTTTTTCGTTTTTTTGTCCGTATTGTTATGAATTTGAAAAAACACATAACACAATGAAATTAATCAAAAAAAATATAAATAAAAATATAACATTTCATGCATATCATGTTAACTTATCAGGAGGAACGTTAAATTATATATTAACAAAATCTTGGATAATAGCAGAACAAATAGGTATTGAAGAAAAAATTATGATGCCAATTTTTAATGGCATTCAAAAAACTCATACCATTTATGATATCAATAGTATAAAAAAATTATTTAAAAAAAAAGCAGGGATTAATGAAAATACATTCGATAATTTTTGGAATAGTTTAACAATAGAAATATTACTTAAAAAATACAAGCAAGATATTAACAAATCTAAATTAAAACATGTACCAATACTCCTTGTTAACGGAAAATATATAGTTGATTATTTTAATATAGAAAAAATTTTTAAAGATAATTTTGCACAAAAATATATTAGATTAATTCAATTTTTAATTCAAAAAAAATAGATATTAAAATTTTTTTTAAATAAATTCAAAAAAATATTAACTTGAATATAGTAAATAATATAAAAGAGGAAACATGTCGCAAAAACAAGCACCCGTTATAATAATAGATGGAAATTTATATTTATATACCGCTTATTATGGATTTAATCATTTCAAAAACATAAAAGGAAAACCATATGGAGCTATATATGGAATGCTAAAAATGATAGATAACATTTTAAAAAAATATAATCATTCCAAAAAACTCATTATTATTTTTGATTCATTTAAAACAACATTTAGAAAAAAAATATTTAAAGAATATAAAAACAATAGATCCCCTATGCCAAATGCATTATATGTTCAAATTCAACCTTTACTTAAAATATTACAAGACATTGGCATTAAAATATTAAGTATTCCAGGAATAGAAGCAGATGATATTATTGGAAGTTTGGCATATAAATTAGAAAAAGAAGGAGATAAAGTATTAATTGCAAGCCATGACAAAGACATGTTGCAACTAGTCACAGAAAATATTAGTATTTTAAATAAAAAAAAAATATCTGATCACATCAGAAACAATAAAACACGAATATGGTATTAAACCTAAAGAATATATCGATTTTTTAGCGTTAATCGGAGATGCTTCAGATAATATCCCAGGTGTTCCTAAAATAGGCAAAAAAACTGCATTATTTTTAATCAAACAGTTTTCTAGCATTGAAAATATTTATTGTAATATTCAAAAAATACCACTTTTACCTTTTCGAAATGCTAAAAATGTTACAATCCAACTTAAAAATTATAAAAAATTAGCTTTTCTTTCATACAAACTAGTAAAAATCAAAATAGATATTCCTATTAATATAACGTCAAAAGATATGTTTTTAAACACATGTCATACTGAAAATTTATTCAAATTTTTTAATACTATTTTTTGAAAAAATTGAATTTTTTATTATGATATGTTTTTGATAAAATGTATTTAAATTTAATTTTAATTCTTTAATACCTATCTTTTTTAGAGATGAAAACAATTGAACTTGAAAAGATTTTTTTAATAATACATGTAGTTTTTTATATACTTTACATAATTGAATTCGTTGTTGATTTTTTTTAAATTTATCACATTTGTTTAATAACACTAAAACAAAAATTTTATTATATATTGCAATATTGATTATATCCTGATCAAGAACTTTAAAAGGATGTCGAATATCCATTAATAACACTAAACATTTGAGTTGTGTCCGCTTTTCTAAATAATTATATATCATTTTTTTTATTTTATTTTTCAAAAACAAGGGCACTTCAGAATAACCATATCCTGGAAGATCAACTATTCTAAAACCTGAAACTACCTCAAAAACATTAATTAATTGAGTTCTTCCAGGAATTTTACTGAAACGAGCTAATTTTTTTTGATTAGTTAATGAATTAATGACACTAGATTTTCCTGAATTAGAATAACCAAAAAATCCAATTTCAATACCATCTTGAATTTCTATATCATTAGTTTTCGAATAACTTTTTAAAAATTTTGTTTTATGATAGTTCAATAAATGCAAAATTTTCATCCTAATTATGAAATAATTAAAAATTATTAGTTTATAAACTATATTTATAAAATATTTTTTAGTTTAATATATAAATACTATTTCTGCAAACAATGAATCTTTTTTTGTAATTCTATCTAAAATTAGTCTAAAGTATATATTTTTGATGAAATACATGAAATCATATTTAAAGAGAAAAATATGCATAAAAATATAAGAAACATAGCTATTATAGCACATGTTGATCATGGAAAAACAACATTACTTGACCAATTATTACAACAATCAGGGACATTTCAGAAACATGAACAAAAAACTGAACGTATTATGGATTCTAATGATTTAGAAAAAGAAAGGGGTATCACAATATTATCTAAAAACACTTCTATAAAATGGAATAATTATAAAATTAATATAGTAGATACTCCTGGTCATTCTGATTTCGGTGGCGAAGTAGAACGCGTTATGTCTATGGTAGACTCAGTACTTTTAGTAGTAGATGCATTAGATGGACCAATGCCTCAAACAAGATTCGTAACTAAAAAAGCTTTTAAATATGGTTTAAATCCTATTGTAGTAATTAATAAAATAGATAGAGTAAACGCTCGTCCTGATTGGGTAGTAAATCAAATATTTGATCTTTTCGTGAATCTTGATGCTAACGATGAACAACTTGATTTTCCTATCCTTTATACTTCTGCAATCTTAGGTACTGCAGGGATAGATTATCTAAAAATGGAAAAAAATATGATTCCATTATATGAATCTATTATTAAATATGCTCCAGCTCCAAACGTTGATCCTAATCAAAAATTTCAAATGCAAATTTCACAACTTGATTATAATAATTATTTAGGAAGTATAGGAGTTGGACGTATTAAACAAGGTTCTGTAAAATCAAATGATCAAGTAATAATTATTGATAATTCTGGGAAAATACGTAATGGAAAAATCAATAAAGTCCTAAGTTACTTTGGATTAAAAAGAATTGAGATAGAAAAAGGAGTAGCTGGTGATATAATTGCGATTACAGGTCTTAATAAATTAAATATTTCTGATACAATTTGTCACCCAGAAAATTTCAAACCCTTACCCCCACTAAGTATAGATCAGCCAACAGTAAACATGTTATTCTCAGTAAATACATCGCCTTTTTCAGGAAAAGAAGGAAAATATGTTACATCTCGTCAAATATTAGAGCGATTAAAAAAGGAGACGATGCATAATGTTGCTTTACAAATGGAAGAAACAAAAGATTCAAATATTTTTTCTGTATCTGGACGTGGTGAATTACATTTATCTATATTAATTGAAAATATGCGTCGTGAAGGATTTGAATTAGAAGTCTCTCGTCCTAAAATAATTTTTCGTGAAATTAATGGAATTAAAAAAGAACCATTTGAAAATGTACTTTTAGATATTCAAGAAACACACCAGGGTAATATTATGAAATTTATAGGAGAAAGAAAAGGCGAATTAAAGAACATGAAGATAGATGAAAATAAAAGAGTACGTTTAGAATATGTTTTATCTAGTAGGGCACTAATTGGATTTCGTTCAGAATTTATGAGTATTACTTCTGGAACAGGATTATTTTATTCATCTTTTAATCATTACGATACTTATAAAAATAATAATATTGGACAAAGAAAAAATGGAGTTTTAATTGCTAATAATACCGGTATAGCTGTTGCTTTTTCTTTATTCAATTTACAAGAACGAGGAAAATTGTTTATTAGACATGGTGAAAAAATATATGAAGGACAGATAATAGGACTTCATAATCGTTCTAATGATTTAACAGTGAATTGTTTAACAGGTAAAAAATTAACTAATATGCGAGCTTCTGGAACTGATGAAGCCATAAATTTAACTACTACTACCGATTTTACACTTGAAGAAGCATTGGGATTTATAAACGATGATGAACTTGTAGAAGTAACACCACATTCTATAAGATTACGTAAACGATATTTAAAAGAAAATGAACGCAAAAAATTTCATCGTAATAAAAATATTTAGTTTCAATGAACATTTATAAAAATATAATTTTGCTAATTATATAATTCTATTTTTTCAATAGAATTATATAAAATATTTTTACAATTGTTTACAAAAATTAACGTTTTAATAAATTAGAAATTAAAATATTATATTTATGTTTTTGATGTAATAAACATAAATGTTCAGAAGAAATAATGGTGATTAAATCATTAATGGCTTTTTCAAAATCATCATTAATAATCAAATAATCATATTCTAAATAATGTTCCATTTCATCTACTGCTTGTTCCATTCTTTTAGCAATTACTATATCGCTATCTTGACCTCTGTTTCTTAATCTTTTATACAATATATCTTTAGATGGCGGTAACAAAAAAATACTTTTTGATTTAGGTATTTTATATCGAATTTGCTTTGCTCCTTGCCAATCAATATCAAGAAAAACATCAATTCCAGAATGCAACATGTCTTCAATAAATTCGCGAGAAGTTCCATAGTAATGATTAAAAACTTTTGCATATTCTAAAAAAGATTCTTGTTGAATCATAATTTTAAATTCTCTTTTAGAAATAAAATAATAATCTTTTCCATGCAATTCTCCAGGACGTATACTACGAGTAGTATGAGAAATAGATGCTTTAATATTGTTTAGAAATTGTGATTTTAATAATCCTTTAATTAAACTTGATTTCCCTGTTCCACTTGGTGCTGAAATAATAAAAAGAATGCCTAGAGACATGATATTTAAGCGATTAATTTCAATAAAAAAATAAAAATAAATGTCGTATGTTATTATACATGTGATTTTATTTCTATATAAAATACGTCTAAAAAAGATATATTTTTAAAAAATGATTATATAGTTGTCATAAAAAAAACATTTCTAAATCCACATATTCTAAATGAATTATTGACATTTACAGATTTATGCAATACTGTTTGTATTAATGTTTCTTCAGCATCAATATGAACTAGAGATAATAAAACACCTATCTTATACCATTTTTTTTCTAATTTAGTTTCAATAAAAGAACCAATCTCAGGGAAAATTTTTCCATTTCCTATTAAATAACATAAGTAACGTTTATTTAAATTTTTAAAAAATATTCGTGCGACTGTTTCCTGTCCATAATAACATCCTTTTTTAAAACTAATCGCTTTAAGCTGATCTAAATTAATAGCTTGAGGCGTAAACTTGATAGAACATTTTTTATCAATAATTGGAAAACCAGCTTCTATATCTAAAGCCAACCATTGTTTGCTATTATTGAAAAAAATTTTGTTAGTAATGCTTTTTTTAAAAAATAAAAAATCTGATACATTTAAAATTAGTAAAAACCGTTCTAATGGATCAGAAAACCATAGTATGGTCTTTCCGTTATCATAAATTATTGGTGAATTCACATCAGGTATATTTACAAAAAATTTTAATAAAAATAATCTTGCATTCAAACCTGTGATTCCTATTAAATAAATATTATTTAATTCATGAATTTTTACTTTTGAAAATATAGCATATTTTTGTAATTCTTTTATTTGTATTGTAGAAATACTTTTTCTTTGAATATAAGCATAACCTTGATCATAATGAAATAAACGCATCGTACTCCATACTTTACCATTAAAATTACAATGTGCACACAACATGTGATCATTTTTTCTTAAATCGTTCATGTCAATTGTAAATTGACTTTGAAGATATTTCTTTGCATCAAGACCTTCTATATAAACAAATGACCATTCTTCTAGTAATATCATAGTTAAAGATAAATGACGTGAAGGATACACTTGATTTTGTCGTAATATAAATGATGACATTTTTAAATTTTTTCCTTTTTTCTATACAAAATACTGAAAATATATTATACAAAATTAAAATAAAATAAATTTATTTAAAATAATATATATAATAGAAATATATAGTTTTTATACGCAAAAAAAACTATATATTAAAATTAGTTAAAAATTTTTTATCATTTTTATGATTAATTCACACGCTATAAAACATATTGGAAAAACAATGATTTCAAATCAAATTAATAATTTACAAAAAAGAATAAAAGATCTTAAGAGGTATCTTTGACTATGGTAAAAAAAACGCTCGTATTTTAGAAATTGACTTAGAATTATTATCACCTATAACATGGAAAAAACAAGAATCTATAAAAAAACTGAATAAAGAAAAATATTACTTAAAAACAATAATTGATAATATTAATGAAATAGAAACTGAGATTAACGAAATAATTGTTTTTTTAGAGTTAGGTATAGAAACAAAAGATAATCAATTAATTAAAGAGGTTTTTTTTAAAAGTCAAAAAATTGACAAAAAAATCCAAAAAATTGAGTTTTATCGTATGTTTGCAAAAGAAAATGATAACTGTAATTGTTACGTAGACATACAATCTGGATCAGGAGGAACAGATGCCCAAGATTGGGCTAAAATGTTACTTAGAATGTATTTAAAATGGTTGGATAAAAAGGGGTTTCAAACAGATATTGTTCATGAATCTTCTGGAGAAATAATAGGAATTAAATCTGCTACAATTAAAGTCTATGGAGAATATTCTTTTGGATGGTTAAGAACAGAAACAGGGATACATCGTTTAATTAGAAAAAGTCCTTTTGATTCCGGAAGAAGACGACATACCTCTTTTAGTTCAGTTTTTGTATATCCAGATATAGACGACAAAATTTATATAAATCTAAATTCATCTGAATTAAGAATAGATGTTTATAGATCTTCTGGAGCCGGTGGACAACATGTTAATCGCACAGAATCAGCTGTACGTGTTACTCATTTACCTACGAATGTTGTAACTCAATGTCAAAGCAATCGTTCTCAACATAAAAACAAAGAACAAGCAATCAAACAAATGAAATCCAAATTATATGAAATACAAAAAAGAGAAAAACAGAAAGAGAAAAAAGAATTAGAAAAAAACAAATCAAATATAACTTGGGGTAATCAAATACGTTCATACATATTAGATAATTCCAAAATAAAAGATCTTCGTACAGGTATAGAGACAAATAATATTCAAT
This sequence comes from Buchnera aphidicola (Diuraphis noxia), assembly GCF_001700895.1. Taxonomy (NCBI): domain Bacteria; kingdom Pseudomonadati; phylum Pseudomonadota; class Gammaproteobacteria; order Enterobacterales; family Erwiniaceae; genus Buchnera; species Buchnera aphidicola. The sequence goes on from NZ_CP013259.1 coordinate 475,512, forward strand.
CAATATTAGATGGTGATTTAGATGAATTTATTGAACAAAGCTTAATAATGGGATTATAAGGAAGAAAAATGTTAGAAAAAAAAAACAATGTTTATAATCATGAGATACATATTAGAAAAGAAAAACTTATAAATATGAAAAACGCAGGATTTTCTTTTCCAAATAACTTTAAGATAAATACCAATCCAAAAAGAATACATCAAAAGTACGATCAAAAAAATGCTAATGAACTGAAAACACTAAAAATTAAAGTTTCTATTGCTGGTCGTATGACACGAAGACGAATTATGGGGAAAGCATCTTTTTTTACGTTACAGGACGTAAAAGGAAAAATACAAGTATATATAACAGAATCTAACATATCTCCTGAACACTACAATAAAAATTTTAAAAAATGGGATATTGGGGATATTTTAGGAGTAATAGGAACATTATTTAAAACCAAAACTGAAGAATTATCAGTTTATTGTAGTAACATACAAATACTTAATAAATCATTAAAACCTTTACCTGATAAATTTCATGGATTATCTAATCAAGAAACTCGGTATCGAAAACGTTATTTAGATTTAATTAGTAATAGTAAATTATATCATGTGTTTAAAAATCGTTCTAAAATTATTATGGAAATTAGAAATTTTATGAAAAAACATAATTTTTTAGAAGTAGAAACTCCAATGTTGCAAAATATTCCTGGAGGAGCTAACGCTCGTCCTTTTATTACTCATCATAACGAAATCAATACGCAAATGTATTTAAGAATAGCACCAGAATTATACTTAAAACAATTGATTATCGGTGGATTTGAACGAATTTTTGAACTTAACAAAAATTTTCGTAATGAGGGAGTATCTAGTCGACACAATCCAGAATTTACCATGATGGAAGCATACATGGCATATTCCGATTACACAGATATGATGAAATTTACAGAAAATCTTATTAATAGAATTATAAAATCAATTTTTAAAAATACTACAATCAAATTTAATAATTATTATGTTAATTTTAACAAACCATTTCATAAAATTACCATGAAAAATGCTATTCTTAAATTTAATTCTGAAATTCAATTATCTGATTTAAATAACTTAGATAATCTTAAAAAGATTGCTATATCAAAGAATATAAAAATAGAAAAAACATGGGAAATAGGTCAAATAGAAAATGAGATTTTTGAAAAAACTGTAGAAAAAAACTTAATTCAACCTACTTTTATAACTGAGTATCCAGTCGAAGTATCTCCATTAGCCAAACGTAATAATATTAACCACAATGTAACAGATAGATTTGAGCTTTTCATTGCTGGATATGAGATTAGTAATGGATTTTCAGAATTAAATGATGTAGAAGATCAAAAAAATAGATTTTTAAATCAAATTAAAAAAGAAAAACAAACAAATAATAAAGATGTTTTTTACGATAAAGATTATATAGACGCGTTAAAATACGGTTTACCACCAACATCTGGATTAGGAATTGGTATTGATCGTTTAGCTATGATATTAACTAATCAAAACAACATTCGTGATGTAATTTTTTTTCCAATATTACGTCAATTAAAAAAATAATATTGTAAATTAAAAAATAATTTTACGTATAAAAATGAATCTTTTTATAAGGCAAACAAGGAAATACAATGCCATATTGTTTAAATGATATAAAAAATAATTTTAATGAAGAAAAAATAAAAGATTTAATAAAACAATATCAACCACCTTTCTGGGTTTATGATGCTAATATTATTTATAAAAAAATAAAATTATTGCAAGAATTTGATGTAATTAGATTTGCTCAAAAATCTTGTTCAAATATTCATATATTACGCTTAATGAAAAACAAAAATGTCAAAGTAGACGCGGTTTCATTAGGTGAGATTCAACGAGCTTTATTATCCGGTTTTAAACATAATACAAATGATATAGTTTTTACTGCTGATATTTTAGATGACAAAACCTTGTCTCAAGTAGTAAATTTTAACATACCAGTTAATGCTGGTTCTTTAGATATGTTGGAACAATTAGGAAAAGCATCTTCTGGTCATAACGTTTGGTTGCGAATCAATCCAGGATTTGGATACGGACATAGTAAAAAAACAAATACTGGAGGAGAAAATAGCAAACATGGGATCTGGGATCCGTTACTAGCAATACCAATTATAAAAAAATATCAATTAAAATTAATAGGTTTACATATGCATATTGGATCAGGAGTAAATTATATTCATCTAAAAAAAGTGTGTAAATCGATGATAGAAAACGTAATCAAATTAAATCAAAAAATATCATCTATTTCTGCTGGTGGTGGTTTACCGATACCATATAAATTTAATGAAAAACCTATCAATATAAAAAAATATTTTATTTTATGGGATTTAGCTAGAAAAGAAATATCTAAATTTTTAGGCAAAAAAATTGAATTAGAAATCGAACCTGGAAGATTTTTAGTGGCTGAATCAGGTATTTTAATTTCGCAAGTATGGTCTGTAAAAAAAATGGGAAATAAAAATTTTGTTTTAGTAGATGTGGGATTTAATGATTTAATGAGACCAGCTATGTATGGTAGTTATCACCATATATCAGTAATTTCTGGAGATAATCGAAATATTGATGAAAAAAAAACAATAAAAACTGTCATTGCAGGACCTTTATGTGAATCAGGTGATATTTTTACGCAAAAAGAAGGAGGTACGATCCAAACTAGACTATTACCAATAATTAAAAAAGGAGATTATTTAATTTTTCATGATACAGGTGCTTACGGTGCTTCAATGTCATCCAATTACAATACTAGGCCCTTGATTCCTGAAATACTATTAAAAAACGATAATGTAATGCTTATTCGAAGAAGACAAAAAATAGAAGAAATTCTAAGTTTAGAAATATAATTTTTTTCAAAGAAAAAATAAAAAGAATTTTTAATAAAAAAGGGGTTGTGAAAAAATGTATATCAAATTTCCTAATTTGAATCCTATTATTTTTTCTATTGGTCCTATATCTGCCCATTGGTATGGGCTCATGTATTTTATTAGCCTTATTTTTGCTTTATGGTATGGTAAAAAAAAAATAATTAAAGACAAAAACATATGGTATGAAAAAAAAATAGAAACATTGATATATTCTGTTTTTTTAGGTTCTTGTATAGGAGGTAGAATAGGCTATTTTATTTTTTATAACTTTTCATATTTTTCTGAAAATATACTACGTTTTTTTTATATCTGGGAAGGCGGAATGTCGTTTCATGGAGGATTAATAGGAGCTATAATTACAATATTATATTTTTCTTTTAAATATCAAAAAAAAATGCTAGAAATATCTGATCTTATCACTCCTCTAGTACCTTTTGGGTTAGGTGCTGGAAGACTAGGAAATTTTATCAATAGTGAACTATGGGGTCGTGTATCACCCAATTTTTCATATGCAATGATTTTTCCTAATTCTCGATATCAAGATTTACAAACAATTGAAAAATATCCAAAACTAAAAAGTTTATTTGATCAATATGGAGGATTACCCCGTCATCCTTCACAATTATATGAATTTTTTTTAGAAGGTATCATTTTATTTTGTATAATTAATTTTTTTACTAAAAAAAATAGACCTACAGGTAGTGTTAGCGGTTTATTTTTAATTTTTTATGGAATATTTAGAATTATTATAGAATTTTTTCGAGAACCAGATCCTCAAATAGGATTATTCAAAAATTTAATGACTATGGGTCAAATTTTATCTATTCCGATGATTTTTCTAGGATTGATTATTATATTGCAAGCTTTTTATAAAAGAAATTGGATTATGGAAAACAATGAAACAATATCTTAAATTAATAAAAAAAATCATTAAAAGTGGAAATCAAAAAGAAGATCGTACAGGAACAGGAACTTTGTCTATTTTCGGTTATAATATGAGATTTAATTTAAAAAAAGGTTTTCCACTAATCACAACAAAAAAATGTCATATTCCATCTATTATTCACGAACTTTTATGGTTTTTAAATGGTGATACTAATATTAAGTATTTAAATGAAAATAAAATATCTATTTGGGATCATTGGGCAGATAAATTTGGAAACGTTGGTCCTATTTATGGTCAACAATGGAGAAATTGGAATACACTAGAAAATAAAAAAATTGATCAGATCAAAAATATATTAATTAAATTAAAAAAAGACCCTAATTCTCGTAGAATTTTAGTATCTAGTTGGAATGTTGGCGAAATAGATCAAATGGGATTACCTCCTTGCCATGTTCTTTTTCAGTTCTATGTGTTCAAAAAAACACTAAGCTGTCAACTATATCAACGTTCATGTGATGTATTTCTTGGATTACCTTTTAATATAGCTAGTTATTCCTTGCTTATACATATGATAGCACAACAATGTGACTTAAAAGTAGGAGAATTTTTATGGACAGGAGGCGATGTTCATTTATATCAAAATCACATTGAGCAAGCAAAAACACAAATAAAAAGAACTCCTTTAACACTTCCAAAACTAGTAATAATGAATAAACCACCATCATTGTTTCAATACTCTTTTCAAGATTTTAAAATTATTGGATATAATCCTTATGCTTCTATTAAAGCAAAAATATCTATATAAACATTAAATAGGCTTTTTTAAAAATATGAAATATATATATATAAAAACTTGGGGCTGTCAAATGAATGAATATGATTCATCCATGATAGCTAGTTTACTTGAAAACAATAATGAATATTTAATCACTGAAAATGTAGAAAAAGCTGATATTTTAATATTAAATACTTGTTCTATAAGAGAAAAAGCGCAAGAAAAAGTTTTTCATCAATTGGGAAGATGGAGAAAATTAAAAAATAATAATCCTAAAATTATTATTGCTGTAGGAGGTTGCGTCGCAACCCAAGAAGGCAAAGAAATATTCAAAAGAGCAAGTTATGTAGATATTATATTTGGAACCCAAACTTTACATAAGTTACCAAATATGATTTCTGAAGTACAAGAAAATAAAAAATCTACTATAGATATCAGCTTTCCTAAATTAGAAAAATTTAATTATTTGTTAAAACCTAAAAAAACAGGATCTACGAGTTTTATTTCTATAATGGAAGGATGTAATAAATATTGTTCATTTTGTGTTGTACCATATACTAGAGGAGACGAAATTAGTCGACCATGTGATGATATTTTGTTTGAAATATCCAATCTAGCAGAAAATGGTGTTAGGGAGATTAATTTATTAGGACAAAATGTTAACGCTTATCAAGGTCGAACTTTTAATAACAAAATTTGCTATTTTTCAGAATTAATAAGATTAGTTGCAGAAATAGAAGGCATTGATAGAATCCGTTTCACAACTAGTAATCCACTTGAATTTACTGATGATATTATTGAAGTATATCGTGATACACCAAAATTAGTAAGTTTTCTTCATCTTCCAGTACAAAGTGGTTCTAATAAAATACTTAATTTAATGAAACGATCATACACAACAGAAGATTATGAATCTATTATTAATAAATTAATTTCTGTTAGACCTAATATTCAAATTAGTTCTGATTTTATTGTAGGTTTTCCAGGAGAATCCGAAACAGATTTTCAAGAAACTATAACATTTATAAAAAAAATTAATTTTGATATGAGTTTTAGTTTTATATATTCTAATCGACCTGGTACACCTGCATCCAAAATGAAAGATAACGTTGATTTAAAAGAAAAGAAGAAACGTTTATATTTTTTACAACACCTTATTAATATGCAAACAATGATGTGGAGCAGAAAAATGTTTAATAGCACACAATCAGTTTTAGTAGAAGGAATTTCTAATAAAAACATCATGGAATTATATGGTCGTACAGAAAACAATAGAATCGTAACTTTTACTGGAAAATATAATATGATTGGGAAATTTATCAAGTTAAAAATCAAAAAAATACATACACATTCGTTAAAAGGTGAATTAATTTAATAACAACTAAATAAAAAAATATGAATAAAATAATTATAAATCTTCAAGTGTGTTGTAAGAAAAATGGGTTTATACCCAAAAAAATAGATTTTAAAAAATGGTTAAAAAAAATATTTCTTAAAAAAAAAATATTAATATAATTACAATACGTATTGTTGATGAATGGGAAATAAAATATTTAAATTTTACCTATCGAGGACAAAACACAGCAACAAATGTTTTATCTTTTCCTGTCAATCAATTTATTAAAACCAATTATAAATTGTTAGGAGATTTAGTTCTATGCAAACATATCATAGAATACGAATCTTTAAAATATAAAAAAATACTAGAATCTCGATGGGCTCACATGACAATACATGGAACTTTGCATTTATTAGGACACGATCATAAAAAAGAACGAGAAGCATACATTATGGAAAAAATAGAAAATAAAATTATGCTATCTTTAAATTATGAAGAACCATACTTCTTTTAAATTATCTATTTCTATATAAAAATATTTTAACTTAAGTTATTCTACCATAGAATAACACAATATATTTTAAAAATAAAAAATACAAAACATTATGAGCGACAACCATTCACGAAACTACGATAAAATAAATAGAAAAGGATTTTTTTCTATTTTGTTAAATCAAATTTTTCATGATGAACCTAAAAATCGAGAAGAACTACTAGTATTAATTCGAGATGCAGAACAAAATGAACTTATCGATCAAAATACTTGTGATATGTTAGAAGGAGTAATGCATATTGCAAAAAAAAGAATTAAAGAAATCATGATTCCAAGAACACAAATGATAACATTAAAATTAAATTATGATTTAAATAAATGTCTCGATGTAATTATTGAATCAGCACATTCACGTTTTCCAGTAATGAATGCAGATAAAAATTACGTTGAAGGTGTTTTAATTGCAAAAGATTTATTACCTTTTATGAGAATGAATAATAATATTTTTTGCATAAAAAATATACTAAGATCAGCAGTTGTAGTTCCAGAAAGTAAATATGTAGACGAAATGTTAAGAGAATTTCGTTCAAAAAAAAATCATATGGCAATTGTAATAGATGAATTCGGTGCTGTTTCAGGTCTAGTTACTATAGAAGATGTATTAGAATTAATTGTTGGTGAAATTGAAGATGAATATGACAAAGAAACACTAAATATCAGAAAACTACAAAAATGTACATTTTCTATTAGAGCACTTACAGAAATCAAAGAATTCAATGAAACTTTTAATACTAATTTTCAAGATGAAGAAGTCGATACTATTGGTGGATTAGTGATGAAAAAATTTGGTCATTTACCTAGTAGAGGAGAAATCTTAAATATTGGTGATTATTCTTTTAAAGTTTCTATAGTAGACAGCAGAAAAATTATACAATTACATGTAACAGTTCCAAAAAACAACACGCCAGTTTTATTAGAAATAAAATAATATTACTTTTTATAGAGTAAAATTTGATTTTTTATAAAGAGACAACTATGGAAAAAAAATATTCACCAAAAAAAATAGAATTTTACGTACAAAAACATTGGAAAGAAAAAAAAACTTTTGAAGTATTAGAAGACGCTAAAAAAGAAAAATATTATTGCCTCCCGATGCTTCCTTATCCTTCGGGAAAATTACATATGGGACATGTTAGAAACTATACAATTAGTGATGTTATTGCGCGATATCAAAGAATGTTAGGAAAAAATGTTTTACAGCCAATGGGATGGGATGCTTTTGGCTTACCTGCTGAAGAAGCTTCCATAAAAAATAATACTATACCGGAACATTGGACAAAAAAAAATATAAAATACATGAAAAAACAACTTCAATCATTAGGTTTTAGTTATGATTGGAGTAGAGAAATTACTACGTGTAAACCAGAATATTATCAATGGGAACAATGGTTTTTTACTCTGTTATATGAAAAAAAATTAGTTTATAAAAAAAATAGTTTCGTCAATTGGTGTTCATATGACAAGACTGTTTTAGCTAATGAACAAGTTATTGATGGCTGTTGTTGGCGTTGCCAAGGGAAAATTACAATAAAAAAAATTCCTCAATGGTTTTTAAAAATTAGAAAATATGCTGAATCATTGTATCAAGATTTAAATACATTGAAAAACTGGCCTGAAAAAATAAAAAACATGCAACGTAATTGGATAGGAAGAACAAAAGGATTTGAAATTACCTTAGATATTTTTAACTATAAGAAACAATTACAATCATTTACAAATAGATTAGATCTCATCATGGGTGTTACATATATTTCGATATCTTTTTGTCATGAATTGTCTATATATCTAGCTAAAAAAAATAAAATAATTCAAGATTTTATAAAAAAACACGAAAATATTTCACCTAGAGAAATAGAAAAGTTCCAGTATGCAGGAATCAATACAAATATTTTTGCTATTCATCCTTTGACAAAAGAAAAAATACCTATTTGGATTACAAATTTTACAATGAGGGAATATGGAATAAATTCTATGCTATCTATTCCTGCTCATAATAAGTATCATTGGAATTTTGCAATTGCACATAATTTAAAAATAAAATATGTAATTTTGAATGCTAAAAATGCTAAACATTACCCATCTACGTCATTTTTAGATACAAAAGGAATACTATTTAATTCACAGGAATTTAATGGTTTGAATTTCAAAGATAGTACAAAAATAATAAAAAATATATTGATTCAGAAAAAAATATTAGTAAAAAAAATTCATTATAAGTTACAAGATTGGTGTATATCGCGACAAAGATATTGGGGAGCTCCTATTCCGATAGCAAAATTAAAAAACGGAAAAATAGTTTTAATACCTAAAAACGAACTACCAGTTGTATTACCAAAAATTAAAAACAGTGCTACTAATATTTTAAGAAATCCTATTAGTCCTGATTCTAAATGGGCTAAAATTTTTATTAATAATCAAGAAGCTATTAGAGAAACAGATACTTTTGATACATTTATGGAATCATCTTGGTATTATGCAAGATATACTTGTCCACATTTTAAACTAGGAATGATTGATTCAGTAGCATCTAAATATTGGTTACCTGTTGATCAATATATTGGAGGAGTAGAGCATGCAACAATGCATCTAATATATTTTAGATTTTATCATAAATTATTACGTGATTTTAAATTAGTTGATTTTGATGAACCTGTAGATAACTTATTATGTCAAGGAATGGTGCTTGCTGATGCTTTTTATGATATTGGAAACAATTCAGAACGTAATTGGCTGCCTTTATCATCACTTTTAATTGAGCGCAATTCAAAAGGCCAAATTATTAAATCATATACTAAAAAAGGGAAAGAAGTAACTTATGCGGGTATGATAAAAATGTCCAAATCTAAAAACAATGGAATTGAACCAGAAATAACAATAAAACATTACGGAGCTGATACCATTCGTTTATTTATTATGTTTGCTGCTCCTATAGAATCTTCTTTAGAATGGAACGAATCTGGTGTTCAAGGAACACATCGTTTTTTAAAAAAACTGTGGTTGTTAATCTTCAATTACATTCATGTAACAAAAAATAATATTAATATAAATACTTCTTTTCGAGAAAATCAAACCAATGAATTACAATATCAATTACACAAAACCATAGCTAAAGTATCAGATGATATCGGTCGTCGAAAATCATTTAATACAGCTATCTCTACAATAATGAAATTAGTAAATAAATTAGAAAATATTGTAACAAAAACACAACAAGATCAATTTATTATAAGAGAATGTTTAATTTGTATAATTAAAATGCTATATCCTTTTACACCTCATTTTTGTTTCATGGTTTGGAAACATCTAAATCAAAAAACATCCATTGATGAAGAGACATGGCCAATTTTTGATAAAAAAATATTGTTAAAAGAATATAATGTTATTGTCATTCAAATTAACGGAAAAAAACGCTGTATCATAAAAGTATCTAATCAGATTAGCGAAAAAGAAATTTTCTTACATGCAAAAAAACAAAATGTTATTAAAAAATATTTAAAATTTGCTACCATAAAAAAAATAATACATATTCCAAACAAAATTATAAACTTTGTAATATAAAGAATAACTTACTACAAAAAAAGATACACCGATTAATATGAATATCATACATCTCGATAAATTTCAGCAACATTTAAACAATAAATTAAATTCTTGTTATATATTTCTAGGAGAAGATCTTTTCTTATTAAATAAAAATCAAAACTTACTTTTAAAATTTGCTAATCAAAATGGATTTACTGAAATTTTTACAGTTAATATAGAAAACAATCAAGATTGGGAAAAAATTTTAAATTTTTGTAATAAAAGAAATTTATTTTTAAAAAAAACAACTTTAATTATTAATTTCTCTATTACGTATCTAAATAAAAAAATAATAAAAAGTATTAATGAAATTAATTCTTTATTCTGTTCAGATATTTTATTTTTATTAAAATTCAATCACTTATCTCATTTATTTAAAAACAATCAATCTTTAAATATAATAAAAAACTATGGAAATATGATTTCTTGTTGTACACCATATAATTTAGACTTTATAAATTGGATCAAATACGAAATTAATAAAAAAAATATAAAAATAGAAGAAAAAGCTTTTTTTTTATTATGCAAATATTATGAAGGAAATACTTCATTTATAAACGACGTGTTAGATTTTTTATTTAAGACATGCCCAAATATTTCTATTACTATAGAAAATATGAAAAAAATTATTACAGAGTTTTTTAATTTTCTTCCATTACATTGGATTAATGCTATACTCCAAAATAATAAAGAAAAAGCAATATATATTTTACATACGTTTTATCAAAAGAAATATAATCCTCTTATTTTAATACGAATTTTACAAAAAGATTTACTGATACTTATTTATGCAAAACATGAAAAAATAATTAACATTAATATGTTATTAAAAAAACATAATGTTTGGAATACAAGATATAAATTTTTTAAACAAGCTATTGAAAATATTAATTATCAAAACTGTTTGCAAGCAATCAAAATTCTTTTAAAAATAGAAATAAATATTAAACAAAAATACAGTAAATCTGTGTGGATTCAATTATATGAATTAACTTTAACATTATGTTGAAAAAAATTTATATCAGTTAACCCAAAAAATACAAAAAATGAAAAAATTATATGCAATATTTGGTGGAAATTTTGATCCTATTCATTATGGTCATATTCATCTATCTAAACAATTATTAAAAGAACTATCTCTTAAAAAAATAATATTTTTACCAAATGAAAATCCTCCTCATAAAAAAAAAACTAAAACGTCTATTGTAGATAGATTAAAAATGATTAAATTAGCTATTAATAACCACCCGTTTTTTCAAATTAGTTATTTAGAAACAAACACTAAAAAATTTTTTTATACTGTAGATACATTAAAAAAAATTAGAACAAAAATAGGCTTCTTAGATTCTTTATGTTTTATTATAGGAGAAGATAATTTAGAAAATTTACATCTTTGGAAAAATTGGAAAGAAATATTATTATATTCACATTTATTAATTTATCCTAGAACACACATTAAAACAAACCTTAAAATAAAACATTGGATTAATTCACATCGAGTCACAGATTGTAGTTTACTTCATAAAAAATCATTTGGACTAATTTTCTGTTCAAATATGAATACTATTAATATTTCTTCTAGTGAAATTAGAGATAATTATTTAAAAGGAAAAAATCCTCATAAACTATTGCCGCCTATTGTACATCAATATATCTTATCAAAAAAATTATATGTTTAAAAAAAATCATTTTTTATTAAAAATTTTTATTATTTAATAAATCTTATATTAATTAAAAAACAATTTATAGTAAAAACATAATGAAAAAAAAATATAATATCACATTAAATTTAATCGGATTAAGATGTCCAGAACCAATTATGATTATAAGAAAAACACTTCGTAACATGAAAAAAAATGAAAAAATATTAGTTTTATCAGATGATCCTTCTACAAAAAGAGATATTCCTAATTTTTGTTATTTTATGCAACATGTTTTATTAGAAAATAAAATTGACAATAAACCTTATTACTATTTATTAAAAAAGGGAGTATAAAAACTTTAATATATACACTTAAATTTTAATATATTTAAATATATTAAAATATAGTGTATAAATGAAAATTTATTTTTTATTCATAAAAACATATAATTATATTGCTATTAATATATTTAACATTCTTCTCAAAGGTTCTGCAGCTCCCCATAACAATTGATCTCCCACTGTAAACGCAGATAAATATCTTTTACCCATATTTAATTTTCTTAAACGCCCAAGAGGAATATTTAAAGTTCCAGTTACAGCGGATGGAGTTAATTTTGATATGGTATCTTTAGGATTATTCGCAATAATATCAATCCAATCATTATGGTTTTTTAAAATATCTTTAATCATATCTAAAGAAAGATCTTTTTTTAATTTAATTAAAAATGATTGACTATGACATCGAAGTGAGCTTATCCTTACACACAAACCATCAATAATAACTTGATTATTTAAACCTAAAATTTTATTAGTTTCAGATTGACCTTTCCATTCTTCACGACTTTGACCATTACTCATTTTTTTATCAATCCATGGTATCAAACTACCAGCTAACGGGGCTGAAAAATAGTCTATAGGAAAATTAGGACTACGAGAAACTTCGGTTACTTTATGTTCGATATCTAAAATTGAAGAGTCGTTGAATAAATCTTTAGAACAAATGTTATATAGCATACCCATTTGTTTTAATAATTCTATTATATGACGAGCACCTGCACCAGATGCAGCTTGATAAGTAGAAACGGAAATCCATTCAATTAATTCTGTTGCAAATAATCCTCCTAGTGACATCAACATTAAACTAACTGTACAATTTCCTCCAACAAAAGTCTTAATTCCTTGGTTTATAGATTTATATATAAGTTTAGAATTAACTGGGTCTAAGACAATAATAGAATCGTTGTGCATACGTAAACTAGAAGATGCATCTATCCAATAACCTGACCAACCGGTTTTTCGTAATTTGGGATAAATATTTTCAGTATACGAACTTCCTTGACATGTGATAATAATATCCATTTCTTTTAATAGTTCAAGATTATAAGCATCTTGTAATTCTTTGTTTGATACGTTTTTTATTGAAGGAATAGCTTGACCAGATTGCGATGTTGAAAAAAAAATAGCACGAATATTTAAAAAATCGTTTTCTTCTTTCATTCTCTTCATTAAGACTGATCCAACCATTCCTCGCCAACCTATAAATCCAACAGATTTTATCATTAATAAATATACGGATGATTTAAATTAACAGTAATTATTTATAAATTTCACAACTAATTCAGTTAAAATCAAATTTTTATCCGCCTCCAAAAAATAATTAATAAAAACATATACTTTTTTTTAATAAAAATAAAAAATTATATTTTTATTTTAAATATACTATAAAATTATAATTTTATGTTAAAAATAAAATTTATATAATTAATTAAAAAAAATATTGCGTATAAAAACATGAAATTTTACAAGGACATCAAACATTAAAATGAATGAAATAATTTCAACAACAATATTGTTAATTCTAATTATGGATCCTTTAGGAAATCTTCCAATATTCATGACTATATTAAAACATTTAGAAGAAAAAAGAAGAAGGATTGTAGTTATAAGAGAAATGATTATAGCATTAATTATTATGTTATTATTTTTATTTATTGGAGAAAAAATACTCATCATCTTAAATTTAAAAACTGAAACTGTTTCAATATCTGGTGGGATTATTCTTTTTTTAATTGCTGTCAAAATGATTTTTCCACCTGAAGAAAATCAAAATAATACTACTAATCATGAAGAGCCTTTTTTAGTTCCTTTAGCTATTCCATTAGTTGCAGGACCATCTTTGTTAGCAACTTTAATGCTATTATCACATCAATATTTAAACCATATGTTTTATTTGGTAGGATCATTGCTAATAGCATGGTGCTTTACTATTATTACATTATTATTGTCTGGTTCATTTTTAAAACTATTTGGAACGAAAGGAGTTAATGCCTTAGAACGTCTTATGGGTTTAATTTTAATCATGCTTTCTACTCAAATGTTTCTCGACGGAATTAAAATTTGGTTTAAGAATTAATATAATATTTAAAATTAATACTAAAAAATATTTATTAATAAACAGTTTTAATTTATTTTAAAATAAAATATTTTTTAATGACTTGTAATTAAAAAATTAATAGCTAGATAATACTATCTATAAAATGGATACTTATATTATGAATATGATCAAAATGACTGAATTAAACATAACAGAAAAAACACTTTTGATTAGAAGTGATCTCAATGTTCCTATAAAAAATGGAATTATTCAATCTCATGCTAGAATATTAGCAGCACTTCCTACTATCGAAATAGCCATTAAACAAAATGCTAAAATAATTATTATGTCTCATTTAGGAAGACCAAAAGAAGGACATTACGAAAAAAAATATTCTTTATTACCTATATTTGAATTTTTAAAAAAACAATTAAGTCATATAAAAATATATTTTTCTAATAATTACCTTGATGGAATACAGCTTAAACCAAAAGAAATTGTTATTTTAGAAAATGTTCGATTTAATTTAGGAGAATTAGAAAATAACGATGAATTATCTAAAAAATATGCCAATCTATGCGATATCTTCGTCATGGATGCTTTTGGAAGCGCACATAGAATGCAATCATCTACTTATGGTGTAGGAAAATTTGCAAAAATAGCATGCGCTGGACCGCTTTTAATTAATGAAATAAAATGTTTAAAAAAATCATTAGAAAACCCTGAACGTCCTATGACAGCTATAGTAGGAGGTGCAAAGGTATCAACTAAATTCAATGTATTACATAAATTAGCTACAATTGCAGATACTATTATAGTTGGAGGTGGAATAGCTAATACTTTTTTAGCAATTGATTACAACATTGGAAAATCATTATATGAACCAGATTTTATTGCGGAAGCTAAAAAGATACGTGATACATATAATATTATTATACCGATTGATTCTCGCGTAGGGAAAAATTTTTCTAAAACTGAAGAATCTATAATTAGATTACCTTTTAATATAAATTCAGATGAAGAAATTATGGATTTTGGAGATGAAACTATAAAAAAAATTATTCCAATTCTTAAAATGTCCAAAACAATTATTTGGAATGGTCCGGTTGGAGTTTTTGAATTTCCCAATTTTCGTCAAGGGACTGAAACAATTGCAAAAACAATTTCAGCAAGCAATGCATTTTCTATTGCTGGAGGAGGTGATACATTGTCTGTTATAGATATGTTTAATATAAAGAATAATATCTCTTATATTTCAACTGGAGGAGGTGCTTTTTTAGAATTTATAGAAGGAAAAAAATTACCTTCAATAAGTATGTTGGAAGAAACCTATAAAAAATGCAACTAAATTAATAGAGATAAAACTTAAAACATTACGTAATAGGAAGAAAATTGAATATTTTAAATATAATAAAACCCGGTGTTGTAACTGGCAACGAAGCACGAAAAATATTTGAATTTGCTAAAAAGAAAAAATTCGCAATTCCTGCTGTAAATTGTATAGGAACAGATTCTATAAACAGTGTACTAGAGACCGCTGCTAGAATGAGAGCTCCAGTTATTATTCAATTTTCTCATGGAGGTGCTGCTTTTATTGCAGGATATAAAGAAAGATTTAAAAGTACTCAGGAACAAGCAATTCAAGGATCTATATCTGGAGCTAAACATGTACATTTGATGGCAAAATATTATAAAATTCCAGTAATACTTCACACAGATCATTGTTCAAAAGAAATATTGACATGGATTGATGAATTACTAAAAATTGGTAAAAATTATTATAAAAAATATAATAAACCCTTATTTACATCTCATATGATTGATTTATCAAAAGAAAATTTAAAAGAAAATATATCTATTTGTAGAAATTATTTAAAAAAGATGAAAAAAATCAACATGATGTTAGAAATAGAATTAGGATGTACAGGAGGAGAAGAAGATGGTGTAAATAACAATGAAATAGATAAAAAACTGCTATATACACAACCTGAAGACGTTAATTATGCTTACGAAATATTATATAAAATTAGTAATAATTTTACTATTGCTGCAGCATTTGGAAATGTACATGGTGTTTATCAACCTGGAAATGTTGATCTTAAACCTATTATCTTAAAAAATTCACAAAAATATGTCAGTATTAAACATAATTTAAAAAAAAATCCATTAAATTTAGTGTTTCATGGAGGTTCAGGATCTGATATAACAGAAATAAAAGAATCGATTAAATACGGAATAGTTAAAATGAATATTGATACAGATATGCAATGGGCTACATGGCATGGTGTATTAGACTTTTATAGAAAAAATAAAGAATTTTTACATAACCAATTAGGAAATAATACTAATAAAAATCAACCAAATAAAAAATACTATGATCCAAGATCATGGATTAGAGCCTCTCAAGAATCAATGTCAAAAAGACTAGAACAATCATTTAAGGAATTAAATGCTTGTAATATTTTATGACAATGTAAATTATACTCCGGGGAATAAAAAAACTATTCTCCGAGATATTATTATATTAAAAGTATTATAATATCTCCAAATATTAATTAAAATATACAGAGACAAAAATGGATGAATTAAATGTAGTAAACGATATTAATCATGCAGGAAATTGGTTAATGCGAAATCAAGAATTACTTGTTGAATATACAGTTAATCTGACATCTGCAATTATTATTTTAACTGTGGGAATGTTTATAGCAAAAATAATATCAAACGGAGTAAATCAAGTCCTAATAACTCGTAATATTGATGCAACAATCGCTGGATTTTTATCTGCATTAATGCGATATATCATCATCACTTTTACACTTATTGCTGCATTAGGTCGAATTGGAGTACAGACAACATCAGTAATTGCTATATTAGGAGCTGCTGGGATGACAATAGGTTTAGCATTACAGGGTTCATTATCTAATTTTGCAGCTGGTGTTTTATTAGTCACTTTAAGACCGTTAAAAACAAGTGAATATGTTGATTTAGGAAACGTAGCAGGTACTGTATTAAATATCCATATTTTCTATACAACATTACGCACTTTAGATGGGAAAATTGTAGTAGTCCCAAATAATAAAATTATTTCTGGTAATGTTATTAATTATTCAAGAGAACCTGCACGTCGTAATGAATTTATTATTAGTGTAGCATATGATTCAGACATTGATTTTGTGATAAAAGTTTTACGAAATGTAATAGAAAATGAAGACAGAGTCATTAAAGATCGAGATATTATTGTAGGACTTAGTGAATTAGCTCCATCTTCCTTAAATTTTATAGTACGTTGTTGGAGTAACACAGATGATTTACATTCTGTATACTGGGATTTAATGGTGAAGTTTAAAAAAGCACTCGATGATAATAATATCAACATCCCTTATCCTCAAATAGATGTACATTTTTATCAAAAAAGTAAAAAAAATAAATTATAAAGATATTTTTTATTTTTCAGTGTTTATTTAAAAACAATTAGGTTATTATGTTTATTATTTTTAGATCAAATAAAATAAATATACTTTTATCAAAAGTATGTCAAATTATTCAAAAAAAACCACTTTCTAATATTTTCGAAAAAGAAATTTTTATTCATGATAGTAAAATACTATTTAAATATTTAAATATATTCATTTCAAATAATATAGGAATTTCAGCAAATTTTAAATTTTATCGTCCTCATGATTTTATATGGAAAGTGTTTCAATCAATCCTGTACAAAAATAATTTAAAAAACACATGCACCCAATCTATTATAACTTGGAACATTATGAATGTGTTAAATAAAAAGAATTTTTGTGAACATATAAAAACAAAAGACAATGCATATAAAAAATTTAAATTTTCATATTTAATGGCAACAATTTTTCATCAATACCTTATATATCGTCCTAACTGGATTAACGAATGGGAACAAAATAAAAATACATGTTTAATTAACGAAGATGAAATATGGCAAGTAAAATTATGGAAAGAAATAATAAATCATTCTAAAAAAAATAATCAATCCGGTTATCATTTTGTAAATTTATTCAATTATTTTCAATCTTTAAAGAATCATAATAAAATAAAAAAAAATGTTTTACCTAATCGTATTTTTATTATTTCTTCTTTTACATTAACGCCATCGTATATAAAAATATTAAAAATTATTAGTAAATATACAAATATCTACTTTTTATATATAACACCTTTTAAAACAAATATATTTTATCCAAATACCATTAAAAATGGTAATCTTTCTCACAAAAAAAAACATCCAAATAATACAATATTATCATTATGGAGAAAATATGAAGAATATTATATAATTAAACTGATGCATTCTAAAAAAATAAAAATAACTAATTTTTTTAAAAATGAAGCAAACAAAAATATAAATTTATTAAATAATATAAAAAAAAATTTTCTTAAATTTGATTGTTTAAATTTAAAAAACATTAAAAAAAAATCATTTCTTAAAATAGACAACTCTATTTCTATAAATATTTGTGACAATAAATATAATGAAATTCAAATTTTACATGACACATTATTATTACATTTTAATAAAAATAAAAACCTAAAGCTAGATAATATAGTTGTGATTTGTGATTCAATTGATGATTATATGTCATCTATTCATGCAATATTCGAAGCAAAAAATGAAAATGAAAATCTTCCTTTTTTTATTTCTACAAAAGTTTCCAAAAAAGAAGAAAAAATATTTTTATTTTTTAATAAAATATTAAATTTATCATATAGTCGTTTTGAAAATGAAGAAATATTAGAATTTCTTAATATTCCAGAAATAGCTAATCATTTTAATATATCAGAAGACGATATAAATATTTTATATCATTGGATACAAGAAGCTAATATTCGATGGGGTATTAACTCTAAACACAAAAAAAGTTTATCACTTCCTGAACATAATGCAAATACATGGGAATGGGGTATTGAAAAACTATTACTTAGTTATGCAACTAATACCACAGAAAATGTTTGGAATGATGTCGTGTCATGTAGCGTTATTAACACTTCTAGAGCAGATCTGATAGGAAAATTAATTATTTTTATAAACGTACTGAAAAAATGGAAAAAAAAAATATCTAAATCACAATATCTTTCATGTTGGCGCTCTTTGTTTAGAGAATTTATCAATGACTTTTTTTATAAAAAAACAAATAAACCTGTTCAAAATTTACATAAATCTTGGATCAAGATGATTGATGATATTTCATATTCTAACTATACGCAAAAAATTTCAATTAAAATACTAAAAAAACATTTTAATTGTACAATAAAAAGAACATACCAAAAATTTTTACCAGGTGTTATAAATTTTTGTCATCCATCTGATATATGTTATATTCCGTTTGAAATAATATGTATTATTGGTTCAGATTATAAAAGCACTTTAAAAAATAATAAACCAAATAGTTTTATTAATATATTAAACAAATATCCATTAATTGGCGATTTAAATTTCTATGAACAGTATTGTTATTTATTTTTGCAAAATATTTCTTGTGCTCAAAAATATTTATATATAAGTTATGTAGGCACTTCTATTAAAGATGAAAGTAAAACAAGTTCCTCAATTTTAATTGAACAATTATTAGATTACATCGCATTTAATTTTTTTCCTAAACATGATTATAATCTAAATATAAAAGACAATAAAAAAAGAATTATTAATTTATTATGTAAAAATTACAAAAAAGAATATTTTTACAAAAAAGAAAATATAAAAAATACTTTAGATAACTCTATAAAAAATAAGATTAAAACAAACAACAATAAAACATATAATATAAAATTATTCAAAAATAATATTTCCAATAAAATTCATCTAAAAGATCTAATTTTTTTCTGGAAAAATCCAATACGTTATTTTTTTAATCATTCTTTAAAAATTAAATTTAGATTTCAAAAAGAAAAAATTAATAACACTGAACCTTTTTGCGTCAGTCAAATAGAGTCTTTTAAAATAAAAGAAATGTTATTGACGAACATAATCAATCAAAAAGACACCGAAAAAATTTTAAAAATTTATATTCTTTCTGGAAAATTACCTTACGGTTTTTTTGGAGAGAATATATTTAAAAAAATAAAAAAGGATATGGAATCCATAGCTAAATCAGTGATAAAACACAAGTCTGTCACAAAAGAAAAAAAAATTAATTTTATTTTAAAAAAATTTCAAATACATGGTATTTTATATAACGTACAAAGTACAGGTCTGATACGTTGGCAGCCTAATACAATTAGCTATAGTGATCGTATTGCTTTATGGATAGAACATTTAATGTATTCTTGTATAAAAGGATTCGGAGAAAGTAAGATAATAGGTCCTAAAAATCAAATATGGTCTTATTCTTCTCTGAATCATGAAAAAGCATATAATTATCTTTATAAATATATAATAGGATATATAAAAGGTTCAAAAGAATTAATTTTATTAACAAAATCAGGTGCATCATGGTTAGACGCAGTTTATAATATAAAGAAAAATATCATTCAACATGATGATAATACAAAACTTATAGGATACAAAAAATTGTTTAAAACTTGGATTGGAAATAATTATATTAAAGGTGAAAAAGAAGATTTATATATTAAAAAAACAATCACACAATTAGATTTAAGTAATGTAGAAAAAATTTGCAAAACAGCTAAAAAATGGATAATGCCATTATTAAGAAATAAAAAAATATATGAAAAATGATAATTTGAAAAAACTAAATCTTTTTAAGATACCACTGAACGGTATAAATTTAATAGAAGCTTCAGCTGGAACCGGAAAAACATTTACCATTGTATTATTGTATTTACGTTTATTATTAGGTATAGGAAACGATAAAAATCCAATTAAAAAACTTCTAATACATGAAATATTAGTAGTTACTTTTACTAATGCTGCGAAAGAAGAATTATATTTACGCATTAAAACTGCAATTCAAAATTTATATTTAATTTGTACAAAAAAAATCAAACAACCATCTTTTTTAAAGGTCTTTTTAAAAAAAATAAAAAATTTAGAAGAAGCAATTAATATTTTAGAAGAAGCGCAAAAAAACATAAATAATATATCTATATATACAATACATGGATTTTGTAAAAAAATATTACAATTATATACTTTCGATTTTAATTCTGTTTTTAAAGAAAAAATTATCGAAAATGAAGAAAAGTTATATTTACAAGCCACACAAGATTTTTGGAGAAATTATTTCTATAAATTACCAAAAGATATGATAAAAATCATATATAAATATTATAAAGATCCAAAACAGTTATTAAAGGAAGTGAAACCACTGTTATATATAAAATCAATAAAATTCCAAAAAAAAAATTTTAACAATGAAACATTGCTTGTATATCACAAAAGAAATATATATAAAATAAATTGTTTTAAAAAAATATGGTTAACTTATTATTCAACGATATTAAATACAATTAAAACGTTAAAAATAAACAAAAAGATATATAATCAATCTAATATTAGTAGATGGGTAAAAGATATTACACAATGGTCAAAAAATGATACTAAAGATTATATCTTACCAAATGCACTAAAATATTTTACAAAAGAATATCTACAAAACAACATAACAACTGAAACAAAAATGCAACATATTTTTTTTGACAAAATTGAAAAAATATTAAAAAAAAAATTCTCATTAAAAAATATTATTATTTTTTACGCTATAAAAACAATTCCTATAATTTTATCTAAAGAAAAAAACAAACAATCATTATTAGGATTTAATGATCTATTAAGTATTCTTTTAAAGAATATACAAAAAGAAAAATATTTAAAAAATCTAATTAGCAAAAAATATCCTGTAACATTTATTGATGAATTTCAAGATACGAATATTGAACAATATAAAATATTTGATTTAATATATAAAAACACAAAAAAAACTGCATTATTTTTAATAGGAGACCCCAAACAAGCGATATACAGTTTTAGAGGCGCTGATATTTTTTCATATTTATACGTTCAAAAAAAAGTAAAAAAACACTATTATTTAGACACCAATTGGCGTTCTTCTATTAAAATGTGTAATAGTATTAATTATTTATTTTTTCAAAATAAAAATCCATTTATCTTCAAAGATATTTTATTTAAACCTGTTTTGCCTTGTTGTAAAAATTCAAAAATGGATTTTCAAATTAAAAAAATTTCTCAATCTTCACTTAGCTTTTTTATGCCACAAGAAAAAACAATTAATATAGAAGATTACCAAATATGGATAGCAAAACAATGCGCAAACGAAATTAGTTATTGGTTAAATGGCGCAAAAAACGACAAAGTGAAAATTATCACTAAAAAAGGCGAACAAACTCTAAAATCTAGTGATATTGCTATATTAATTAGAAACGAACAAGAAGCTCATATTATTCAAGAGGAATTAAAAAAACTAAACATACTTTCTTTTTATTCTTCTAGTAAGAAGAGCATATTTCACACTTCTGAAGCTCAAGAATTGCTATGGATTTTAGAATCTATTTTAGAACCTACTAATAAAAAACTTTTAGAACAATCTATCGCAACAAATATTTTAAATACAATATTTTTTGAAATTAAAACACAAGAAACAATTAAACATTCATATCAAATAATAGAAAAATTGTATAAATATAAAAATATTTGGAACACAAAAAATATTTTTCATATGATCAAAACTATAATACTAGATTATCAAAAATGTTTAAATGATTCTAAAGTAGAAGTCAAATATCAAAACAATTTAAATGTTTTACATATTGCAGAATTATTATTAGAAAAATTTAAATTTTTTTATAAAAAAAAATATTTAATAACATGGTTAGAAAAAAAAATAAATAATAAAAAACTCCCATCATATAGTGAATGTATTAAAAATTTTGATGAATCCCAATCAGTGAAAATTATTACGATACATAAATCCAAAGGATTAGAATATCCAATTGTATGGATACCTTTTAGTATAAATTTTAATAAATCAAAACTACCTTTATATCATAATAAAAAAAATTTCAAAATATTTTTTGATATAGATAAAAATAATACTTCTTTAAAAAAAGCTGATAAAGAAAGATTAGCAGAAGATATTCGTTTTTTATATGTTGCAATAACTAGATCGATTCTTCATTGTAGTATCGGTATAGCATGCTTAACAAAAAAAAGAAAAAAAAATACCAATAATAGTGATATTCATTTAAGCGCTTTAGGATATATTATTCAAAATGGAAATCCTATGAATTATGAAAATTTAATGAGTCATCTAAATGAACTTAAAAAAAATAATATTATAGAAATTAAGCAAAAAACAATTAAATTTAAGTTATCTGAAGAAAAAAAACATTATTTTTACTCTATACCCTCACCGAAAATTTTAAATAGAAAAATAAATCATTCTTATGATATCACTAGTTTTACTACACTAATTCAAGAAAATAAGTCATTAGTTTATAATAACGATAAAATTATTGAAACACACTTTTCTAAAAAAAAGAAATTACAAAATTACAATTTAAATATACATAATTTTCCCAGTGGAAAAACATCTGGAATATTAATACATTATATATTAAAAAATTTAAATATTTTAAATAAAAGTCATTTAAATTGGTTCGTTAATATTTTAGATGAATATAATATATCTAAAAAATGGTCTAAAACCTTAATGTCTTGGATATATGATATTATCAATACCCCTTTAAGTAATCAAAAAATTATTTTATCACAGTTAAAAAAATTATATGTAGCAGAATTAGAATTTTTTTTACCTATTAAAAACATTTTATGTTCTGAAAAAATAAATAATATTATTAAATCTTTTGATTCTTTATCTGTTTTCACTCCGAAAATATTTTTTAATCCTGTTTCTGAGATATTAAAAGGATGTATTGATTTAATGTTTTTTTGGGATAATAAATACTATATAATCGATTATAAATCTAATTGGTTAGGATCAAATAACAGATATTATTCTGATCAATGTATTAAAAAAGAAATGATCAAAAAAAGATATGATTTACAATATCAAATATATACTATTGCAATCAACAAATATTTAGAAACAAGAATAAAGAACTATGATTATAAAAATCATTTTGGTGGTGTTTTTTATATTTTCTTACGAGGAATCAACAATCAAAAAAACAACGGTGTGTTTTATACACTACCAAATTATTCATTAGTAAAAAATTTAACAGATTTAATCTCATAGAAAATCTAAAAATATGAAAATGTTTACGTTGCTGAAACAAGCTCTATCTAAAAAAATGATTCATCCTATTGATTTATATTTTGGAAATTTTGTTGCACAAAAAAGCAATATTTTTATGTTGATAGCAACTTGTGTAAGCTATGAAAATAGAAATGGACATGTTTTCCTATCAATAGAATATTTTAAAAAAAATAGTTTTTCTTCTATTTTTGATAAAAAAATACTTAAAAAATGTTTCAATATTTTAGGAAAAGATGTGAACTGGAAAAAAGAAATATTGAAACATACAGCGATAAGTAATGGTTCTATTTTGACACCTTTAGTATTTTTTAAAAAAAAAATATATCTCTATAAAATGTGGAAAGCAGAAAGCAATATTTTAAAAATTTTACATAAAAGATATAATCCAAAAATCAACAAAGTAAAATGCGCTATCATATTAGAAAATTTATTTTTAAATAAAAAAGACAATATACAAAAAATAGCAGTGGCAATTAGCTTGATCAATAAAATAACATTTATTATCGGTGGTCCTGGAACTGGGAAAACCACTATTATATTAAAAATAATTATTGCATCAATAAAAAATTCAAAAAATCCAATAAAAATTCAATTGTCTGCACTTACTGGAAAAGCAACCACACATTTAAATGAAATATTAAAAAATAATATTTTTGATCTTTATTTGTCTGAAAAAGAAAAAATATCTTTACCCTACGAAGCTTTAACTATACATAGATTATTAGGAATTCAAAAAACATCTCAAAAAACATTCTTTAAAGAAAATAATTTATTAAATTTAGATATATTAATTATTGATGAAAGTTCAATGATAGATCTTTTAATGATGGAAAAAATATTTTATGCAGTATCAAAACATACCAAACTAATTTTTCTAGGTGATCACCATCAATTACCACCGATAGAACCTGGATGTATATTCCAAAACATTTGTTACTATTCTAAGGATGGTTATAGTTTACAACATTTAACTAGAATTTCAAAACTGATACAATATAGATGTTTAAAAAAACAAAATAAAAAAAAATCTAATTTTATAAGTGATAAGATATGTGTCTTAAAAAAGAATTATCGATTCAATAAAAATTCAGGGATGTATATCTTATCAAATGCTATTTATAGTAAAAATATTAAAATAATCAAAAAATTGTTTAATAATTCTATAAATAATATTTTTTTTCATGAGACCAATTCTATTATAGAATATCATAACATGATCGAATATATTTCTTTAACCTATAAAAATTTTTGGGAAAAAATATATAATAAAAAAGAAATTAAAGAAATAATAAAAATTTTTCAAAATTATCAAGTATTATGCACCTTAAATGAAAGTATATTTGGTGTACAGATTTTAAATCAAAAAATAGAAGAAGCAATGTATAAAAACTATATGATAAAAAAATTCTATATTAATGAAAAAATATGGTATGTAGGAAAACCTATTATCATTACTCACAATAATACATATTTAAATTTATTTAATGGAAATATAGGAATTACTAATATTAATAAAAAAGGTATTTTTCAAGTATCTTTCCTAAAAGAAAACGATAGAGTTTTAAATATTCCTATAAACGTTCTAAGAGATTATGATACAGCTTGGACAACAACAGTTCATAAAGCGCAAGGATCTGAATTTACTCATACATTTTTAGTATTACCAAATTTTGACTCACAAGTTCTAAATAAAGATATTTTATATACTAGTATCACAAGAGCTCGAAATACATTACATATCTTCGCGACGAGAAAAGTTTTTTTAAAAACTGTTTTAAAAAACACAGATATATCTAATAGTTTAATAGACAGAATTAATGATTTTAAATCATGATTTAAAAAAAATTATAAATATTTTTTTTAAAACATAATTGTTTAAATATATGAATTATCAAAGATTTAGAATTTCTCTAATAATTATACATTTTTTTATTATAAGAGAATAATTGATAAACAATTTCTGATATATCAGTTAAAATACAACCTATTTTTTGCAATTAATAAATCATTTTTTTAATTATGAATAAAAAATTTTTTTAGATCAATTGATATTTTTTCTAATTTTTATAATAAAGACAGTCTACAGTATCATGATACTCTTTTTCTAATTTTTGTCTAAACATACTAAATAAGCTATAAATTAAATGATAATCTAATTTCATTAAAAAAATTATTATATTTCATAGTTTTTCTAAAAAATCTTTACCGTACTGAATGTTAATATAAAGTAAACTATAAAAAACAAAAAATATGAATAATCTGTACGATTTTCGTGAGAATATTTTTTATTTTTTTTGAAATCCCTATATTTTTTTAACATTTACAAAAATTAATATCAATGGAATTAGTATTAGTGGAATTTTGAAAAAAGAATAGAAATTTTTTTTAGGAAGGTTTATAATAAATATAAAATCTTATTTCTGTCATAAAAATCTGTATATTCAAAAAATTTGGTTGCGGGGGCTGGATTTGAACCAACGACCTTCGGGTTATGAGCCCGACGAGCTACCAAACTGCTCCACCCCGCGTTTACAGATAAAATAATACACCTTTACAAAAAATAATACAAGGTTTTTTTATAAAAAATCTTTTTTAAAATAAATATTACTAAAAAAACAATATTTTATATATAATAAAAAAATGAACAAAATATCTCAAATAATAATTTTAATTTCATTCTCTATTTTTATAATAGCATGCCAAAATAACAATACAAATCGAGGACAGCAATACAATCAAAAATTCACAAAAAATATTACAAAAATTGAAAAAATTCATATTACCAATAAAATTACTAATTCAGAATTATTTCTGAAACAAATTCAAGAAATTGAAAAATCATCTCCATCTTTATATCTAAAAAATAAGCCTCTTTATAATAGAATTATAAATTGGCTAAAAGAAAATTCTAAAATCAAAGAAATTGACAAATTTGGAATTAATATATTTCAAATGAAAGGTATAGATAATTACGGAAATGTTAAAATAACTGCATATTACACTCCAGTAATTAACGCTAGAAAAATCAAACAAAATCAATTTAAATACCCAATATACTCTATGCCTCAAAATACAAAAAAAAATCAATTGTTACCAAAACGAAAAGATATATACGATGGCATTTTAGATAAAAAATATATTTTAGCTTATAGTGATTCTTTAATAAACAATTTTATTATGGAAATTCAAGGAAGTGCTTTTATTAGTTATGGTGATAACAAACCATTAACTTTTTTTAGTTATGCAGGTAAAAATGGCCGGCCTTATAAAGCTATTGGACAAATTTTAATTAATCGTGGTGAAATAAGTAAAAAAAATATGTCAATGCAAGCTATTAAAGAATGGTGCAAAACACATACAAAA
This sequence comes from Buchnera aphidicola (Diuraphis noxia), assembly GCF_001700895.1. Taxonomy (NCBI): domain Bacteria; kingdom Pseudomonadati; phylum Pseudomonadota; class Gammaproteobacteria; order Enterobacterales; family Erwiniaceae; genus Buchnera; species Buchnera aphidicola. The sequence continues at coordinate 503,163 of NZ_CP013259.1, forward strand.
CAAGAAGTAAAAAGTTTATTTGAAGAAAATACATCATTTGTATTTTTTAAAGAAACAAAACAAAATCAGGTATATGGTGCTAATGGTGTTCCATTAATCCCACAAACTTCAATAGCTGTAGATAATTCTATAGTTAAAAAAGGAAGTGTAATTTTATTAAAAATACCATTGTTAAATAAACAAGGTATTTTTATTAATGAATATGAAATGCACTTAGTTGTTGCATTAGATGTAGGCGGTGCTATTAAAGGTCAACATTTTGATTTATATGAAGGAATAGGAGAAAAAGCTGGTATATTAGCCGGATTTTATAATCATTATGGATATGCTTGGATATTAAAATAAACTATTAAATAAAACACACTAACTATCAACATCAATAAAAAGTAAATAGAAAATGAATATAATTCAAGTAGGAATTACCACAAAAAATGCATCTATCGCTATAATTGTGTCACGATTTAATGAATTTATTAATAAAAATTTATTATCAGGAGCAGTAGATACACTAAAAAGAATAGGTCAAATTAACGAAGAAAATATTTTAATTATTTATGTTCCTGGAGCTTATGAAATACCTATTGTAGCAAATTATATTGCGCAAACTAAAAAATATGATTCTATCATTGTAATAGGTACAATTATAAAAGGAGACACTGATCATTTTAAATATATTACTAGTGATACTAGTAGCAGTTTATTAAATATTAGTATTCAATCTCATATTCCTATAATATCAAGTATATTAACTATAAATAATGTTGAACAATCTATTGAAAGATCAGGGACAAAAATGGGAAATAAAGGTTCTCAGGCTGCTTTATCTGCTTTAGAAATGATTAACGTTATGAAAAAATTAAAAAAATTAAAAATTTAATATTTTATAAAATTTTAAAAATTTAATTTTAAACCATGAGATAATCACACTTACTGTAAAAGCATTTTTAAAAAGTTGAGAATTTTAAAAAGAAAATTTTAATATAATTCAATAAATTATTGATTATAATAAGTTGATAAAAATTCAAAAGAATATTTTTACAAATAAAATTAATATTTTAATCAAACAAGTTTTATTCTAAAGAATATTTCTTTAATCTATTTATAAATATAAATAAATTTCAGTTCTATTGTGCAAAAATAATCAATTAAAAAAACAATCAATTTAAATAAATTAATTTCCTGAAAAATTCGTTAATAATTTTAAAAATTACGATAATTAAATTAAATTTTATATATAAAAAATTATAAATAATATGATACTATTTTAAAAAAAACAAACATAAAAAATTGCGTAGTATTTTAAAAAACTTTATATATATTGAAGAATATATTAGATGCATTAAAAAATTTTTTAATATAGTATCTAAAAATAAAAAAGAAAAATTTTGGTTAAAACATGAACGATATATTTTACATGAAAAGAGCAATAAAAATTAGTAAATTAGGTCAGTTTACTACTTTTCCTAATCCAAATGTAGGCTGTGTGATAGTAAAAAATAACAAAATTATTGGTGAAGGATGGCATGAAAAATCAGGAGAAAATCATGCAGAAATCAATGCATTAAAAATGGCTGGAGAAAAATCAAAAGGAGCTGATGCTTATATAACACTTGAACCATGTAATTATTTTGGAAAAACACCACCATGTTGCGAAGCAATATTAAAAGCAGGCATAAATCGTGTTATTATATCTAACGTAGATCCTAATCCTAAAGTTTCAGGAAATGGAATTTTATATTTAAAACAAAATGGTATTCCTGTTGTGACAGGTTTATTATCAGAAGAATCCAAAAAATGTAATCAAGGATTTTTTAAAAGAATGAAAACTGGTTTACCATGAATACAACTTAAACTAGCTATGTCGATTGATGGTAGAATAGCAATGGAAAATGGTGAAAGCAAATGGATTACTTCAAAATATGCTCGTCAAGATGTGCAAAAATTTCGAGCAAAAAGTCCAGTAATTTTAAGTACTAGCGCTACTATATTAAAAGATGATTCTTTATTGAGCGTGCGTTATCAAGAATTTGATAAAAAAACACTATCCATATTTCCTAAAAAAATATTTAAACACCCAATTAGAGTAATTATAGATAGTAAAAATCGTATTACACCATCATGTAAAATATTCAACACAAAAGGTAAAATTTGGCTAATGCGGTTAAAATTAGATGAAAATAAATGGCCTAAAAATACAAAACAAATCATAATAAAAGAACATGAAAAAAAAATAGATATTTTATCTGTTTTGAAATTTTTAGGTCAATCAGAAATTAACAACGTATGGATAGAAGCGGGGAGTCGTTTATCTGGTTTTTTATTACATCAACATTTAATCGATGAATTAATCATATATATAGGACCTAAAATACTCGGACATAAAGCACAACCACTGTGTTGTTTTTATAATGAATTCAATTTAATTGATGCTCTTCAATTTGAATTTAAAAATATTCAAACAATAGGTTCAGATATCAGATTGATACTACATCCTAAAAATAATTTTAAATAATAGTGAGGAGTATTATATTTTATGAAACCTTCTTTTCGAAGAAAAGCTCGTACATGCGCTTTACAAATTCTATATTCTTGGGAAATCTCCCATAATAATATCAAAGAAAGCGCAAGAGAATTTTTGAAAGAAAAAAACCAAAAAAATATTGATATTCAATATTTTTATGAATTAATTTTTGGAATAACACGTAACTGTAAAAATATAGATAATTTAATGAAACCTTATTTGTTTAGATCATTAAAAGAATTAGGACACATTGAGAAAGCAATTCTTAGAATTGCATTCTATGAATTATATAATCGAAAAGATATACCTTATAAGGTTTCTATTAATGAGGGAATAGAACTAGCAAAATTATTTGGTTCTAAAGACAGTCATAAATTTATAAATGGTGTTTTAGATAAAGCAGCAGTTAAAATAAAATAAAATCAACAAAATACTATTAAATTATAGTAACTATGTTGTTATTTTTTTAACCAAGATAATATTCTTTTGTGAATACCTTTTTTATCTATTTGATAATCATGTCTAATTTCTTCTTGACTACCTTGCGGAATAAAAACATCTGGTAATCCAATATTTAAAACAGATAAAAGAATCTTTTTAAACATGATAAATTCATTCACTGCACTACCTGCTCCACCAGAAATGACTCCTTCTTCAAGAGTGACAAAAAACTTGTGATTGTAAGTAAGTTTCAAAATAACATCTTTGTCTAAAGGTTTAACAAAACGCATATCTACTAATGTCGCATCTAAATCGTTTGCTGAAAAAATAGCATGTTTTAACAACGTTCCAAAATTCAAGATAGCTATATTTTTACCAACTCTCTTTATAAGCGATTTTCCAAGTTGAAGTTTATTTAGTGGTGTCAATAACACTCCAGTACCATCTCCTTTAGGATATCTTACCACACTAGGACCATTTTTATACATATAACCTGTATAAAGCATTTGTCTACATTCATTTTCATCACTAGGAGTCATAATAACTATCCCAGGAATACATCTCAGATAAGCTAAATCAAAAATTCCTTGATGAGTTTGTCCATCTTTACCAACAATACCTCCTCTATCAACAGCAAATAAAATAGATAATTTTTGTAATGCAACATCATGTATTAATTGATCATAAGCTCGTTGTAAAAAAGTTGAATAAATAGATATAATAGGTTTATAACCACCAATTGCTAAACCTGCTGCAAAAGTAACTGCATGTTGTTCAGCAATAGATACATCAAAATATTGATCTGGGAAACGACGCGAAAATTCATGCATACCAGACCCTTCACACATAGCAGGTGTAATAGCTATTAATTTTTTATCAAATTTTGCTATTTCACATAACCAAGAACCAAAAACATCTGAATAACTAACAATAGATTTTTTCTTTAACGTATTACAAAAAGAGATTGTATGCCATTTAATAGGATCTAATTCTGCTGGAATATAACCTTTACCTTTTTTAGTAATAAGATGTAATAAACGAACACCTGTTTTATGTTTAATTTTTTTTAATATATTAATAATAGCTATAACATTATGACCATCAAAAGGTCCTGAATATTTAAAACCTAAATTAGAAAAAATAGAATTAAAAGAACTACGACTATTTGTAATCCTATCGTTTTTATAAAACGATTTGTTTGTAAAAAAATTTGTTTTTTTTACATTGTTTTCATTATATGATCTTAAAAATTTTAAATGATTACATAGCGCTCCAACGTTTTTTGAGATAGACATTTGATTATCGTTTAATATCACTAATAAATTAGATTTAGTTACACCAGCATGGTTCATTGCTTCAAAAGCCATACCAGCTGTGATTGCACCGTCACCAATTACACAAACAGTTTTTCTATTTTTATCTTCTTTTAACGCAGCAATAGACATTCCTAACCCTGCACTAATAGAAGTAGAAGAATGACCAACATTAAATGCATCATATTCGCTTTCTTCTCTGCAAGGGAATGAATGCAAACCATTTTTTTGACGAATAGTTTTAATTTTTTGTCTTCTTCCGGTAAGTATTTTGTGAGGATATGTTTGGTGTCCTACATCCCATATTAAATTATCAAATGGAGTATTATAAATATAATGTAGTGCAACAGTGATTTCGATTACACCTAATCCAGAAGCCAAATGTCCTTTAGAAAAACTAATAACTTCTAATAAATATTTACGTAATTCACAACATAATTGAGGTAACTTATCGATAGACAATAAGCGTAAATTTTTTACTGAACTAGCAAAATATAAAATTGGATATTTTTTAGAATTAAAATTCATTTCGGACTCTTTAATAAATTTATTGATTACCTAGAATGATAAATTTTGTTAAATTTTCTAAAAACTTGATATTAAAATCTTTTTTTTTCAAACTTTTTAATGCTAAAAAAGCCTTTTCATATAAATCTTTTATTTTGTGTTCAGCATGTTTTATATTCTTTATTACAGAACAAGAATCATTTTTAAAATCTATGATATCATCTTTTATTTGAAATGCTAATCCAATACAAATTGCAAAAGAATCTAAAATTTGTAAAATAGATTTAGAACGATTACGTGATGCAAAATAAGCTAAACGTACAGAAGAACGTATTAACAATGCTGTTTTGTATAAATTAATAGATTCTAAATTATGATCAGTAATTGTTTTTTTTTCTAAATCTAACATTTGACCTATGCACATCCCAGATGAACCGATAGAATTTGATAATTCTGAAATCATATTTAAGCGTTTATAATTAGAAACACCTGGCATAATACTATTAGATAAAATATTAAATGAAAGACTTTGAAAAGCATCTCCAGCAAGCAAAGAAATATATTCATTATACTCAATATGACAAGAATTTTTACCTCTTCTTAAAGAATCATTATCCATACAAGGTAAATCATCATGAATTAAAGAGTATATATGAATACATTCAATAGCAGAAGATATGACATCTAAAGTTATTAAATTAACTGTAAACATTCTTCCGATACCATATACCAAACAAGGACGCAATCTTTTTCCACCAGAAAACATACTGTATTTCATAGCTTTCAAAAGATTATATTTTTGAAAAGGTAACTTATTTAATATATAATATAATCTTTTATTTACTCGACATTTATACATATTATATAAACGAAAAAAATACATATTTCAATACCTAAAAAATTAAAATAAACAATTATTTCGTAAAAAATTTATTACTTAAAAATAAGCTACATAAAAACCATATATAAATAAAAAAAATTTCAAATAAAAATATTTGTTGAACACTTAAAAAACTATATAACCATCCACCAATCACACCACCGCATGCTATACCTAAAAATTGACTAGTAGAATAAATACTCATTATACTTCCCTTATAATATTTAGATTTTTGTTTTCTTAGATTTTCAGGAAGAAACACTTCCAGACAGTTAAATGCAATAAAAAAAATTTGTAATCCTAATATTAAAAAAAAGATATTATTTTTTATACTTAAAAATATAATTTCTGAAATCAAAATAAAAAAAATACAAATTTCAATAATATGTTCTAAAATAGTATTTATTTTACAATAAAATATGAATAAAAATAACATAGCAAATGAAATCAATATGATACATAAGTATATTTTCCAATGATCATTTAACAAACAACCAGACAATTCTAATTGATTAGGTATAACTATAAAATTTATTATTAATAAAAAATGCAAACAAAATATACCTAAATAAGATTTAAAAGAAAATTTATTAAAAACAAATTTTAATATCTTTATGTTTGAATGATTTTTATTAGGTTCTACAATATTTTTTTGCGAAAAAGGCAACACAAAAAGAACAATTATCATACATATGACTGAGAAATATGAAGATAGCCAAAAAGTCGAAAAAAAACCAAAATATTGAATAATTATAGGTCCAATAACCATTGCTATCAAAAAAGATAGTGCAAAACTTACACCTATAGCAGCTATTGCTTTGACATAGTTTTTTTGATCAATTAAATCAGATAAACAAGCCATACATACACCAGATATTGCACCAGAACCTTGTAAAAACCTACCAATAATTAATCCCCAAATAGAATGAAAATTAGCAGATATAAGATTTCCAATAAAAAATATAAACAAACCAAAGATAATTATTTTTTTTCGACCAAATTTATCTGATAAAATTCCAAAAGGAATTTGAAAAAAAACTTGAGAAATACCATATACACCCATAGACAAACCAACTAAAAATTTATTACTACCGTCTAAAAGAATCCCGTATTTACTCAAAACTGGCACTATCATAAACATTCCTAACATACGTAATAAAAAAACCATACAAAAACTTAATGTCACTTGTAATTCTAAAAGATTCATTTTATAATTTTCCACACTTATTTTTTTCTTCAAACTTTATGTTTAATCAACATATATTTTCTAAAAATCATGAATATTAAAAATAAAAAATCATATTTATATGAAACAGTAAAAAAAGATCAAGAAGGTTATTTAAAAAACAGTAAAGATTGGAATAAAAAATTAGCTAAAGAAATAGCAAAAAGAGAAAATATTAATTTAAATTCTGATCATTGGATAGTGATAATGTTTATAAGAAAATTTTATTTTCAATTTAATATTACCCCATCTATAAGAATGTTAATAAATAGTATTAAAGAAGAAATAGGAGAAAATAAAAGCAATAGTATTTATTTATTTAAACTCTTTCCACAAGGACCAGCTAAACAAGCTAGTAAAATTGCTGGAATACCAAAACCTGTAAAATGTTTATAATGTATAAAAATGAATAAAAAAGTCTATTGATTTATTAAAATAAAAAATCTATTGACATAAGAATGTTTAATATAATTACTATTAAAATAGAATATTGAAACAATTGTCTTGCATTTTCTTTATGGTTTTTCTTTTTAAGGTTAAAATAAGATAAAGATAGCCAATAAAAATTAAAAATAAAAGACAATACTAAAAAAGTAAAACTTGTGTAACTTAAAAACGTCAATAATGCCACTAAAAAATTAAAACCTATGATATAATAAAATATATGTATCTTAGTTATAATAATACCTTTTACAACTGGAAAAACAGGAATTTTAGCTTTTTTGTAATCTTTTATTCTGAGAATCGAAATGGAATAAAAATGAGCCATTTGCCAAAATATAAAAATAAAAAATAATAAAATAGCACATATATCAATAGATTGAGTTACTGCTGTATAACCAATCATAGACGGAGTAGAACCTGAAAAACTTCCAATAAACGTTGAATAAATTGATTTTCTCTTATATAAAAGAGTATATAAAACTACATAAATAAAAAACCCAAAAATAGACACAAACATTGATAAAAAATTCACTAATACACCTAATATAAAAACTCCTAAAAATCCTAAAAAAATAGCAAAAATTAATGCAAATCTAGGATGTATCATTTTATTAGGTAGCACTCTTTTGCTTGTGCGTTTCATTTTCTGATCAATATCACAATCAATCAAATTATTGAAAACACAAGCAGATGCAATGACTAAAGATGTCCCTAAAACAGTGTATAAAAATAAAAAAAAACTAAAATATGAATGACTAGATGCAAATAAAAAACTTCCTATCATTAAAATAATATTTCCAATGATAATTCCAGGCTTAATTATTCTTAAATAAGAATTCAACATAAATAATATATTCTTTTTTTAATTGAATTACACATGATGATTTAAATTAGACATAATCCATATAGAACCAAACACTAGAATAAACATTATTATCATAACAAAAAGTAAAGTTATTACATGCCATTGTTTTTCTTTAGAAAAATTTAAATGTAAAAAATATATAAAATGGACAATAATTTGACTTATAGCTAATAATAATATTATTAAATGATTTATTTCATTGGAAAAAAGTTTTTGTATAACTGATAAAAATGATAATGTAGTTAATATAAAAGACAAAAAACATCCTAATAGATAAGATTTTAATTTTTTATCAGAATTTAATAGTTTTTTAATAGAGTTATACATTAAATAGCTCCATTTAAATACACAAACGTAAAAATACAAATCCATATAATATCTAAAAAATGCCAAAATACATTAAAACATAAAATGCGAGTACAAATAGAATTAGTTAAACCTAATTTTTTTATTTGAAACATAATTGATATTATTAAAATTAGACCGAAAAAAATATGCACTCCATGAGTACCGATCAGAGTAAAAAATATTGAAAAAAATGCATTTTGATCAGGACTAAAATTATTTATAGAAAGCTCATAAAATTCTTTTATTTCTATATATAAAAAAAGGAGGCCTAATAAAAAAGTAGTTATTAAATATAAATAAATCCTCTGAATATTTTTTTTATTCATAGCTGTTACTACTAAACCACAAGATAAAGAACTAAATAATAATAATAATGTTTCTAAAAAAATAGAAGATAAATTAAAAACTTTGTTATCTAGTAATTTAAATGGTACATTGGAAGAAATAATAGCATAAATGGCAAATAAAACTGCAAACATAATGCAATCACTCAGTAAATACACCCATACACCAAATAATTTATTACTTTCTCTATTTTTTTCTTCAATACTTACTTCATCTAATTTTAAATTATTTGTTTTATTTTTTATCATTTTAAACCTACTTTTTAAACATTTTTCCATGTCGATCTTCTATTTTTTTTATTTCTTCAGCTAATATAATACGTTCATTTTCTTCATTAAGACTTTTTATAAACAAACTAAAAATAGTTAAGAAAAAAGATAAAAGACACAACCATGTAATATGCCATACAGCTGAAAAACCAAAGATTAATGAAAAAAAACTTATTACCACACCTGAGCTTGTGTTTTTAGGAATATGAATATTATTATAATGAATATTACTTGATATTTTTTTTATATTTTTATTATTTTGTTTTTCTTTAATAGCCCAAAATGCATCTCTAGAATTAACTATAGGAATAGTGGCAAAATTATAAATAGGAGCAGGAGAACTAGTGTACCATTCTAAAGTTCTCGCATTCCAAGGATCTCCAGTTAAATCTAAATTATTAGCGCGATCTCTTATTGAAACAAAAAACTGAATAATTTGACAAATTATACCTATTGAAATTAAAACAGCTCCAATAGCAGCAATACATAATAAACTATGAAAACCAGGATCAATGTTTTGACTTAAACGACGAGTCATACCCATAAGTCCTAAAAAATACAAAGGCATGAAAGCAATAAAAAAACCTATAATCCAAAACCAAAAGGCACGTTTACCCCATACCTCATTTAAAGTAAATCCAAATAATTTAGGAAACCAATAACTAATTCCGGCAAAACATCCAAATACAACACCACCTATAATCACATTATGAAAATGCGCAACTAAAAATAAACTATTATGTAAAACAAAATCAGCAGGAGGTACTGATAAAAGTACACCAGTCATTCCTCCAATGGAGAAAGTTATTAAAAATCCTAAAGTCCATAACATTGCAGAATGAATGTAAACACGACCTTTATACATCGTAAATAACCAATTAAAAATTTTTACTCCAGTAGGAATAGCTATAATCATAGTAGTAATACCAAAAAACGAATTAATATTTGCTCCTGCTCCCATAGTAAAAAAATGATGTAACCAAACAATAAAAGATAAAATGGTAATAGATAGAGTAGCCCAAACTAAAGAAACATACCCAAATAAACGTTTTTGAGAAAAAGTAGCAACAACCTCTGAAAATACACCAAAAACAGGTAAAACTAAAATATATACTTCTGGATGACCCCAAATCCATATTAAATTGACATACATCATTGCATTTCCACCTAAATCATTGGTGAAAAAATGAAAATTAAAATAACGATCTAAAGTTAATAATATAAGAGTGATAGTTAAAACTGGAAAAGAAATAATAATAAGAATATTAGTGCATAAAGCAGTCCAAGTAAAAACAGGCATTTTAAAAAAAGACATACCAGGCGCTCTCATTTTTAAAATTGTCACTAAAAAATTAATTCCTGTTAAAGTAGTAGAAATACCTGAAATTTGTAAACTCCAAATCCAATAATCTACTCCTACACCTGGACTATATTGTCGTTCAGAAAGAGGAGGATAAGCCAACCAACCAGTTTCAGCAAATTCACCTACCCCTAAAGATAAAGTAAGTAAAATAGTACTACTTACATTTAACCAAAAACTTAAATTGTTAAGAAAAGGAAAAGCTACATCTCTAGCTCCAATTTGGAGTGGTACAACTAAATTCATTAATCCAATAACAAGGGGCATCGCTACAAAAAAAATCATTATCACACCATGAGCTGTAAATATCTGATCATAATGATGAGGTGGTAAAAAACCTGAATGACCTGCTGAAGCAATAACTTGTTGTGTACGCATTAATATTGCATCAACAAAACCACGAAATAACATAACAAATGCAAGTATTCCATACATGATAGATATTTTTTTATGATCCACAGTAGTAAACCATTCACACCATAAGTATCGCCATTTCTTATGATAAGTAATACTTGACGTAATAAATAAACCAACTAAAAAAATTGCAAGATATGTCACCATAATAATAGGTTCATTGTATGGTATAACGTCAAATGTTAGTTTTCCAAACATTTATTCATGTCTCCATATTATTAGATTTCTTTATTAAATCTTAATTGACAATATATTTTCTTTGATTTTATACTTTTTTTAACATATTGATGTACAACTTGATGGAATAAATCCTTTTCAACGTAAGAGAAATACTGTACTGAACTACTTTCATTTGGTGTAGATATTATGTTAAAAAACGTGTTAAAGTTTAATTTATTAGATGATTTTCTTATATTTTTTATCCAATCTGTAAACATAATATTATTATCAGTAGAGATGACAGTAAATTTCATATTAGAAAATCCTTTACCACTATAGTTAGATGATATTCCTTTGTAGACTCCCGAACTATTAGCAATTAAATTTAATTTTGTTACCATTCCTGGCATAGCATATATTTGACTTCCAAGAGAGGGTATAAAAAAAGAGTTCATCACAGAATTTGAAGTGATATAAAAAACTATAGGTCTATTTACAGGTAATAAAATTTCATTAATTGTTGCAATATGATAATCTGGATAAATAAACAACCATTTCCAATCTAATGCAATGACATTTATTTTAATAGGTTTATAAAGTGATTCTATGGATTTTTTTGGTTCTAATTTATGAGTGTAATTCCATGATAAAAATGCTAAAAAAGAAATTATCAAAATAGGAATACCCCATACAATTGTTTCTATTTTTAAAGAATCAGACCAGTTAGGTTCATAAACTTGATTTACATTTTTTGAACGATATTTAAGTGGAAAATATATACTCATGAAAATCACAGGAATAACAACAAATAACATCATTATAAATGCTATCAATATTAAAGAATGTTCTTCCTTAGCAATTGATCCATGAAGATCTACAAATAAATTATTACATCCATTCAAAGAAATAAATATGATGAGTAATAATAATTTTTTAAAAAAGTTTTTATAACTTAAAAATGTCATTCCAAAACCTCAAAATAATTATGATATTTACCATCAAAAATTCTTTATAAAAAATTTTTTTAAAACTATTTATTTAAATATTTAGAAAAAAATTTTTTATAAAAGTTAATAATTTGTGAAATAATTGAATTATTTTCTAAAAATTGATAAAATTGCAGAAAATAAAACATAGTTCTATAAACTAATGTATAAAGATTTTTCTAATTTATTTTAGAATATTTTATAATAAAAACAAATAGGATATAACATTAATTAATGATATTGAAAACAATTAATCAATATTTAACATCTAAATTAACAATACATTTTATTAAAATTTATGACGATAGCTTATTTCATAATCACTCAAAAAAAGATATTACACATTTAAGAATGATTATTGTGAGTGATGATTTTATTAAAAAACCGATGATAAATAGACATCGTATGATATTTTCTATTTTATTAGAAATAAAAAAAGAAAAAATATATTCAATAACATTACATACTTATACTATTCACGAATGGAAATATAAAAAAAATAAAAATATTAGTATTTCTCAATGTTTTAAAAAAAAATGATATTTTATCCGATTATTAAAAAATTATTATATGGTTTACAAAAAACACACGAGGTTATGTATTTTAATAATTGCAAAATATTTTGAAAACTTGTAACTATAAGAAATATATACATAAATATAATAAATTGATAAAAAATAATCGTTTTGAGGTAATAAGATGAAATTTATTATGGAAAAAAATAAAGATTCAAGTCATCGTGTTACAATTAAAATTCTCAATAAAATCATTAATAATGAAATTATGACAGAATTCATAAAAATTAGAAAAAAAACTAACATTAATGGATTTCGAAAAGGTAAAATACCTATTAAAATTATTAAAGAAAAACATGGTGAAAAAGTATATTATGATGTATTTAAAAAACTAATGCAAAAATTTTTTCATGATTTTATATATAAAGAAAAAATCAAAATCATTGGACATCCAAAGTATTATATGAATAAAAATCAAAATCAAAAACAAGAATATTTTGAATACTTTGTAATATATGAAAAATACCCAAAATTTGATATAAAACAATTAAAATACTTAACAGCAAAAGAAATAATTGTAAATGTAACTGATAAAAATATTACTAACATTATAGAACAAAATGCATATGAACAACAAAATTGGGAAACAGTCAATAAACCTATTAAAATGTATGATCGTATTACAGTTGAATATAATATTTATGATGAAAAAAACCAAAAAATAGAGAAATTTAATGTAAAAACAATTCAATTTATTGTATTTAAAAATACATTATTTACTCAATTAAACGAAAGGGTGATTAATCATGTCGTCAATGACATTATATTTTTCAAAGTCAAATTTCATCAATTTCATCCAGAAAAAGAATTACAAAACCAAGCAATATCATTTAAAATTAAAATAAAAAAAATTGAAAAATTAAAAGAAATAGATAATCAACATACAAAAGAAATCAAAAAATTTGATGCATCGGAATATAAAATTATAAAAAATAATCTTAATTATGAAATAACCAAAACAATTGAAGAATACCTGAAAAATCAAATTTTGGACAACATACTAAAAAAAAATATTATAATAATACCAAAAATTTTATTGGAAGAAGAAGTTAATAAACTGTATGAAAAATATAAAATAAATTACAAAGAAAATAACCATAATATTTTAGAAAAAAGATATCATTATAATCTAAGAAAACAAGCAAAAAAGATACTATGCTTTAAAATAATTATAGAAAAAATTATTGTTGATAATAATTTAACTTCACACAAAAAGAACATAAAAGCACTCATTAAAAAAATTTCTTTAAATAAGAAAAAAGAATTAGAACTGATTGATTTGTACAATAAAAACCATTATTTTAAAGATTTAATTCACAATTTGGATATAGAAACTCAAGCCATGTATTTACTTAAAAAGAAAGTGAACATCATTCAACAAGAATGGAACTTTGATCAATTTATAACTTTTAAATGGCAAACTAATCAAGAAGTTTTTCTGTAACATGATACTTATATAAATCTTCTATACATAATAATAAAAAATTCTATTTTTATTCACTCATAAAAATTATTACATGATAAAATGTAATATTAATTTTTAAAAAATGAATATTTTTAGGAATAAAAAATGTTATATACGACAAATAAAAAAAATTTTTATACCACGTTGATTCCTATGGTAGTTGAAGAACATTCTAAAGGAGAACGTGCATATGATATATATTCAAGATTATTAAAAGAACGAATAATTTTTATTACTGGTAGTATTGAAGATACATTATCTAACAATGTCGTCGCTCAAATATTATTTTTAGAAGCTGAAAACCCGCAAAAAGATATCTTTTTATATATAAATTCTCCAGGAGGTGTTATCACATCAGGAATGTCTATTTATGATACAATGCAATTTGTTAAGCCAGATATTAATACTATTTGTATCGGTCAAGCATGTTCAATGGCTGCATTATTACTAGCATCTGGGTGTAAAGGAAAAAGATTTTCCTTACCTAATTCTAAAATCATGATTCATCAACCATTAGGTGGATATCAAGGACAAGCTTCAGATATTGTTATTCATGCTAGAGAAATAGTACAAATGAAAAAAAAATTAAATCAATTAATGTCTTTTCATACTGGTCAAACTATTAATAAAATTAATAAAGACACAGAACGTGATCATTTTTTATCAGCAGATGAATCAATGACATATGGTTTAATTGATGTTGTTTTAACCAAACGTCAATAAAAAATAAAATGAATGGATATACTTTAATTTCTTAAAAATTTATAGAATCTATTTACTCAAATAACAAAATACATAAAAGAGGTTAAAAAATGACTGACAAGAGTAAAGATGATTCTAAAAAATTCCTTATTTGCTCTTTTTGTGGAAAAAATCAAAAAGAAGTAAAAAAAATGATAGCTGGTCCAGCAGTATATATATGTAATGAATGTGTTAATTTATGTCATAATATTATCAATAAAGAAATCAAACAAAAAAAAACAATAGAAACTGAAAATCAAATAAATTATTTACCTACACCTCATGAAATAAAACAACATCTCGATAATTACGTAATTGGACAAAATTACACAAAAAAAGTATTGTCTGTTGCAGTATATAATCATTACAAACGTTTACGTAATTTTAATAACAAATTAAATACAGTTGAATTAGGAAAAAGTAATATTTTATTAATAGGCCCAACTGGTAGTGGAAAAACATTATTAGCAGAAACACTCGCTAAACTATTAGATGTTCCATTTGTAATTGCAGATGCAACAAGTCTTACAGAAGCTGGATATGTAGGAGAAGACGTAGAGAATATCATACAAAAACTACTACAAAAATGTAAAAATAATGTAAAAAAAGCAGAGTTAGGTATTATTTACATAGATGAAATAGATAAAATAGCAAGAAAATCTGATAATGTCTCTATTACTAGAGATGTATCTGGAGAAGGAGTTCAGCAAGCTTTATTAAAATTAATTGAAGGAACTCTAGCAGCTGTTCCTCCTCAAGGCGGACGAAAACATCCTCAACAAGAATTTTTACACGTTAATACTTCAAATATCCTATTTATATGTGCTGGTGCATTTTCAGGTTTATCAAAAATAGTTTCTAAAAGACTTAATATAAGAACAAAAATTGGTTTTAATGCTGTTGTTAAAAGAAATAAAAAAACAATTTCAGATAATACAATACTAAAAAAAGTACAACCTACAGATTTAATAAAATTTGGATTAATTCCTGAATTTATCGGTCGTTTACCAATCATTGCAATTTTAAATGAACTGAATGAAGATGCATTGGTCAAAATATTATGTGAACCAAAAAATGCTTTAATTAAACAATATCAAACTTTATTTAATCTAGAAAATGTACAATTAGAATTTGATAAAAAATCAATTATAACTATTGCAAAAAAAGCAATGAAGAAACAAACTGGTGCTAGAGGACTAAGATCTATTATTGAAAATATTTTACTTGATATAATGTATCATTTACCATCTATGATTAATATAGAAAAAATACTTATTAATGAAGAAACAGTGAACAAATCTTCAGCACCAAAAATCATATATGGAAAAAACAAATCAAAAAAAGCATCAGGTGAATAAAAAAAAATAAACATCTGATGATCTACAAAAGTAATTCTTTGTTGTTTTATCAAACGCTTAGCGCTTAATATTAAGTTATCATCCCGATATAATTTAGCTAATTTATAATATAACTGTATGTTTTATTTTCTTTTCAGTTTGTAAACAATAGATAGCAGGAAATTCAACATAAGAGAGATTTCTATGAATTCTGAGCGTTCTGAACGCGTTAAACTCCCAGTATTACCATTAAGAGATGTAGTTATATATCCTTATATGGTAATTCCATTATTTGTGGGTCGTAAAAAATCGATTAAATGCATAGAAAACTCTATGAATAACGATAAAAAAATTATGTTAATTGCTCAGAAAGAAGCATCTAAAGACGAACCCACTAAAAATGATTTATTTACTGTAGGAACTATTAGTTTAATTTTACAAATGCTAAAATTACCAGATGGTACAGTAAAGGTATTAGTTGAAGGATTACAACGAGCTTGCATTATAAATTTAACTAATAATGAACATCATTTCATTGCAGAAGTTGAACTAATTGTTACACCTACTATTTCAGAAAAAGAACAAAAAATATTAATGCGTACAACCATTAATCAATTTGAATCTTATATTAAATTAAATAAAAAAATTCCATCAGAAATTTTAAATACTTTAAATAATATTAAAAATTCTGAAAAATTAGCAGATACGATCGCTGCCCATATGCCATTAAAATTGACTGATAAACAATCAATTCTAGAAATACGTAATATCAATGAAAGATTAGAATTTTTAATGGCAATCATGGAATCTGAAATAGATTTATTACAAGTAGAAAAAAGAATTAGAAATCGTGTTAAAAAGCAAATGGAAAAAAGTCAAAGAGAATATTATTTAAATGAACAAATTAAAGCGATTCAAAAAGAACTTGGTGACATGGATGAAATCCTAGATGAAAATAAAATTTTAAAAAATAAAATAAAAAAATCAAAAATGCCTAAAGAAGCAAAAGAAAAAACAGAATCAGAACTGCAAAAATTAAAAATGATGTCACCAATGTCTGCAGAAGCAACAGTCGTACGTAGTTATATTGATTGGATGATACAAATACCTTGGAATTTGAGAACAAAAACGAAAAAAAATATTGAAAAAGCAAAAAAAATTCTTGATATTGATCATTTTGGACTTGAAAAAGTAAAAGACAGAATCTTAGAATATTTAGCAGTACAAAGTAGAAAAAAGAAAGTCAACGGTCCTATTCTATGTTTAATTGGACCTCCAGGAGTGGGAAAAACATCATTAGGTAAATCTATTGCGAGATCTACAGGTAGAAAATACGTAAGAATGGCTTTAGGAGGAATAAGAGATGAAGCAGAAATTAGAGGCCATAGACGTACTTACATAGGTTCTATGCCTGGAAAATTAATTCAAAAAATGGTCAAGGTAAAAGTTAAAAACCCTTTGTTTTTACTAGATGAGATTGATAAAATGTCTTGTGATATAAGGGTAGATCCAGCCTCTGCGTTATTAGAAGTATTAGATCCAGAACAAAATTGTGCGTTTAATGATCATTATTTAGAAGTAGATTACGATCTTTCAGATGTAATGTTTGTTGCTACATCAAATTCTATGAATATACCTGCTCCACTACTTGATCGCATGGAAATTATTCGTCTATCTGGTTATACTGAAAATGAAAAATTAAACATAGCTAAACGATATTTATATCCAAAGCAAATGGAAAGAAATGCTCTAAAAAAGAATGAGTTAACAATTACTGATTGTGCAATTATAAATATCATTCAATATTATACTCGTGAAGCAGGAGTTCGAAATTTAGAACGCGAAATTTCTAAAATATGCCGAAAAACTGTTAAAGATTTAACTTTAAATAAATCTTTAAAGAATATTGAAATAAGTAGTCACAATATAAAAAAATATTTAGGGATAAAACGTTATGATTATGGAAAAATGTATAATCACAACCAAATTGGACAAGTTATTGGATTAGCGTGGACAGAAGTAGGTGGCGAACTTTTAACTATTGAAACAGCCTGCGTTTCCGGTAAGGGCAAGTTAAATTATACAGGTTCTTTAGGTGAGGTTATGCAAGAATCTATTCAAGCGGCTCTAACAGTAGTTCGATCTCAAGCTAATCAATTAGGTATAAAACAAGATTTTTATGAAAAACATGATATTCATGTCCATGTTCCTGAAGGAGCGACTCCAAAAGATGGACCAAGTGCAGGTATAGCAATGTGTACGGCTATAGTTTCATCTTTAACAAAAAATCCTGTAAAATCTAATGTTGCAATGACTGGAGAAATTACGTTACGTGGACAAGTACTACCTATTGGTGGATTAAAAGAAAAATTATTAGCTGCTCATAGGGGTGGAATAAACACAGTAATAATACCATATGAAAACAAACGTAATGTAGAAGAAATACCTAAAAATATTATTCAAGGATTAACAATACATCCAGTAAAAAATATTCAAGAGGTATTAAATTTAGCACTAGAAAATAAACCTTATAATTAAAATTAATAAAGAATAATATTATCAAACTAAAATAAAGTTTGGCTGACAACGAAACGTCAGCCTTTTATTAAAAATTTAAAGTTATTTTTTTATATTACCTAATATTGAAAATGTTTAGGATTGTTATATTATGACAAAATATTTAAAATTACGATCAAATCGTATAATAATTAAATGTATTTTAGGCATTATTATTTTATCTTTAATACTTACTACAATAAATAGTTATAGTAATCAAAATTTTGAAAAATATGTAGCAATAGTTAATGGTGAAAAAATTAGTCTCAACACATTTCAAAATATGTATTTGATTGAAAAAGAAAAACAGAAAAAAATATTAGGAAAAAAATTTTTTGCATTAAATAAAAACAAACAATTCATCCAAGCAACATATAATTATGTTTTATCTCAACTTATTAATAATATACTTCTAGAACAATATGCAAGCAAAATAAATTTAGACATTAATGATAATAAAGTTAAAAAAATGATATTAAATTCTAGTTTATTTGAAAAAAATCAAAAATTCAATGAAGCAAAATACTTTGATTACTTAACATCTATTAACTTAACTCATCATGAATATATAAATTTAATTAAAAAAAAATTAAATACTGAATACTTCATCAATACTATTACTAATAGTAATTTTGTTTTAGACGAAGAAAAAGAAAATTTAATAAAATTATTATCGCAGAAAAGAAGAATTAAAAAAGCCATTCTAGATCCTGTTTCGTTTGTAAATAAACAAAAAATTTCTGATTCAGAATCATATGATTATTTTTATAAAAATAAAAATAATTTTTATATTCCAGAACAATTTAAAGTTGAATTTGTGCAAATAAAATTAAATGATTTTAAAACACAATGTAATGATCAAGAAATCACTCAATGGTATGAAAAAAATATTAAACAATATTCCACTAAAGAACAACACAGATATAGTATTATACAAGTCAAAGAAAAAAACCATGCATTATCAATATTACATCGATTAGATAACAATGAAGATTTTTCAAAAATAGCTAAAGAAGAATCTATAGATCCAATTTCATCTAAAAATGGTGGAGATATAGGGTGGATATATGTCGATTTAATGTCAGAAGAAATCAAAAAAGCTAATTTAAATCAAAATAATCAAATATCTAATATAATTCCATTTCATGATCAATTTTTGATTATTAAGCTCAATGAAATTAAAAAAAGTGAACAAAAAAAATTAAGTGAAGTATATAATAAGATTAAACAAGAAATAGAAACGAAAAAATCTATTGATTTATACGATAAAATTCAAAAAAAAATCTCTAGTGATTTAGATAAAAATAACAAGCAATTTAATATAATCCTTAAAGAAAATAACTTAACTTCTCAAGAAACTGATTGGTTTGATAAAAATTCAATACCGAAAAAATTAAATTTCCCTAAATTGAGAAAAATAATTTTTAATAAAAAAATACAATCATATCCACATTTTATTATTTTAAACAACAATCAATCATTTTTTATAAACATCAAAGATGTTAAAAATAAAAAAATGCAAACTTTTAAAGATGTAAAAAATATAATAATAGAAAAATTAAAATTGATGAAATCAATAAATGAAACAAAGACATTATCAAAAAAAATTATTTCTGAATTAAAAACAGGTCGTACAAATTTATTTAAAAAATTTAATCTTTCTTTCGACAATCCAGAATCTATATCTCGTTATGATTCAAATTCCATGACATCAACAGTTTTTTCTTTACCACATCCAAAAGATGGAAAAAAAATATATTTTTTACATAAGGATAAAAATAAAAAATTTTTTATTGTTTTGCTCGATAAAATTTATAATGAGAAATTTTCTCAGAAAGAAAAAAATGTTGTTCATGAATATTTGGAAAAAAATTTCATTGAAATGATATTCGATGCTATTCTCAAAAACTTGCATGAAAAATCAATAATTAAATATGAAAATATAGAAATAATATAACTTTATATTTATACTTATTACATATTTTTTTTATTAAAAAAAATAATTTTTAAAAATTTAATTTGTATATAATAAGATATATTATTTTAATTTCATTTTTTCTTTCATACTTTTCATATAATAAGAATTATTTTCTTTCCATTTATCAAATCCTTTTTTACGTATGATACATGCTTGACATTTACTACAACCTCTTCCTTTAATTCCGTTATAACAAGTCACTGTATCAGTTAAAATAACATCAATAATATTGCAATAATCTGATAAAGCCCATATTTCTGATTTATTAAGATTAATTAAAGGTGTCATAAAACTAATATTATAATTCATACCTATTCTAATAACATGATTCATACTTTTAATAAATTCATTTTTACAATCTGGATAACCAGAAAAATCAATTTCATTTACACCTAAAATTACTGATGTAATTTTATTAGTATAAGCATATATAGAAGATAAAGTTAAAAATAAAATATTACGGCCAGGTACAAATGTACTTGGAAAAGAATTATCTAATGGATGATTATTGTAAACAGAAATCTCTTTATTTGTTAAACTACTGATAGATATCTTTTGTAAAAATTTAAGATTTAAAATATTATGATGTTTTATTCCTAATTTTTTTGCAATGATAAGAGCAGCATTAATTTCTGATTTATGCAATTGATTATAATCAAAAGTTATACAATGAATTTCTTGATATATACGAGTATAATAAGCTAAACAAGTTGTTGAATCTTGTCCACCACTTAAAATCATTAAAGCTTTTTTCATGTTGTTTATTAGTCATGATTATTGAAAATTTATATTTTTTGAAAAAATTACTAAAATATAGTATAAAGTTTTTCTAAAAATTGATTTTTATATCTAATATAAATAAAAATATTTCTGAGAAGAATATTTTTATATGTTATCACATAAAATACACTTATTTAAGTTAAAAATTTTTATGAATAACATAAAAATAATTTTTATTCTTAAAAAACGTACATTAAAAATTTAACTTTTAGGACTTTTTGTGAAATTATTTAATCAATTAAGATGGTTTTTTATAAGGGAATGGAAAAGATATTTAGGAGCAATTTTATTATTGATAATAATTTCTATTTTACAATTATTACCACCTAAAATAGTTGGTATTTTGATAGATTTAATTATCAAAGAAAAAATGCATGGTTTAGATATATTACCTTGGATTTCTATTATATTACTAATAGCTTTTGTTATTTACATATTGAGATATTTATGGAGAATATTATTATTTGGGGCTTCATATCGATTAGCTACAGAACTTCGAGTACAATTTTATTCCTATCTCAGCAAACAAAGTCAAAAATTTTTTTTAAATAACAGAACGGGAGATTTAATGGCTAGAGCTACTAACGATGTTGATCGGGTAGTTTTTGCTGCAGGAGAGGGAGTTTTAACTTTAATAGATTCGTTGTTTATGGGTTTTTCTGTGTTAATAATAATGAGTACGCAAATTAGTTTTATATTAACAATAATCTCGTTGATTCCTATGCCCATCATGGCAATTTTAATAAAAAAATATGGAAAAGAATTACATGAAACATTTCGTCATGCTCAAGCTGCTTTTTCTTTATTAAATAATCAAACTCAAGAAATTTTAACTAGTATTAGAATGATAAAAGCATTTGGTTTAGAAAAATATCAATTGAATAAATTTAATTTAATTGTGACTAACACTGGCAAAAAAAACATGGAAGTCGCAAAAATAGATGCGCGTTTTGATCCAGTAATTTATCTATCAGTTGCTTTTTCTAATTTATTAGCTGTTATAGAAGGAGGTTATTTACTGTGGAATAATAAAATTACTATAGGACAACTTACTAGTTTTATCATGTATTTGGGACTAATGATTTGGCCTATGCTAGCGCTAGCATGGATGTTTAATATAGTTGAAAGAGGTAGCGCTGCTTGGGAGAGAATATATTCTATTATTAACAAAGAATTATATATCAAAGATGGAAATAAAAACATCCCAGATTCATTTGGTATATTACTTGTTAATATTAAACAATTTTGTTATCCACAACATAAAATTCCATCGTTAAAAAACATAAATCTTATTTTAAAACCAGGAAAAACATTAGGTATATGTGGACCGACTGGGTCTGGAAAAAGTACATTATTGAAATTAATTCAACGAGAATTTAATATTAAAAAAGGAGAAATATATTATCATTCTATATCATTATCAGAATTAAAAATCAATGATTGGAGAAAACGTATTGCTGTTGTAAATCAAAATCCTTTTTTATTTTCCGAAAGTATTAATAATAATATTGCATTAGGAAAACCCAATGCATCTCAAAAAGAGATTGAAGAAGCATCTAAATTAGCAGATATACATAAAGATATAATTACTTTTCCAAACGGGTATAACACAAAAATTGGCGAACGTGGTGTTATGTTATCAGGTGGTCAAAAACAGCGTATTGCTATAGCTCGTGCATTATTATTAAATACTGAAATATTAATTTTAGACGATGCGTTATCTGCTGTTGATAGTCAAACAGAATATAATATATTAAATAATATTAATCAATGGAAAAAAAATGGACATTCCTTGATTATTACAGCACATCGTTTATCTGCATTAGTTGATTCAGATGAAATTATAGTAATCAAAAATGGCTCCATTATACAACGAGGAACTCACTTAAAATTAACTAAAGAAAAAAATTGGTATCAATCTATGTATTCGTATCAAAAATTAGAAATAGAACTTGAAGATAATTAAAAAAAACAGGTGAAAATTTATAGCATGGATCATTTAATCGAGTTTTGGCCAATTTTAAAACGTTTATTAGTTTATTTAGTACCTTTTAAAAAGCAGTTAATTTTAGCCTGTATTTTACTTTTTAGCGGATCAATATCAGAAGTATTAGGACCAATTTTAATTAGTTATTTTATTAATAATATCTTATCTAAACATCAGTTATATTCTGCAACAATATTTGTTGTCATTATAACGTATATTTTATTGCAAATAATATCAGTTTTTTTTAATTATTTTCAAAGTATTTTATTTAATAAAATAGCGGTTAAAGTTATTAATAAATTACGTAAAGATGTAATGAATTCTGCTCTACAACAACCAATTAGTCAATTTGACTGTCAACCTATTGGACAAATGATTTCAAAAGTAACGAATGATACTGAGGCAGTAAAAGAACTGTATGACACAGTCGCACCTACTTTATTTAAAAGTATCATATTAATTGTTATTGTTTTATTTGCGATGTTTACTCTTGAATGGCATATGGCAATAATAGCATTATTAATTTTACCTGTAGTAATGACTATTATGTTTATCTATCAAAAACATAGTACTCCAATTTTAAGAAAGGTACGCTATTATTTAGCTGATATTAATAATAAGTTTAATGAAACTATTAATGGGATAAATGTCATTCAACAATTTTGTCAACAAAATAGATTTAAAAAATCTATTAAAAATAGTAGTGAATTACATTATACTGCACGTATGAAAATATTAAAATTAGAAGGTTTTTTATTAAGACCTCTTCTTAGTTTATTATCTGCTTTGGTATTATGTCATTTTATTTTATTATTTAGTTGTTTTAAAGTTGGTGTTTTTGAAGTAGGAATACTTTATGCTTTTATTACTTATTTAGGAAGACTTAATGAACCTTTAATTGCTATCACGATACAACAATCTGTATTACAACAATCTATTGTGGCAGGAGAAAGAATTTTTAATCTTATCGATTCACCTAAACAAAAATATGGTAATAATATAAAAGCATTAAAAAATGGAAATATTAATATTAAAAATGTTACTTTTCATTACAATAACTCTAAAAAATACGTACTTAAAAATATTAATATCTATATTCCTTCAAAAAATTTTATTGCATTTGTAGGGCATACAGGTAGTGGAAAAACCACTTTAGCCAATTTAATTATGGGGTACTATCCTGTAAGAAATGGAAAGATATATTTAGACAATCAAAATATAGATTCAATTAGTCATTCTATTTTAAGAAAACATTTGTTAATGGTACAACAAGATCCAATAGTACTTTCAGATACTATTTTTGCTAATATTACATTAGGAAGAACAATATCTGAAGAAAAGGTATGGAAAATATTAGATACAGTTCATCTTACATCTTTAGTCAAATCTATGCCAAAAGGTATTTACTCTATGTTAGGCGAAGAAGGTAATAATTTATCTGCAGGTCAAAAACAATTATTAGCTCTCGCTAGAATATTAGTTTCTCCTCCAAAAATACTCGTATTAGATGAAGCTACTGCAAATATTGATTCTGGAACAGAGAAATTAATCCAGAAAACATTAGCATATATAAGAGAAAATTCTACATTAATAGTAATTGCTCATAGACTTTCTACTATTATCGATGCTGATTTAATTGTAGTTTTAAAAAAAGGAAAAATTATTGAATGTGGGACTCATCAATCATTATTAAATAAAAAAAGTTTTTATTCAAAAATGTATCGACTGCAATTATCTAAATCTTAGGAGCATCTGTTAGCTTATATCATAACACCTGTATTAGCTGAATTGGTTGCTTCCTTCCGGATCTGACCAGGTGTTCAATTTTACAGTGTTAGAGACTAACAGAAAACTCCATTTGTTATGATATTAAAAATAAAATTTAATCACAAATTATATAGATTATCTTTAACAATTACAACTAGTATTTACATTAAATTTATAGTGAAAAATATTTTTTTATAAAAATAAATAAGAATTCTTTCATAATACAATAAATATTGTTAGCATAGTCTTTTCGTAAAAAATCATAAAATTTTATATGACACATCAAATATTAGCACGAAAATGGCGCCCACAATCTTTCGAAGATGTCATTGGACAAAAACATATTGTATCAGCTTTACATAATGAATTTTCTTTGAAACGCATTCATAATGCATGGTTATTATCTGGATCAAGAGGTATTGGAAAAACGACAATCGCTCGATTAATTGCTAAAAGTTTAAATTGTCAAACTGGTGTGACACAAAATCCTTGCAGAAAATGCATTATTTGTCAGGAAATAGAAAAAGGATTATGTTTAGACGTCTTAGAAATAGATGCAGCTTCCCGAACAAAAGTAGAAGATATGAGAGATATATTAGATAAAATCTATTATTCTCCTACTAAAAGTCGATTTAAAATATATTTGATTGATGAAGTTCACATGCTTTCTCGAAATAGTTTTAATGCGTTACTTAAAACACTTGAAGAACCTCCTAAACATGTAAAATTTATTTTAGCTACTACAGATATAGAAAAAATTCCTAAAACTATTATTTCTCGTTGTTTATGTTTTAAATTAAAAACACTTTCTGAAGAAAAAATTTTTAATTTATTAAAAAAAATTTTAATAAAAGAAAATGTTAAATTTGATCAAGATTCTTTAAAAAAAATATCTTATTATGCGAAAGGAAGCATGCGAGATGCACTTAATTTATTAGAACATGCTATAAACCTAGGACATGGATATGTAAAAATAGAAAACATAATAGAAATGTTAGGAATTCCATCTGAAGAATATTCTTTTTTGTTAACTAATGCAATATTAAACAAAGAACCAAAAAAGATAATATCTTTATTAAATGAAATAAATAATTCAGGAGTAGAATGGGAAGAAGTTTTAACAGAAATTTTACGTTTTTTATACTATATTTCTATCTCACAATCTTTTTCTTTCGCATGGAAAGATAATATTTTAGAAAATTATGCATACAAAATTCAGAAATTAGCAAAAAATATCGATAAAAAAAGTGTTCAATTATGTTATCAAATACTAATCAATGGAAAAAAAGAGTTAAATTTTTCACCTACTGCCAAAATAGGAGTAGAAATGTCTATATTACGTGCAATAGATACAATATAAAAATATTTATAAAAAAATTTATTCATAAATAAAATAAAGAGAAAATTAAAACAAAAAAAATTTATTATCATTTAATTTACAAAATAATTTTCAAAAAAAAATTTTATATTATATTAACAAAAAAAAATTTTCTAAAACAAGAGAGAAAATATATGCTTACTAAAAATGGATTAGGTAATTTAATGAAACAAGCACAACAAATGCAAGAAAAAATGACAAAAATACAACAAGAGATAGCTCAAATAGAAGTTACAGGAGAAGCTGGTGCTGGATTAGTGAAGGTAACTATTAATGGTGCTCATAATTGTAAACGTGTAGAAGTAGATCCTAGTTTACTGAAAGATGATAAAGACATGCTAGAAGATTTAGCAGCAGCAGCTTTTAATGATGCAGAAAGAAGAATTTCTGAGGTTCAAAAAAAGAAAATGTCTACAATATCTACAGGAATACAATTTCCAACAGGTTTTAATATACCCGTTTAAAGTTATACAAATATCATATGAACATATAATTATTCAAAAAAAAATGTTTTATAACATAATATTAACATTTTCCAAAATATTATTTTGTTAATTAAAAAAGAGACATCTATATGATAAAGGAAACAAAAGAAGTATATCATTTTCAATCTGAAGTAAAACAGTTATTACATTTAATGATTCATTCATTATATTCTAATAAAGAAATTTTTTTACGAGAACTAATCTCTAATGCATCAGATGCAATAGATAAATTGAGATTTGAGTCGATATCATCACCGTCGTTATATGAAAACGATAGTGAAATGAAAGTAAAAATATCTATTAATAAAGCACAAAGAACACTTGTTATTAGTGATAATGGCATTGGCATGTCTAAACAAGATACAATAGAAAATCTTGGTACAATTGCTAAATCAGGTACAAAATCATTCCTTCAATCTTTAGAAAAAACAAAAAACAAAAAAAATGAATTGATTGGAGAATTTGGAGTGGGTTTTTATTCATCATTTATTGTATCAAACAAAGTCTGTGTTAGAACTAGACTCGCTGGTACACAACCGGAAGAGGCAACGTTATGGGAATCTTCAGGAGAAGGTGAATATAATATTAAAAAAATTGTCAAAAAAAAACGAGGGACAGAAATAACTTTATTTTTAAAAAAAGAAGAAGAGGAATTTTTAGAAATATGGCGTATTAAAAATATCATTAGTAAATACTCTGATCATATTACTGTACCTATAAATATACAAAATTATAATGAAAAAAATAAAACATATTTTTGGGAACAAATTAATAAAGCTCAAGCTTTATGGACACTAAATAAATCTTCTATTACGACTGAAGAATATAAAAATTTTTATAAACATCTTACTAATGACCAACATAATCCATTAACATGGAGTCATAATCACGTAGAAGGAAATCAAGAATATATTAGTTTATTGTATATACCTAAAAAAGCACATTGGGATATATGGAATAGAGATAAAAAACATGGTCTAAAATTATATGTGAAAAGAGTTTACATCATGGATAATTCTCAAGAATTCCTACCTAATTATTTACGTTTTATTAAAGGATTAATTGATTCTAGTGATTTACCTTTAAATATTTCTCGTGAAATATTACAAGATAATTCTATTACTAGTAGTATAAAGAAAGCATTGACAAAAAGATGTTTAAATATGTTAGATAAACTATCTAAAGATTCTGATATTAAATATCAAGAATTTTGGAATGAATTTGGGTTAATTTTAAAAGAAGGTCCTGCAGAAGACAGTGAAAATTTATTACGTATCGCTAATCTTCTAAGATTTTCATCTATGAAAAACAGTACTCCTGAGCAAACATTATCTTTAGAAGAGTACATAGCTAATATGGACGAAAAACAGGAAAAAATATATTATATTACTGCAGATAGTTATATAGCAGCAAAAAATAGTCCACATTTAGAATTATTTAAAAAAAATAATATTGATGTTTTATTGCTATCAGATCGTATTGATGAATGGATGATGAATTATCTTATTGAGTTTAAAGGTAAAAAATTTCAATCTATCAGTAAAGAAGATATATCACTCAACAAATTAACATCAAATAAAAAAATAAAAAATAACGAATTATCAAAAGACATGCTTGATTTCTTAAAAAAAACTAAAAATTTTCTCGGAAATAAAGTAAAAGATGTAAGGTTTACACATCGATTAACAGAAACTCCATGTGTTTTGCTTAGTGATTCTAATGAAATGACTACACAAATGGCTAAACTTTTTTCTGCCGCAGGACAAAATATTCCAGAATTAAAATACATTTTTGAAATTAATCCAGAACATTTATTAATAAAAAAAATATGTTTAATAAATAATGATGTTGAATTTAAGAAATGGATGAAATTATTATTAGATCAGGCTTTTCTAGCTGAAAAGGGAAGTCTAGAAAATCCACATGAGTTTATTTCTAGAATGAATGAATTACTTCTACATTAAAAACATTATGATTACTACTATAATAGTAGTAATCTAAAATAATTTTAAATTCAATATAACAAGAAAAACTATGCGTATTATTTTACTAGGTCCACCTGGTACAGGAAAGGGAACACAAGGAAGATTTATTACAGAAAAATATAATATTCCACAAATATCTACAGGTGATATATTGCGAGAAAATATTTATTTAAAAAATAAAATAGGTGTAATTATAAAAAACATCCTTAAAAAAGGAAAACTAGTTTCTGATGAAATTGTATGTGATTTAATAAAAAACAGAATTAAAACAACAGATTGTCGTAACGGGTTTTTATTAGACGGATTTCCAAGAAGTATTCAGCAGGCTTATTATTTATCCAAAAATCAAATAATAATAGATTATGTGTTATATTTTTCAATGCCTGAAGAAGATATATTAGAACGTATATCTGGAAGACGTATACATCCTCCATCAGGACGATGTTATCATATAAAATTTAATCCACCAAAAATTAATAATGAAGATGATTTAACTGGAGATACTTTGGTTATAAGAGAAGATGATAAGAAAGAAATTATTAAAAAAAGATTAACAGAATATCAGAAAATAACATCTCCATTAATCAAATATTACTTGAATCAAAAATTGAAAGGAAAATTAAAATTTTTTACAATTAATGCTGCCGATTCTCTTTTAAAAATTAAAAATATCATAGAAAATATATTAAAATAGTAATTTTTTGCGTTCTACAGGATTTGAACCTGTGACCTACGGCTTAGAAGGCCGTTGCTCTATCCAACTGAGCTAAGAACGCGCATAGTAAAGAAATTAAAATTTAATATTAATATAATATATATTTGAATAAATTGCTATTAATATTATATATTTTTTATAACATAAATGTTTATTACAAAAAGATTTTAGTATATGATTTTTAATCATTCCAACAATATTATTCGAGTTACTCAAATATGCCAGCAATAATAATAGATGGTAATCACATAGCAAAAAAAATAAAATTAAATATTTTAGAAAAAGTCAATCATAGAAAAAAAAATGGCAAAAAAATTCCAGGATTAGCTATGATTTTAGTTGGAACTAATATACCTTCTCAAATTTATGTAGAAAAAAAAAAAATAGCATGTAAAAAAGTTGGTTTTTTTTCAAAATGTTGGAATTTTTCTGAAAATGCAAAAGAGATAGACATTTTAAACTTAATAAATCAACTAAACAAAAACAAAAAAATAGATGGTATTTTAATACAATTACCACTGCCTGAACACATAAATCACGTGAAAATTTTAAGAAGTATTGCTCCAAATAAAGATGTAGACGGATTTCACCCATATAACACAGGTGCTTTATGTCAGAGAACCCCTACTTTAAGAGCATGTACACCTAAAGGTATTATTACAATATTAAAATATTATAAAATTAAAACTCATGGATTAAATGCAGTAATAGTCGGAGCGTCAAACATAGTAGGTAGACCTATGAGTTTAGAATTGTTATTAGCAGGATGCACGACTACAGTAACACATAGATTTACTAAAAATTTAAAAAATCATGTAAAAAACGCTGACTTATTAATAGTAGCAGTAGGAAAACCAAATTTTTTAAAAGGTGAATGGATTAAAAATAACTCTATAGTTATAGATGTCGGTATTAATCGCTTGAAAAACGGGAAAATAGTAGGGGATGTTGAATTTAAAACAGCATATTTTAAAGCTTCTTATATAACCCCTGTTCCAGGTGGTGTTGGTCCTATGACTGTTGCTACATTGTTACAAAATACACTAGAAGCATGTGAAAAAAATTCTGATTTTTAAAATTTATATTATTTTCTATACCATATGGTTTTATCAGGACAATCTTCTAAAATTACATCTAGAGATGCTAATTTTTTTCTGATATCATCAGCTTCTTTCCATAATTTACATTTTCTTAAAATATTTCTTTTTTTTATTAATTTTTCTATAGTTATGAATGTAGATTCTTTGAAAGAATATTTTTTTTGTAAAAAATCTTCGGGATTTTGTGATAAAAAACCTAGTAGTTTTCCTAAAGATTGTAATCTGAAAGCAAATTTATTTGCTTTTAATGCATTTTCTCTTTTAAAGAGATTAATTTTTCGTGCTATTTTAAAAAAAATAGAACATACCTTCGGTGTATTAAAATCATCGTTCATTGCATTATAAAATTCATGTTCAAAATCTATACCTTCGTCAATATTAGGAACCGGATAAGTATTATATAATGAGGTATATAAATATTTTAAAGATATATATGCTTGTTGTAAATTTTTTTCGTTGTAAGATACGGGATGACGATAATGCGTTAATAAAAAAAAATAACGTAAAACTTCAGCATTATAATTTTTTAATATATCTCTTAGAAGGTAAGTATTACCTAAAGATTTAGACATTTTTTCATTATTAGAAATTACAATTCCGACATGCATCCAAAAATTTATAATTAATTTATTATTAAAACACATAGACTGAGATCTTTCATTTTCATGATGTGGAAAAAGCAGATCAGAACCACCTCCATGAATATCTATAGCATTTTTAAAAAAAACATTATTAATAGCACTACATTCAATATGCCAACCTGGACGGCCTTTTCCCCATGGCGAATTCCAAGACGGTTCATTATTTTTAGAATTTTTCCAAAGTAAAAAATCTAAGTGATTTCTTTTTGTATTATTTAATGGAATACGCAATCCAGATTGTAATGACTTAATTGATTGACCAGATAAAATTCCATAATCACAATAACTATTTACAGAAAATAAAACATCTTTATTTTCATTTATATATGCATGTTTACTATCGATTAATTGTGATATTATTTCAATAATATTATTAATATAATCTGTAATACGAGGTTCTTCATCAGGAGGTAAAATACCTAATAAAGAAAAATCTTCATGCATTGCATTGATCATGTTAGTAGTTAAAATATTAATATTAGTTTTTTCTTTTATTGATTTTAAAATAATTTTATTATCAATATCAGTAATATTTCGTATATATTTTACTTTAAAACCACGAAATCGTAAATAACGAACGATTATATCAAAAACAAAAAATGTACGACCATGACCAATATGACAAAAATCATAAACAGTAACACCACATACATATAAATTTACTTTATTTGTATTAATAGGCTTAAAAATTTCTTTTTTTTTACTTAGTGTGTTAAAAATTTTTAACATATCTAATATCCTATAAACAATTCTTAGAGAAAATAACATAAAAATATGTTATTTTCTAGATTATCAATATGATAATATTATATATTACGATTCATTGAAAATATAAAAAAAATTTTTTAATAATTATTTGAGATATTACATATAAAATATTTTACAAGTTTATAATTAAAAAATTATAGAATATTTTATTGTAAAAAACAAACTTGGAATTAATAATGAAAACAAAACTAAGAGAAATGTTAAAATTTCCTTGTTTTTTCACTTATAAGATTATCGGTTTAGCACAGCCTGAACTGATTGATAAAATAATAAAAGTTATTCAAATTCAAATACCGGGAGACTATATACCTCAAGTAAAATCAAGTAATAGAGGTAATTATCTTTCCGTTTCAATTACAATATGTGCTAAAAATTTTGAACAAATTGAAATTTTATATCACGAAATTAGTAAAATTAACATAGTTAGAATGGTTTTATAAAAAATGTATTTTTTAATATAGTACAGCCCTATTGAAGAGCCGTACTATAAAAAATGTATTTACATTAATGATTTTTTGAAAAATTTAAATAACTTTATAAACTAATCACATTAGCAGCAGATGGACCTTTTGCTCCTTCAGTAATTTCAAATTCAACACTTTGACCTTCTGATAAAGTTTTAAATCCATTGCTTTGTATTGCTGAAAAATGAACAAATACATCTTTACTTCCATCTTCTGGAGTAATGAAACCAAAACCTTTAGATTCATTAAACCATTTAACATTACCTTTAATCTTGGACATCTATATTACCTTCACATAAAAAATTTACTAAATTAGAAAAGAGATCTATTAATGATTTTTTTACTTTAATAAATAAAAATCATTATAAAAAATTTAAATTCTCAATAGAATAACATACAAATTTGTTATTAACTAAAAAGTAATTTATTTTAAATACAAAAAAACCCGAAAAAAATTTCGGGTTTTTTTTGCCTGGCTTTTACCTACTCTCGCACGGGGAGGCCCCGTACTACCATTGGCGTTGAAGCGTTTCACTTCTGAGTTCGGAATGGATTCAGGTGGTACCACTACACTATTTTTACCAGGCACATTAACAAATTAATGTGTTATTAAGATATAATAATTAATTCAGCAAAACAAGCATTTTATTAATTTTATTTCAAAAAACACCTCTGGTGTTGTAAGGTTAAGCCTCTCGGGTCATTAGTACTAGTTAGCTCAACACATTGCTATGCTTACACATCTAGCCTATCAACGTCGTAGTCTTCAACGTCCCTTCAGTAAACATTTCTGTTTCAGGGAAGACTTATCTTGGGGCAAGTTTCGTGCTTATATGCATTCAGCGCTTATCTTTTCCGCATTTAGCTACCGGGCAATGCCATTGGCATGACAACCCGAACACCAGTGATGCGTCCACTTCGGTCCTCTCGTACTAGAAGCAGCCCCCCTCAATCTTCCAACGCCCACGGCAGATAGGGACCGAACTGTCTCACGACGTTCTAAACCCAGCTCGCGTACCACTTTAAATGGCGAACAGCCATACCCTTGGGACCTGCTTCAGCCCCAGGATGTGATGAGCCGACATCGAGGTGCCAAACACCGCCGTCGATATGAACTCTTGGGCGGTATCAGCCTGTTATCCCCGGAGTACCTTTTATCCGTTGAGCGATGGCCCTTCCATACAGAACCACCGGATCACTAAGACCTGCTTTCGCATCTGCTCGCGTTATCACGCTCACAGTTAAACTGGCTTATGCCTTTGCACTAAACTCACGATTTCCGACCGTGATTAGCCAATCTTCGTGCTCCTCCGTTACTCTTTGGGAGGAGACCGCCCCAGTCAAACTACCCACCAGACACTGTCTCTGTACCGGATTACGGCACTAGGTTAGAACACCGAATTTTAAAGGGTGGTATTTCAAGTTTGGCTCCATTAAAACTGGCGTTTTAATTTCATTGCCTCCCACCTATCCTACACATCAAAATTTAGAATTCAGTGTCAAGCTATAGTAAAGGTTCACGGGGTCTTTCCGTCTTGCCGCGGGTATACTGCATCTTCACAGCAAATTCAATTTCACTGAGTCCCAGGTGGAGACAGCCTGGCCATCATTACGCCATTCGTGCAGGTCGGAACTTACCCGACAAGGAATTTCGCTACCTTAGGACCGTTATAGTTACGGCCGCCGTTTACCGGGGCTTCAGTCTAGAGCTTTAAGTTTCCTTTGACTCTTTCGATTAACCTTCCGGCACCGGGCAGGCGTCACACCGTATACTTCCACTTTCGTGTTTGCACAGTGCTGTGTTTTTAATAAACAGTTGCAGCCAGCTGTTATCTTCGACTAGTTTCAGTTAGAGGAGTAAATCCTTTCGCTTAGTACTAGCGTGCCTTCTCCCGAAGTTACGGCACTATTTTGCCTAGTTCCTTCACCTGGGTTCTCTCAAGCGCCTTAGTATTCTCTACTTAACTACCTGTGTCGGTTTATGGTACGATTTAATTTTACTTGATGCTTAGAGGCTTTTCTTGGAAGCGTGGTATTAATTACTTCATCACCTTAGTGATTCGTCATCATGCCTCAGATTAAAGATAATCGGATTTTCCTAATTATCATACCTACACATTTAAACCAGGACAACCGTCGCCTGGATAATCTAACCTTCTTCGTCCCCACTTCGCAGTAATATTAAGCACAGGAATATTAACCTGTTATCCATCGACTACGCTTTTCAGCCTCGCCTTAGGGGTCGGCTCACCCTGCCCCGATTAACGTTGGACAGGAAACCTTAGTTTTTCGGCGAGCAGGTTTTTCACCTGCTTTATCGTTACTCATGTCAGCATTCGCACTTCTGATACCTCCAACATATTTTACAATATATCTTCTCAGGCTTACAGAACGCTCCCCTACCCAGCAATAAATTTTGTTTATGCTGCCGCAGCTTCGGTACATAGTTTGAGCCCCGTTACATCTTCCGCGCAGGCCGACTTGACCAGTGAGCTATTACGCTTTCTTTAAATGATGGCTGCTTCTAAGCCAACATCCTGGCTGTTTATGCCTTCCCACATCGTTTCCCACTTAACTATGATTTTGGGACCTTAGCTGGCGGTCTGGGTTGTTTCCCTTTCCACAACGAACGTTAGCACCCGCTGTGTGTCTCCCGTGATAGCATTCTATGGTATTCGGAGTTTGCATCGGATTGGTAAGCCGGGATGGCCCCCTAACCGAAACAGTGCTCTACCCCCATAGATGAATTCACGAGGCGCTACCTAAATAGCTTTCGGGGAGAACCAGCTATCTCCCGGTTTGATTGGCCTTTCACCCCTAGCCATAGGTCATCCGCTGATTTTTCAACATCAGTCGGTTCGGTCCTCCAGTTAGTTTTACCTAACCTTCAACCTGCCCGTGGCTAGATCACCGGGTTTCGGGTCTGTACCCTGAAACTTAACGCCTATTTAGGACTCGGTTTCCCTTCGGCTCCCTTATTCAGTTAACCTTGCTACAGAGTACAAGTCGCTGACCCATTATACAAAAGGTACGCAGTCACAAATTTATTTTTAAAATATGCTTCCACTGCTTGTACGTACACGGTTTCAGGTTCTATTTCACTCCCCTCGCCGGGGTTCTTTTCGCCTTTCCCTTACGGTACTAGTTCACTATCGGTCAGTCAGGAGTATTTAGCCTTGGAGGATGGTCCCCCCATATTCAAACAGGATTTCTCGTGTCCCGTTCTACTTTTCGAACTCACAATAAAAATTATTTCGTATACTGGGCTATCACCTTGTATCGCTGAATTTTCCAAATCATTCTACTGTAATTTATATTGATTGTAGTTCTGGGCTGATCCCTTTTCGCTCGCCACTACTCGGGGAATCTCGGTTGATTTCTTTTCCTCAAGGTACTTAGATGTTTCAGTTCCCTTGGTTTGCTTTATTAACCTATTTTATTTAGTCAATAATGATACATTAGCTGTATCGGGTTTCCCCATTCGGAAATCGACGGCTATTGCGCTTCATATCAGCTTACCGACGCTTTTCGCAGATTAGTACGTCCTTCTTCGCCTCTGACTGCCAAGGCATTCACCATGTACGCTTATTTGCTTAACCTTACAACCCACAGGTGTTTTAAAAAATAAGTTTTGTAGCTTGTTTTCCGAATTTTTAAAGAGCTTATTTAAATTTCAAATTTTTTTAAAAGTCACTATTAAGAATAACACAATAATTTCAATTAGTATATATTATTTTTTAAAAATTTTTATTGTCCCCTAGGGGATTTGAACCCCTGTTGCCGCCGTGAAAGGGCGATGTCCTAGACCTCTAGACGAAGGGGACTTTTTATAAATATTTACAATAATATAAAAAAATTGTTATCTTAATTTAGTTAATAATTTAAATAATACAGATCGATAAAAAAGAGTCAAGTGTTTTCTTCATTATTCATTAAATTTTAAAAAAATATAAAAAAATTTTTATAAATTTATTTCATTTTTCCTTATTCAGCTTTTAATATATTTATAATTTTATCTGTTTCTGGAAAAACATTATGCCATAACTCAAAAGAATGAGCAGCTTGAAACACTAACATACCTATCCCATTCGAAAATTTAGTAGATTTGACATGAACAAATGTATTTAAAAAAGATTTTTTATTTTTTTTATAATTCATATCATAAATACAAGTATTAGAAGAAATTAAAGATAAATCAATAATACTATTTTCCTCTTCAAGAGATTGTGAAGTAGCATTAATAATTAAATCAAAAATTTTGTATTTTAATATATCTTTATTAAAAATATTAATTTTTCCATATCTATTAAATTGTTTAATCAATTTTTTAGTATTCGATAAAGTTCTATTCATAATAAAAATTGAACATCCAAATGATAATAAAGGAAAAAGGATACCTCTAGCAGCTCCACCAGCACCCAATATTAATACAGAATATTTTTTTTTTATAAAATCTAATCTTATTAAATCAGATAAAAGTCCGATACCATCTGTATTATCTCCTAAAATATATCCTTTATCTGTTTTTTTCAATGTATTAACAGATTGAGCAATTTTAGCTCTTTCAGTTAATTCATGAGAAATACAGTATGCTTCTTGTTTAAACGGAGCAGTAATATTTGCACCTTTACCATTGTGTTTAAAAAAATCAAGTATAATGGAAGAAAATTTATTTAATGGAACATTAATAGACCCATATGTATGAAAAACACCTGTTTGATTTGAAAAAAAATTATGAATAGCTGGTGATTTACTGTGATCAATAGGA
This sequence comes from Buchnera aphidicola (Diuraphis noxia), assembly GCF_001700895.1. Classification (NCBI taxonomy): domain Bacteria; kingdom Pseudomonadati; phylum Pseudomonadota; class Gammaproteobacteria; order Enterobacterales; family Erwiniaceae; genus Buchnera; species Buchnera aphidicola. The sequence continues at coordinate 540,730 of NZ_CP013259.1, forward strand.
TTTCCAAATACAGCATAATTAAAATTTTTATCTTTGAACATAGCGCATGAACTTTCCATTAGAAATATTAATAATCTTAGAAGGGTTTTTTTCACGACCTATTTTTCCATGTAGTAATGGAAAATCTTTACCAAAATATTTAAAAACTTGCGTACGAGTAATACTAGGCGGCATATTAGTCAAATTTGCACTAGTTGATATTAAAGATTGACCAAAAATATTGCATAATTTTATTATGCTTAAATGCGCACTAATACGTACAGCTACCGTATTAAATTTACCTGTTAACCAAAGAGGAGCATCTTTACTTGCTGGGAGTAAAAACGTAAAAGGTCCCGGCCAAAATGAAAACATTTGTCTTTTTTGTTGTTTTGATAAATAATTTTCATTAACATACATTTTGACTTGATTAAACTCTGAAGCAACCAATATCAATCCTTTTTCTATCTTTCTTTTTTTCAAAGTAAGTAATTTTATTACTGCTGTTTTACTATTAGGATCGCAACCTAATCCAAACATTGACTCTGTAGGATATGCAATGACATTTTTTTTACGCAACATTTTTACGCAATAAAAAAATGAACGTGAAGAATTTTTTTTACTCATTAAGATTCACTCACTATAAAAAAATATAGCTTTTTTTATAAATATAAAAATATTTAATGAATAGTTTCTTCCTTAAAATTAAATAATAAACTTTCAAGTTTCTTATATACCAATTCACATCCAGGAATAGTAAATAACACAATTAATACAATCCATTTTAAATCTTCAAGATTGATTTCACTAATATCTAATTCCATAATCCTTTCAATAACCATTTCACGTGTATTTAATGTTAATATTTCTAACTGCTCTAAAAGAAGTATAAAACCACGACAATCAACATTTAATTTTATAGATTCTTCGTGAGTGTAAATTCGAATAGACATTGTTTTTAACGCATTAATAGATGAAATAATATTTTTTTCATAACAAGATAAATTTTTTAACCAACGTAAAGCATTATAAATATCTCTTTTGCGAAATCCTATATTAGATAAATCATTTGTTAAATGATCATAATCAATAGTAATTTTAGATTTACTGTGAACATAAGTTTCAAATAAATATATTAATATATCAAACATTATATCCTCTATTACATGTTTAAACATTTAATAATATATTCACATCCATATAAATTTATCATAATTTTTATTATCTTATAAACAATATATAAAATTGTATAATAATTTTTAAATAAAACTTATTAAATTTTTTTAAAAATACAAAAAATAATATTAGTAAACTTTTAATTATAGTAAAAAAGTCTATACTAATATATAAAATTCCAAAATTTTAAATTCAAATATATGTCTGTTTTAAAAATATTACATTATCCAGATACACGTTTAAGATTAATAGCTAAACCTGTAAAACAAGTTGATAAAAATATAAAAAATATTATATCCAATATGATTGATACCATGTATCAGGAAGAAGGTATTGGGTTAGCTGCAACGCAAGTAAATATTCAATTACAAATCGTAGTTATTAAAAAAATGGAGGAACAAAAAAACAATTTAATACTTATTAATCCAATTATTATTCAAAAAAAGGGCCATATTAGTATTGAAGAAGGATGTTTATCTATTCCAGAATATCGCGCAATAACTCCTAGATCAAAATATATAAAAGTGCAAGCTATAAACATATATGGCAAAAAAATAGAGGTAGAATCAGAATCTATAATTTCTATTTGTATACAGCATGAAATAGATCATCTTAATGGCAAATTATTTATTGATTATTTATCACAATTTAAAAAAGATAGAATTGAAAAAAAATTTAAAAAAATTCAAAAAAAACAAGAAAACAATCTTTTATCAACGGAATAATATAAATTTGAAAAAATTAAAAATTATTTTTGCAGGAACATCTGATTTTTCTGCTGAACATCTAAAAATGTTAATTAATTCGTCACAATCTATTATTGCAGTAATTACAAAACCAGATCTTCCTTCTGGAAGAGGTCAAAAAATTATTTTTTCTCCTGTAAAAAAAATTGCTATAAATAATAAAATACCACTTTTACAACCTAAAAATCTTAATGATAAAAGTTTTCAAAAAAAATTATCAACACTAAATTTAGATATAATGATCGTAGTGTCTTACGGAAAAATCATACCACAAGAAATTCTAAATATATTTCCAAACGGATGCATTAATGTTCATCCTTCATTATTACCTAGATGGAGAGGCTCAAGTCCTATTCAATCATCAATTTTACATGGTGATAAAAAAACAGGTATTAGTATTATTAAAATGAATGAAAAAATTGATTCAGGAAATATATTACATGTTATAGAATGCAATATATCTCCAAAAGATACGACTCAAACCTTATCTATCAAACTAATGAAAATTGGAATTCAAGCATTATCAGAAGTTTTAAAAAAAATATCTAAAAATATAATTTTTGAACGTCAGCAAGATGAAAAAAATGCTATTTTATCAAAAAAAATATACAAAACAGATGGTTTGTTAAATTGGAATCTAGAAGCCATCAAATTAGAACGTTTAATACGAGCATTTAATCCATGGCCTATTTGTTATTTTTTTTTAAACAATCAAACGATAAAAGTATGGGAAGCAAATGTGATTAATATCTTAAATTCTAATAGTAAAATAGGAGAAATTATATCTTGTAATAAAAATGGTATACAAATAAATACGTTTAATAATGTATTAAACATTAAAAAGTTACAATTTCCTGGAAAAAAAATTATGCATATAAAAAATATACTTAACTCAACACATAACTTATTTCCAGTTGGTGTAGTAATATAAATTGTTTATTTTATCTATTAGTAAGATATTCAAATAAGGAGCAAACGGTACATTGCCGTTTGCCTAGAAAAAATGTATTATTTCTTTAGAGAGCTTTCATTTTTGTTTTTTTTAATACGATCTACTAATTCAATATAAGCCATAGGTGCTTTATCACCTGATCGAAAACCACATTTTAAAATACGTGTATAACCTCCTGATCTACTAATAAAATTAGGTCCTAATTTTTTAAATAATTTTGCCACTATTTCATTATCACGAATACGTGAAAACACTAATCGTCTACGAGCAACAGTGTCTGTTTTAGCTAAAGTAATAATTGGTTCTACAATACACCGTAATTCTTTTGCTTTTGCTAGTGTAGTTTTAATAATTTCATTTGAAAAAAAAGAACACGCCATATTTTTAAACATAGCATTAAGATGACTACTGCTACGATTTAATTGACGACCACTTTTTCTATGTCGCATAAATTTACTCCTTATATATAAAAGATATTTTTAAAAAATATAAAATTATTCATCTAGAATATTTGATGGTGGCCAATTTTCTAATCTCATACCAAGAGATAAGTTTCTAGAAGCTAATATATCTTTAATTTCAGTTAAAGATTTCTTACCTAAATTAGGAGTTTTTAAAAGTTCTACTTCAGTTCTTTGTACTAAATCACCAATATAGTGTATCGCTTCTGCCTTAAGACAATTCGCAGAACGCACTGTTAATTCTAAATCATCTACGGGACGTAATAAGATAGGTTCAAATTCAGGTTTTTCTTCTTTTATTTCAGGTTCGCTGATATCTCTTAAATCAACAAAAGCTTCTAATTGCTCGGCTAAAATAGTTGCTGCTCTACGAATAGCTTCTTCTGGATCAATAGTTCCATTTGTTTCCATCTCAATAATTAACTTATCTAAATCAGTTCTTTTTTCTACTCTAGCAGCTTCGACATTATAAGAAATACGATCTATAGGACTATAACATGCATCCACTAATAAAGAACCTATAGGACGAGAACTGTCTTCTATATGAACTCTAGAAGAAGCCGGAATATAACCTCGTCCACGTTGTACTTTTATTCGCATTTCAATAGAAGATTGTTCATAAGTTAAATTACAAATCACATGGTCTGGTTTAATAATTTCTACGTCACCATCATGTATGATATCTGCTGCAGTAACAGAACAAATACCAGATTTTTTCAATGTAAGAAAAACTTCATCTTTACCATATACTTTTACAGCCAATCCTTTTAAATTCAATAATATTTCTAAAATATCTTCTTGTATTCCTTCTTTAGTACTATACTCATGAAGTACACCATCAATTTCAACTTCAGTTACTGCACATCCCGGCATCGAAGACAAAAGAATTCTTCTTAATGCATTTCCTAAAGTATGACCAAAACCTCTTTCTAATGGCTCTAAAGTTACTTTTGTATGAGTTGTACTAATTTGTTCAATATCTACAAGTCTTGGTTTTAAAAAACCTAAAACAAGATGCTGCATACAATGAATCCTCTATTTAGTATTAAACTTAATTACTTGGAATAAAGCTCAATAATCAAATGTTCATTGATTTCTGCAGATAACTCAGAACGTTCTGGAAATCTCTTAAATACACCTTTCATTTTAATTGAATCAACGTCTATCCAAATTGGTTTTTCTCGTTGCTCAAAAAGCTCTAAAGACGCTTTGATACGAGATTGATGTTTAGATTTATCTCTGACTGAAACTTGTTCATTAGGAGATATTTGATATGAAGCTATATTTACAACTTTATTGTTAACTAATATTGATTTATGATTGATCAATTGTCTTGATTCAGAACGTGTACAACCAAAACCCATACGATAAACTACATTATCTAATCTACTTTCTAATAATTGTAATAAATTAGCGCCAGTATTTCCTTTTGAACTAGCTGCAAGCTTATAATATATTTTAAATTGACGTTCTAATACACCATATAAACGACGTACTTTTTGTTTTTCACGTAATTGAATAGCATAATCAGATAATCTAGGTTTTCGAATTCCATGTTGTCCAGGAGGTTGTTCTAATTTACATTTTGATTCTATGGCACGAAGCCCTGATTTTAAAAATAAATCAGTTCCTTCACGTCTACTTAATTTTAATTTTGGACCTAAATATTTTGCCATTTTACTCTCCAATAATATATAAAAAATTAGACACGACGTTTTTTAGGAGGACGGCACCCATTATGAGGAATAGGGGTCACATCAGTGATATTAGTAATTCGAAAACCCGCTGCATTTAATGCTCGAATAGTAGATTCTCTTCCTGGACCAGGACCTTTCACCATTACTTCTAAATTTTTTATACCATAATCTTTAACAATTTCGGCACAGCGTTCAGCAGCAACTTGAGCGGCAAAAGGTGTTGATTTACGAGATCCTCTAAAACCAGAACCACCGGAAGTAGCCCAACCTAAAGCATTTCCTTGTCTGTCTGTAATAGTTACAATGGTATTATTAAAAGACGCATGAATATGCGCTATACCATCTAAAATTTGCTTTTTAATACGCTTTCGTGTACGACTTACTGAATTTTTTATCATTTTTTATTGTTACCTGAATTATTTTTTAATTGGTTTTCGAGGACCTTTACAAGTTCTAGCATTAGTTTTTGTGCGTTGTCCATGAACTGGAAGATTTCGTCTATGACGTAAACCACGATAACAGCTCAAATCAATCAAACGTTTAATATTTAAAGTTTTTTCTCTTCTCAAATCACCTTCAATAACATATTTTGCAACATTTTTTCTTAATAATTCCATTTGTTCTTCATTTAAATCTATTGTTTTTAAAGTTTCAGGAATTTTTGTCATAGAGCAAATAAATTTAGAACGTTTTTTTCCAATTCCGTATATCGCAGTTAATGCTATTATAATATGCTTATTTTCTGGTATATTGATCCCTGCAATGCGTGCCATATTCTAACACCTCGTGTACTTTACTATAAGATAAATATTTTATAAAAAACAGTTAAGTTGTTTATAAAACATGTAGAAAAATTTTTTATTCAATAAATATCAACCTTGACGTTGTTTATGCTTAGGATCATTACTACAAATTACTCTTACAACATTATGTCTTTTTATGATTTTACAATTTCGACAAAGCTTTTTGACAGAAGCTTGTACTTTCATGAACATTTCCTTAAATATTACTGATTAAAATATTTTAATTTAAATTGGATTTTTTTAATATAGAATCATATTGACTAGACATCATCAATGTTTGCGTTTGAGAAATAAAATCTATGATAACCACAACAACAATCAGTAAAGAAGTACCGCCAAAGTAAAATGGAACATTCATAAAACTTCTCATAAATTCTGGTATTAAACAAATAAAACTGATATAAAAAGCCCCAAAAAATGTAAGTCTTGACATAATTTTTCTGATATATCTCGCTGTTTGTTCACCAGGTCGTATTCCTGCAATAAAAGCACCTGATTTTTTTAAATTATCGGCTGTTTCACGAGGATCAAAGACTAAATTTGTATAAAAAAAACAAAAAAATACTATAGCAGAGACATATAATATTAAATATAAAGGTTGATTAGGTTGTAGATAAAAAGAAATTGTTTGTAAAAATTTCCACTGATGACCTATTTTAAACCATGATATAATTGTTATAGGAAAAAGCACTAAACTAGAAGCAAAAATTGCAGGCATAACACCTGACATATTAATTTTTAAAGGTAAATGAGTGCTTTGAGCTGAATAAATACGTCGACCTCTTTGACGTTGAGCATAATGCACAGTAACTTTTCTCTGTGCACGTTCAATAAAAACTACAAAAAAAACAACTGAAAACATTAATATTAAAGTACATAGAAATAGAAAAAAATGCAAATTTCCTTGTCTGGTTGCTTCAATTGTATGTCCAATAGAAGCTGGTAAATTAGCTATTATCCCTATAAAAATAATAATTGAAATACCATTACCAATGCCACATTCTGTGATTAATTCGCCTAACCACATTAAAAATATAGTACCTGTAACTAAACTCACGACAGTTGTTAAATAAAAATAAAAATCAGGATTAACTATCATGGTATGCATACCTAACATGTTAGGCAAACTTGTAGCAATTCCAATAGATTGTAATAGCGATAATATTAAAGTTCCATATCTCGTATACTGATTAATTTTATGTTTTCCAGATTCTCCGTCTTTTTTTATTTCAGATAAAGTGGGATGTACTAACGTTAATAATTGAATAATAATAGAGGCAGATATATACGGCATAATACCTAAAGAAAAAATAGAGGCATGACTTAAAGCGCCACCAGAAAACATATTAAACATATCAACAATAGTACCTTGTTGGTCATTTAATATTTTAGATAAAATCGTCGTATCAATTCCTGGAATCGGAATAAAAGAACCAATACGAAAAACAACTACGGAAATAATTAAAAAGATAATCCTTAGTTTTAGTTCGCTAATTTTATTTGTAGTATTTTTAAAATTCAATCCTAGTTGCTGTACCATATTCTTATTTCTTACCCTTCAATTTTACCACCAGAATGTTCTATATCATTACGAACACCTTTACTTACAAGCAAACCTCGTATAATTAGGGGAGATTTAGATTTTCCTGTAAAAATGATTTTGACATATTTAATGTTTTTCTTAATAACACCTTCTGTTTTTAATAAATTAAGAGTAATTATGTTTGTGGATAAATTTGTTATATCTTTTAAACGTACTTCAGCAGTAATGTTTTTTTTCTGAGAATTAAAACCAAATTTAGGAAGTCGTCTATATAAAGGCATTTGTCCTCCCTCAAACCCACGACGAATACTACTACCTGATCTAGATTTTTGACCTTTATGACCTCGACCTGCAGTTTTTCCTAAACCAGAACCGATACCTCGAGCTAATCTTTTACGATTACGATGTGCTCCAAATATTGGAGAAAGAGTGTTTAAATACATACTTTATTCCTCTTTTACTTGGACAATATAAGAAATTTTTTTTACCATACCTTGAATTGACGATGTATCTCGACGAATGACAGTATGTCCAATATAACGTAATCCTAAACCTCTTAAAGTTTTTTTATGTTTAGGTAATCTTCCTATAGCACTTTTTATTTGAGTAATTTTAATATTTTTCATAAAGTAAAATTTATCCTAATATATCTTCAACACGTTTATTTCTTTTAGCAGCTATCATTTCTGGAGACTTCATATTCATTAAACCATTTATAGTAGCTCTAACAACATTAATGGGATTAGTAGAACCGTAAGTTTTAGCTAACACATTATGCACACCCGCTACTTCAAATACTGCACGCATAGCACCACCTGCAATAATTCCAGTTCCATCAGAAGCTGGTTTCATAAAAACGTTTGATCCAGTGTGCGACCCTTTTAATGAATGCTGTAATGTTTTATTAACTAATGGTATAACAATCATATTACGTCTGGCTTTTTCCATAGCTTTTTGTATAGCAGCAGGAACTTCACGTGCTTTCCCATAACCAAAACCAACTCGACCGTTGCCATTTCCAACCACTGTCAATGCTGTAAAAGAAAATATACGACCACCTTTGACAGTTTTTGAAACACGATTTACTGTTATTAGTTTTTCTTGTAAATCATTATTATTTTTTTTCTCAATATTGGCCATTCTATAATTTTCACCTTAAAACTTAAGCCCAAATGCGCGCGCAGATTTTGCTAATTCTTTTATACGACCATGATATTTAAAACCAGATCGATCAAAAGAAACGTTATGTATTCCCTTTGATAAAGCTCTTTCTGCAATAATTCTTCCTATTATTTTTGCAGATTTTTTATTACCTGTGTATTTTAAATTGACATTTATTTTTTTTTCTAAAGTTGAAGCAAATGCTAAGACTTTAGATTCTTTTGAAGAAATAATTTGAGCATATATATGCCGTGAAGTACGGTGTATAACTAATCGAATAACACCTAATGCTTTCATTTTACAACGTGTTTTCATATATCGTCGAATACGAGCAGTAATTTTACTTTTACTTGTAATAATCATGTTATTTCTTTTTCGCCTCTTTTATACGTACAATTTCATCTGCATAACGAATACCTTTTCCTTTATAAGGTTCAGGAATACGATAAGCACGTAAATTAGAAGCGACTTGTCCTACTAATTGCTTGTCTATTCCTTGAATGATTATTTCTGTTGGAGAAGGAGCATCTACACTAATACCTTGAGGTAAAGCATAAATAATAGGATGAGAATAACCTAAAGACATAGTAATTGTATTATTTTCTGTAATTGAAATGCGATATCCAACTCCAGAAAGTTGTAATTTTTTAATAAATTTTTTCGACACACCTATAATCATAGAGTTTACAAGAGCTCTTGATGTACCAGCTTGCGCCCAACCATCAGGAAAAGTTGATCGAGGTATAAACATAATTGTATTATTTAAATATTGAACTTTAACTGATTTATGAATAATACGTGAAAGATGTCCATATTTCCCTTTAATTGATATTTTTTGTAAATCTAATTGCACTTTAATGTCAATTGGAACTATAATTGGACGTTTAGCAACACGAGACATTATTCCTCCATTAAGCTACATAACAAACAATCTCACCTCCAAGACCTATTTGACGAGCCTGACGGTCAGTCATAATGCCTTGAGAAGTAGAGATGACAGCAATTCCTAGATTATCCATCACAGTCGGTAATTTATTCTTTTTTTGGTATATTCGTAAACTAGGACGACTAACACGCTGAATTTTTTCTATAACAGGTTTTCCTTTAAAATATTTTAAAATTATTTTTAATTCTAATTTAGATGTACCTATTATATTAAAATCTTTTATGAAACCTTCTTTTTTCAATAATTTAATAATTGATTTTTTTAATTTAGATGAAGGCATTGTTACAGAATATTTGTTGGCTAATTGAGCATTTCTAATGCGAGTCAACATATCTGCTACTGGGTCTTGCATACTCATTTTAAAACTCCAAAAAATTAAAAAGTATATTTTACCAACTAGCTTTTTTTAAACCAGGTATTTCGCCTTTCATAGCAGCTTCTCGGACCTTAATCCGACTGAGTCCAAATTTACGCAAAAACGCATGAGGTCGTCCAGTTTGACGACATCTATTTCTTTGACGAGATGGACTAGAATCACGTGGGAAAGATTGTAACTTTAGAACTGCATTCCAACGTTCTTCTTCTGATAAATTTGTATTAGAAATAATTTTTTTTAGTGCAATACGTTGTACATAAAATTTATTAGCTAGTTTTACACGTTTTATTTCTCGTTCTTTCATGGATTCTTTAGCCATTGAATAACCTTAATGTTGCTTGCGAAAAGGAAAATGAAATGCAGATAATAATAAATAACCTTCTTTATCATTTTTCGCTGTAGTACTTATAGTAATATCTAATCCACGTACTCGATCAATTTTATCATAATCAATTTCAGGAAAAATTATCTGTTCGCGTATGCCTAAACTATAATTTCCTTTACCATCGAAAGAGTTCATTGATAAACCACGAAAATCGCGAATACGAGGAATAGCAATAATAATTAAACGTTCAAAAAAATCCCATTTTCTTTGACCACGTAATGTCACTTTACATCCAATAGGATAACCTTGACGAATTTTAAAACCGGATACTGATTTACGAGCTTTAGTAATTAACGGTTTTTGACCAGATATAGCTGTTAAATCTGCAATTGCGTTATTTAATATCTTTTTGTCAGAAGCTGCAGTACCCACACCCATGTTTAAAGTTATTTTTGCAATTTTAGGAACTTGCATAGTAGAACTATAATTTAGTGTGAGCATCAGTTCTTTAATTACTTTCAATTTATAATAATTATAAAGTGTTGCCATTATTTTTATATTAACTCCTTTTAAGATCACTCTAGATTATTTAATCACTTGACCATCAGATTTAAAAAATCTGATTTTTTTTCCTTTCTCAAATCTAAAACCAACGCGATCTGCCTTATTAGATTTAGGATTGAAAATAGCAATATTAGATATTTGAATAGGTGCTTCTTTTTCAATAATACCACCGCTGTTATTCTGGGCAGGAATTGGTTTTTGATGTTTTTTAATTATATTTAAACCATTTATAATAGCTTTATTGGAAGATAATATACTTTTAATAATACCTTTTTTACCTTTGTCTTTCCCAGTTAGTATAATAACTTCATCATTACGACGTAACTTTGATGCCATCTGTGATTCCTTTAAAAATAAAATTTTATTAACTAAAGAACTTCTGGAGCTAATGAAATAATTTTCATAAATTTTTCTGTTCTAAGTTCACGAGTAACCGGTCCAAAAATTCGAGTCCCTATCGGTTGTTCATTATTGTTTAATACCACACAAGCATTTGTATCAAACCGAATAATAGAACCATCTGATCGTTTCACTCCCTTTTTTGTTCTTACTATTACAGCTTTCAATACCTCTCCTTTTTTTACTTTTGCTTTAGGTATTGCTTCTTTTATACTAATTTTAATAATATCGCCGATACCTGCATATCGACGATGCGAACCACCTAATACTTTAATACACATAGCAGAACGAGCTCCAGAGTTATCTGCTACCTGTAAAATTGTTTGTTCTTGAATCATATTTTTAATGCCTTACTTGCTTTTATTTAAGTATTTAAAAAATAATTTTATTATAACATTAGTTCTAATTTTAATAATAAAAAACATAGGAAATTGATTTTTTAATTTTTTATAAAACAGATTTTTCCACAATACGTATTAAAATCCAAGATTTTGTTTTAGATATTGGACGAGATTCTTTAATTTCTATTAAATCACCGATAGAACATTCATTTTTTTCGTCATGAACATGTAATTTTGTAGTTCTTTTAATGAATTTTTTATAAATAGCATGTTTTATAAATCGTTCAATAGTAACTACAGCAGATTTTTGCATTTTATTGCTAAGAACACGACCTTGTAAAGTACGAGTTTTTTCCATTTCTAATTGCCTTTTTTTTCTGTCAATAACGTCTTCACTTGTGCAATGTTTCGTCTCACTTTTTTTAATAAATGAGGTTGTTTTAATTTTCCAGAAACAGATTGCATACGAAGATTAAACTGTTCTCGAAGTAATTGTATAAGCTCTGATTTCAGATCTTTTTCATTTTTTTTTCGTAATTTTACTATTTCTTTCATTACATCACCATTTTAGTCACAAAAATAGTTTTTATTGGTAATTTTGCTGCTGCTAACTTAAATGCTTCACGTGATTCTTCTTCAGTAACTCCATCTAATTCATAAAGAATTTTTCCAGGTTGCACTAAAGCTACCCAATACTCAACATTTCCTTTACCTTTTCCCATTCTAACTTCTAATGGTTTTTGAGTTATAGGTTTATCTGGGAAAATACGTATCCACATTTTACCTTGTCTTTTAATACAGCGAGTTATGGTTCTTCTTGCAGATTCAATTTGACGAGCTGTTAAACGTCCTCGATCAATAGCTTTTAAACCGAAAGAACCAAAATTAATGTTAGTACCAGAAGCGAGACCACGATTTCGTCCCTTGTGCATTTTGCGAAATTTAGTACGTTTTGGTTGTAACATTATTTATCTCCTATCCTTCTTGTTTTTATTTTCGATTTTGACGATTTTATTTTTTTTTGAACAGAAGGTTTTTCTAGCTTGTCTACCGCTGCCATACCACCTAATATTTCACCTTTAAAAATCCATACTTTAACACCTATGACACCATATGTCGTGTGAGCTTCGGAAACGTTATAATCAATATTTGCACGTAATGTATGTAACGGAACTCTACCTTCTCTATACCATTCTCTACGAGCTATCTCTGCTCCACCTAACCGACCACTCACTTCTACTTTAATACCTTTTGCACCTTGTCGCATAGCATTTTGAACAGATCTTTTCATAGCACGTCTAAACATTACTCTTCTTTCTAATTGAGCCGTAATATTATTGGAAACAAGTTTAGCATCTAGTTCTGGTTTACGTACTTCAGAAATATTGATTTGAACTGGAACACCAGTAATTTTAGCTATAGTTATTTTCAATTTTTCTACATCTTCACCTTTTTTCCCGATCACAATACCTGGTCTTGCAGTATAAATAGTAACGCGTATACTTTTTGCAGGTCTTTCAATAATAATTCGAGAAATTGATGCTTTAGATAACTCTTTCATTAAAAACTGACGAACTTTATAATCACTGTTTAAATTATCCGCAAAATCTTTAGTATTAGAAAACCACACTGAATTCCATTTTTTTATTATACCTAGTCGCATTCCATTAGGATGTACTTTCTGACCCATTATTATTTCTCCTCGATATTAACGATCAGATACAACTACAGTAATATGACTAGTACGTTTTAAAATACGATCTGCACGTCCTTTAGCACGTGGCATCATTCTTTTCATGGTTGAACCTTCATTAATAAAAATTTGTTTGATTACTAATTGATCTATATCTACACCATTGTTATGTTCTGCGTTTGCTATTGCCGATTCTAATACTTTCTTTACTAAGATAGCGGCTTTTTTTTTGTTGTACGTTAAAATATTTAGTGCATGTGGAACTTTTTTACCACGAATGAGATTTGCAATTAAACGTACTTTTTGTGCAGAAGATTTGGCTTGACGATGTTGAGCTAATGTTTCCATTTACACTTCCTCTTATCTTTAACGTTTTTTTACTTTTTTGTCAGCAGTGTGTCCTCTATAAGTTCGAGTTAAAGAAAATTCACCTAATTTATGTCCTACCATTTCTTCTGTAATATATACAGGAATATGATGACGACCATTGTGAACAGATATGGTTAATCCGACCATATTAGGGAAAATTGTTGAACGTCTAGACCAAGTTTTGATCGGTTTTTTATCACTTTTTTTTATTGATTTTTCTACTTTATTAAACAAACTAATATCAATATAAGGACCTTTCTTAAGAGAACGCGGCATATTAAAATGATCCTCTCTGAGATTATTTAACACGATGACGTAAAATAAACTTTTCAGTACGTTTATTTCTACGAGTTTTTTTACCTTTAGTTTGAACACCCCAAGGGCTAACAGGATGTTTACCAAAGTTTCTTCCTTCACCACCTCCATGCGGATGATCAACAGGATTCATTGCTGTACCCCGAACAGTAGGACGTATCCCCTTCCAACGAGAAGCTCCTGCTTTTCCTAAAACTGTTAACATATGTTCAGAATTGCCAACTTCACCAATAGTAGCTCTACAATTAGATGGTATTTTTCGCATTTCACCTGATCGTAATCGTAACGTAGCGTATGCTTTATCACATGCAACCAATTGTGTATAACTTCCTGCAGAACGTGCTATTTGCCCACCTTTTCCTGGTTTCATTTCAACATTATGTATAAGTGTACCAACTGGTATTTTGTCAATCGGCAAGCAGTTACCTATTTTAACAGCTGAATGTATACCAGACATTACAATATCTCCTATTCGCAAATTTTTTGCTGCTAAGATATAATTTCTCTGTCCATCTCTATATAATATTAACGCAATATTAGAAGAACGATTAGGATCATATTCCAATCTTTCTACAACAGCTTCTATATTATCTTTCTGTCTTTTAAAATCTATAATACGATATGCTTTTTTATGTCCACCACCGATATGTCGGGTTGTGATCCTGCCATTATTATTACGTCCTCCACTTTTATTTTTTTTCTTTAGAAGTAAAGAATATGGTTTTCCTTTATATAATTCTGTATTAATAACTTTAATAACATGACGACGACCTGGAGATGTTGGTTTGCATTTAACAATTGCCATTGTTTTTTCCTTAAATTTACTCTGCATTTTAATCTGCATTACCTATAAAATCTAAATTGTACCCTTTTTTAACTTTAATATAGGCTTTCTTCCAATTACTTTTCTGAATAATACGGTTAGATTGACGCTTTTTTTTTCCTTTTATTCTTAGAGTTTTGACGCTTTCAATTTCTACATTAAATATTTTTTTTACTGCATATTTTATTTCATATTTAGTCGCATTGTATAATACTTTTAAAACAACGGTATTAAACTTTTCTGTAGAAATAGAAGATTTTTCAGATATATGTGGAGACCGTAAGATTGTAAACAAACGCTCTTTAGAGATCATGAAAGTATTTCCTCTATTTGTTTTACTGCATCAACCGTAATAATTACATATTCAAACGCAATTAAACTAATAGGATCTATAGAACGAACATCTTTAACATCAACTGAATATAAATTCCTAGATGCAAGTAATAAATTATTGTCTATTGTGTTAGTAATAATAAGAACATTGTTTAAATCTATTTCTTTCAATTTTTGTACTAACAATTTTGTTTTAGGTGAATTTAAAGAAAAATTTTTAAAAACAATTAATCTTTTCTGACGTATTAATTCAGAAAAAATACTTTTTAATGCGCCACGATACATTTTTTTATTAACTTTTTGACTATAATCTTGTGGTTTTGCAGCAAATGTTACACCACCAGATCGCCATATTGGACTTCTAATAGATCCTGCACGTGCACGACCTGTGCCTTTTTGACGCCATGGTTTTCTACCTGATCCAGAAACTTCAGAACGATTTTTTTGAGCTTTTGTCCCTTGCCGCATAGATGCTGAATAAGAAATAACAACTTGATGAATTAGAGCTTTATTAAAATCACGACCAAAAATGATTTCAGAAACATTAAGAATACTTTGTACGTCTTTCACTACTAATTCCATTCTTTGCTCCTCACTACTCAAACCTTAATAGCTGGTTTAACAATAAGATTACCACCAGTAGCACCAGGAACAGCGCCTTTTACTAAAAGAAGATTTTTTCTATCATCAATCTTTACTATATTTAAACTTTGTACGGTAACACGATGATTACCTAATTGTCCTGCCATTTTTTTACCTTTAAAAACCCTACCAGGAGTTTGATTCTGACCAATAGAACCAGGCACTCTATGAGATAGAGAATTTCCATGAGTTGCGTCTTGAGTATTAAAATTCCAACGTTTTACTGTACCACAAAAACCTTTTCCTTTAGAAAAACCTGTAACATCTACTTTTTTTATATTTTTGAAAAAATTTATTTGAATTTTTTGTCCAACTTGAAAAATCTCTTCTGAATTAATTCTAAACTCCCATAAACCTCGTCCAGGAACAACACCAGATTTTAAAAAATGACCTGAGTTTGGTTTATTTAATTTATTAGTCTTAATAACACCAGTTGTGACCTGAATGGCATCATAAAAATCAGTATTTAAAGTTTTTACTTGTGTAATTCGATTTTCTTGTAGTTCAATTACTGTCACTGGAATCGAAGCACCTTCTTTATTAAAAATACGAGTCATACCAAGTTTTTTGCCAACTAAACCAATCATTTGTTTAATACCTTAATCGTATACATCTCTAGTATTTATTGCTCATCAACCTAAACTAATTTGTACATCTACACCGGCAGCGAGGTCTAAACGCATGAGTGCATCAACAGTTTTCTCAGTAGGTTCTACTATATCAATTAAACGTTTGTGTGTACGAATTTCATATTGATCACGAGCATCCTTATTAACATGTGGAGAAACTAAAATAGTAAAACGTTCTTTGCGAGTAGGGAGTGGAATCGGTCCACGTACCTGAGCACCAGTTCTTTTTGCTGTCTCAACAATTTCTGTTGTTGATTGATCTATTAATCTATGATCAAAAGCTTTTAATCGGATACGAATTCTTTGGTTCTGCATTAGCTCAGAACTCCAGTTATATACACATTAGAAATTTTACCTGCTTCGGATGAATATATGTGCCGAAGTAGATGTAGTTAATTATTATATAACTCCTATGTTAGGAGTATTTTTTTTATATATATCAAAAAAAAAATATATATAAAAGTGTAAATTTATTTAAAATAATTTTTTGTCTTATATTATATAAATCTGTATTTTAAAATGAAAAAAATTATTAAAAATAATCATGATAATCAATTTTAATCAAGAAAAGAGCATTTTATACTCTTTTCTTAATAAATTCAACTAGATATAAAAAATAAAAAATATTGCAAATAGAAAATTATTAATTTAAAACTTTAGAAACTACACCAGCACCGACGGTACGACCACCTTCACGTATAGCAAATCGTAATCCATCAGTCATAGCAATAGGATTAATTAAAGTAACAGTCATTTTTACATTATCACCTGGCATAACCATTTCAATGCCTTCAGGTAATTCAATAGAACCAGTTACATCAGTAGTTCTAAAATAAAACTGAGGACGATATCCCTTAAAAAATGGAGTATGGCGCCCACCTTCTTCTTTGGATAGAACATAAACTTCAGACTCAAATGTTGTATGTGGGTGGATACTGCCTGGTTTTGCTAAAACTTGACCCCTTTCAATTTCATCACGTTTTGTACCACGAAGTAAAACACCTACGTTTTCTCCAGCTCGACCTTCATCTAATAACTTTCTAAACATTTCTACACCAGTACAAGTAGTTTTTGTTGTTTTTTTTATTCCAACAATTTCTACTTCCTCACCAACTTTAACAACACCTTTTTCTACTCGACCAGTCACTACTGTTCCTCTTCCTGATATAGAAAAAACATCTTCTATTGGTAATAAAAAAGGTTGATCTATTGCTCGTTTAGGTTCAGGAATATAACTGTCTAAAAATTTAGATAAATCAATAATTTTTGCTTCCCATTCAGGATCACCTTCTAATGCTTTAAGAGCTGAACCACGAATAATAGGAGTATTGTCTCCAGGAAAATCATACTGTGTTAATAAATCACGAACCTCCATTTCTACTAATTCAAGTAATTCTTCATCATCTACCATATCACATTTATTAAGAAAGACAACAATGTAAGGAACTCCTACTTGTCTTCCAAGTAAAATATGTTCACGAGTTTGAGGCATAGGACCATCAGTTGCAGCTACTACTAAAATAGCACCATCCATTTGAGCTGCCCCAGTGATCATATTTTTTATATAGTCAGCATGACCAGGACAATCTACATGAGCATAATGTCTCAACTCTGTGTCATATTCTACATGAGAAGTATTAATTGTAATGCCTCTAGCTTTTTCTTCTGGAGCATTATCTATTTGATCAAAAGCACGTGCAGAACCGCCATATTTTTTAGATAAAACAGTTGTAATTGCGGCAGTTAAAGTAGTTTTACCATGATCTACATGACCAATAGTTCCTACATTTATATGAGGTTTTAAACGCTGAAATTTTTCTTTAGACATTAATTGATTCCTTAAATGATATATTTTTATAAAAAACATTATATATATTATATAAAACTTTTACTTTTCTCTGTTTTCAATAATAGTTGTAGAAATGTTAGCAGGTGCTTCTATATATTTTAAAAATTCCATAGAATATGAAGCTCTTCCTTGAGTTTGAGAACGCAAATCAGTAGCATAACCGAACATCTCAGATAAAGGCACGCATGCTTTAATAATTTTTCCAATTGATAAATCTTTCATACCTTCAATAATGCCTCTTCTACGATTTAAATCACCAATAACATCTCCCATATAATCATCTGGAGTTTCCACCTCTACTTTCATAATAGGTTCTAATAAAACTGGATTTGCTTTCTTAAATCCATCTTTAAATGCAAAAGAAGCCGCTAATTTAAATGCTAATTCAGAAGAATCAACATCATGATAAGAACCAAAGTAAAGACGCACACCAATATCTACTACTGGATATCCAGCTAATGGACCATATTTCAGTTGTTCTTGAATTCCTTTATCAATAGCTGAAATATATTCGTTAGGTATAACTCCTCCTTTTATATCATTTATGAAGACATAACCTGAACCTCCCGGTTCTAATGGAAATAATTCTATAACAACATGACCATATTGGCCTCTTCCACCTGATTGTTTAATATGTTTACCTTCAATATCTTTTACTTTTTTTAAAATAGTTTCACGATATGCTACTTGAGGTTTACCAATGTTAGCATCTACACTAAATTCTCTTTTCATACGATCAACAATGATTTCTAAATGTAGTTCACCCATTCCAGAAATGATGGTTTGATTTGACTCTTGATCAGTGCACACTCGAAAAGATGGATCTTCTTTTGCTAATCTTGCTAAGGCTAAGCCCATTTTTTCTTGATCTACTTTTGTTTTAGGTTCTACAGAAATAGATATAACTGGCTCTGGAAACTCCATTTTTTCCAATATGATCGGTTGATTTAAATCACATAAAGTATCTCCAGTAGTAACATCTTTTAAACCAATAGCTGCAGCAATATCACCAGCATAAACTTCTTTTATTTCTTCTCTTTTGTTCGCATGCATTTGAACAATTCTACCAAATCTTTCTTTTTGAGTTTTAACAGAATTAAATACAATATCTCCACATTTTACAACTCCCGAATAAACACGAAAAAAAGTTAAATTACCTACGAACGGATCGTTGGCAATCTTAAATGCTAATGCAGAAAAAGGAGCTGTATCATTTGAAGATCTAATTTCAGGAGTATTTATATGATCATTTAATACACCTTTGATATCTTGAATATCATTAGGAGCAGGTAAATATTCAATGATTGCATCTAATAATGTTTGCACGCCTTTATTTTTAAACGCTGAACCACAAGTAACAAGTATAATTTCATCATTTAAAGCTCTTTTCCTTAAGCTAGATTTAATCTCTTCTTCAGATAAAGCAATACCATTTAAATATTTTTCTAAAAGATCTTCATCAGATTCAACAGCGGATTCAATTAAATTTTGATGCCATTTTTCCGCCAAAACATACATATCTTTAGGAATTTCATCATAATTAAAACTCACACCTTGATCAAAATCTTGCCAATAAATTGCCTTCATTTTTATTAAATCTATAATACCGATAAAATTATCTTCAGAACCAATAGCTAATTGTAAAGGAACAGCATTGGCTCCTAAACGTTTTTTAATTTGTTTTACTACCTTCAAAAAATTAGCTCCCATACGATCCATTTTATTAACAAAAGCTATACGAGGAACTTTATATTTATTAGCTTGTCGCCAAACAGTTTCTGATTGTGGTTGTACTCCTCCTACTGCACAGTAAACCATAACAGCTCCATCTAATACACGCATTGATCTTTCTACTTCTATGGTAAAATCAACATGTCCAGGTGTATCAATAATATTGATTCTATGCGGTTTAAATTGCTTTGCCATACCACTCCAAAAAGCTGTAGTTGCAGCGGATGTAATAGTAATACCTCTTTCTTGCTCTTGTTCCATCCAGTCCATAGTGGCAGCACCGTCATGAACTTCCCCAATTTTATGATTAATTCCTGTATAAAATAAAATCCTTTCTGTAGTAGTTGTTTTTCCAGCATCTATATGAGCGCTAATTCCAATATTACGATACCGAGAAATTGGTGTTATACGAGACATTATTTTTCTCTTATGTCTAAATTTTTAAAAATTAAACTCTATCAAACTCATTAAGATCATTGTCTCAATATAATTTATATATCATATATATAATAAAAGTTTAACAAAATTACCAACGATAATGAGCAAAAGCTTTATTAGCTTCTGCCATTCGATGCACTTCTTCTCTTTTTTTTACTGCTGTTCCTTTGTTTTCAACTGCATCATATAATTCATTTGATAAGCGTAAAGACATAGATTTATCTGTACGTTTACGAGCAGATTCTACAATCCAACGCATAGCTAAAGCATTTCTCCGAACTGGACGTACTTCTACTGGGACTTGATATGTTGAACCACCGACGCGACGAGATTTCACTTCTACTGTTGGACGTACATTTTCTAAAGCAATTTCAAATGCTTCTAACTCTTTTTTTTCTGTACGTTGAGATAAATTTTTTAATGCAGTATAGACAATAACTTCAGCAATAGATTTTTTACCATCTATCATGAGAATATTAATAAATTTAGCTAATAATTCTGAACAAAATTTTGGATCTGGTAAAATTTTTCGAGATCCAATAATACGACGACGTGGCATAACAACCCCATATAATTTAAATAAATGTAAATAATTAATAATATTGTAAGATTGATATCTAAAACAATGTATTTAAGTTTTAGGTTTTTTAACTCCATATTTAGAACGACCTTTTTTACGTTCTTTCACACCAGCACAATCTAACGAACCTCTAATGACATGATATCGTACTCCAGGTAAATCTTTAACTCGACCTCCTCTTATCAAAATAACAGAATGTTCTTGTAAGTTATGACCTTCACCTCCAATATAAGCAGTAACTTCAAATCCATTAGTTAATCTTACTCGACATACTTTACGAAGTGCTGAATTAGGTTTTTTAGGAGTCGTGGTATACACCCTAGTACAAACACCTCTTTTTTGAGGACTTCCTTCTAATGCGGGAACATTACTTTTAGTTACTTTTCGTAAACGAGGTTTACGGACCAATTGATTAACTGTGGCCATAGAAACTCCTATTTCTAATTGATTTTTTAAAAAAATATCAAGATAATATAAATATCACGATTCTTCTATATATGAAGATTTTTAGGTTGGATATAATAAATTAACTTTAAACTGGTATTTTACCAAGTCATTTGTTGTTTATGTTTAAGTGTCAATGAAACGAAATGAATATAACTAATTAAAACAAATTTATTAGAGATATTTTTTTGGATACCTCTAGCATAAACATCGTCTTTTATAAGATATAATTTTGCTGAGGACATGATTATATTTTTTAAAAAAATATTATCTATTAATCCAATCAATACACCATCTTGAAGAGCTAAAAAAGAATCTGATGTTTTTAACATACTTGTAAGCAGCGAAATATTGCTCAAAAAAGGAGATTTCATTAAAGTATGTAACATATTTATGTACCTTAAAAATTAATAATTGCATCATAGCTGACTAACTTTAAACGCAAAACACATGAATCTAATACATTTACATTTAATATAAAATTTGTGTTAAAATTTAAACCTCTTTCTAATAAAGATGATTTACAACAATAAAAATTTTTAATATTATAGAAAGATAATATTGAAAAAGCAGAAGTATAATTTCGTGCTAAAATTCTTTCCGAACGATAACTTTTTATTAATTGTAATACACCATCACCAATAAAAAATAAACTGATTTTTTTTAAAATAGAAGACACACCAAAAATAGCATCTAGTCCTTCTCTACCAAAACTAGTTCCATGTGGTGAATGCGAAAAAACAAAAGCAATTTTGTTCATGATATTAAATATACCAAATTAAAATTGTATTATACGGTCACATATTTTTATAGAATGAGCTAATTCTATTAATCCACTTAATTCAAAATAGAGTGCTACATTACCTTTTTTAGAACATATATTTGAAGTTTTTTCATCTTCTGATACACCTCGTCTAAGAGCTGCGCTATTGCAAACATATAACTTTACTTTATATTTTTTATTTAATTTTTGCCATGCTTTAATAAGATTAAACTCATCACTTGCGGGCGTAGTTATTTTGTTAGCATTAAGTACACCATCACAATAAAAAAACACACTATGTAATTTATGTTTTGTTTTGACTAAAGATTGACAAAAAAGAAATGCAGTACTTGAATTTTGTGTTCCATAAACAGCACCTGTCACTAATATTGTATAATTCATATTAAAGTTTTCATAAGAATTTAGACGAAGATAAAATGTTAAACGTTAATTATTTGATAAGAATATTAAGACTCCGAATTAATTACATCTAATAATTCTATATCGAAAATCAAAGTCGAATTTCCTGGAATATTAATAATTGCGTTTTCTCCATATCCTAAATGAGGAGGTATGACTAATTTTATTTTACCACCTTTTTTTATATATTTTAAACCTTCTTGCCAACCTAATATAACATCTTTTAACATTAATGATACAGGTTCTCCTCTTTTATAAGAATTATCAAATTCTACTCCATTAATTAATGTACCTTTATAATGCACAGTAATTTTTGTATTATCTTTTAATGATTCACCTTCACCCAGTTTTTCTATTAAATATAAAAGACCGCTAGATGTTTTTTTGACACCTTTGTGATGAGAAAAATTTTTCATATATAATTCTCCCTGGATAAAATTTTCTTTCGCATTTTTTTCTAATTGAATTTTAGTTGCACTTTTTAATTTTTCTTCTAACTTTATAAGAATCCCAGCAATCTCTTGCTGCGGTAATTTTAAATTACCAGAAATAGCATCTTGAACTCCTTTTACAAGACTATCTTTATCTAAATTTACACCTATTTTTTTTTGCTTTTCAAAAGATTGATTAATATAATTTCCTAATGACACACCTAATGCATAACCTAATTTATCGTCATCATTTTTAAATGTATTTTTTATTTCCGAATGTAGTTTCACATTAATATGATTTAAACATATTGAGTCTGCAAACGATTTTGGAACATATAATATGATAAAAAATAACATTAGTTTTTTTAGAATAAAAAAAATCATTTAATACTCCTAAAATATGTATATATTTCAACTAATATTTAATGAATAAAAACTTTTTTAGGTATTACTAACATTGCAATTTATTGAAATCTTTGAAAAATAAAAAATAGTTTAATTGTATAGAAATATTTTTTCTAAAGTATTTTAGAAAAAATTTTACTCTTACATTAAAATCATTATTATAAATAATACAATATCTGAAAAAAGATATAGTATGATTTTTAGTTATTAAATACATCACATATCAAAAAAATATTTTGGAATCTTATATATGTTATAAAAAATGCAATTTTCATACTATCTTAATTAATAAGTCTTTAGTTCGCATGTTTTTGGAAAAATTAAAACAATTTTTCATTTCTTTTAGTTCAAAAGAATATTTGTTATCCGATTTTTGAATCATTCAATAATCAATAAGACATATATTATTAATATTTTTTTACTATGTGAAATCATTAAATTATAGATATGAAATATTCAATAGGAGTTGAAGGTGAAATTTTTTAAAATATTTTATATGTGTTATTTTAAAATAGTAAAAAATTCTCATAAACAAATAATTTAATTTTTTAAATTATATTTTTACGTGAAAAATAACATTCTATTTTAAAAATTTTTTTATCGTTTCACATGGTAATTAAAAAAATATATGTGATATAAAACTAAATAAAATTAATATGTTAGATAATATCAAAAGATCGTTCATTTATATACATATAACTTATAAGATAATATATCTTGATTTATTATTTTGAAAGTTTTTTATGACAAACTATGTTAACTTAATAATATGGCCGAAATTTATGCAGAAAATGAATATATTTTTCTTTTTTGGGTCCATAAAAAAATTGCTTTTTTTGTAAAAAAATTATAACTGTATAAAAAAGCAAAATTTAGTTTTTAAAAATTTTATATATAAAAAATATTTTTTTAGATGTGATATTTATAATTTTATTAAATCAAGTATTTAAAAAATCAATTTTTAAGATGAAATATACATTATATTATATCAAAATTAAACTTAAATATTTAAAATATTAATCTAATTTTTTTTAAATATTAAAAAATAATAAGATTGTTTACAAATTCTTATAAATATATTTAAAAGTATGAATACTTATAAGTATTTTAGATGACAATTTTTTAAAATTTAAAATTTTTTAAAAAATGGAATCCAAAAAATGAAAAACATTAATCAAACTGCTCTTACATGGATTAGTTTTTTTTCTTATGCATTTACAGGCGCATTAATTGTAGTAACGGGTATGATAATAGGAAATATTTCTAATTACTTTCATTTGTCGATATCTCAAATAAGTAATACATTTACTTTTTTAAATGCTGGAATATTGTTATCTATTCTATTAAATTCCTGGATGATAGAATATATATCATTAAAAAAACAATTGATATTAGGATTTTTTTTAACCATTCTAGCAATAGTCGGTATAGTCTATAGTAATCATATCATGTATTTTTCTATCAACATGTTTATACTCGGATTAGTAAGTGGTATGACTATGTCAATTGGTACATTTCTTATTACTTACTTATATTCAGGAAGACAAAGAGGTTCTAAACTACTATTAACTGATTCATTTTTTAGTATGTCAGGAATGATATTTCCTATTATTGCTGCTTATCTTTTAGAAAAAAAGGTTACATGGTATTGGATTTACATATGTATAGGAGGAATTTATCTATTTATTTTTATATTAACAATTAACGTACGTTTTCCAAACTTAAAACATAAGATAGATAACAATGAGCAAGAAGAAAAAGAAAAATGGAATATTAATATTTTTTTATTATCTATTGCAGCATTACTTTATATCTTAGGACAATTAAGTTTTATTTCTTGGGTTCCACAATATATTACTGAAATTATGAATTTAAACATAATAAAAACAGGAAGTTTGGTTAGTAAGTTTTGGATGTCTTATATGATTGGTATGTGGTTTTTCAGTTTTTTTATTAAATTTTTTAATTTACATCATATGTTTATATTTCTTTCAAGTATATCTACTTTACTTATGTATAGTTTTATTAACAATAAAAATTTTTTAGCACTGCAATGCATTATTATTAGTTTAGGTTTTTTTTCTAGTGCTATTTATACAATTATTATTACATTAGCATCATTAGAAACAAAAAAACCCTCTCCAAAGGTAATAAATTTTATTTTATTATTTGGAACTATGGGAACTGTTTTAACATTTATTCTAACTAGTCCTATTGTAGAAAAAAAAGGACTATATGCTACTTTAATTGGTTCAAATATTTTATATGCTATAGTTGTTTTTTTATCTATATTCATTTATATGCATAAAACATATCAAAAAATTACTTAAAAAGAATTTTTAATAATATGTTTAAAATAAAGTATTGTTAATCACTTTTACATCTACAAATAAACTGGAAGAGAATTGCTTTCTAGTTTATTTAAAAAATAGAAAAAAAATCTAGTTTAGATTGTACTTTTTGTAAAGTTTTTTCAGATTTTAATCGAGCTTTTATAGCACCTTCATAAGCTATTTTTTTTAAAAATGATTCATCCCGACGATAATTAATATAAGATTTTTGCAGTTTACATAAAAATTTTGATATAGCATCTGAAACAATATTTTTAAATTCTGCATACATGATACCTTCTAATTCTCGTGATAAAACATCGATATCTTTATTAGAGATAGCAGAAAGAATTTCTAATAAATTTGAAATACCTGGTTTTTTTTTTCTATCATAATATATTTTACATGATTTGTCTGAATCAGTTATAGATTGTTTAATCTTTAAATTTACTGAAGAAATATCATCTAATAAAAAAATAACATTATTTTTATTAATATCAGATTTAGACATTTTTTTATTAGGTTCTAATAAAGACATAATTTTACAACCATATTGATTAATTAAAGGTTTAGGTATTGTGAACACATCACTACTGTATAAAGAATTAAAACGATTTGCTATATTACGTGTCAATTCTATATGTTGTTTTTGATCACTTCCAACTGGAACAAAATTTGTCTGATATAATAAAATATCTGATGCCATTAAAACAGGATAATTAAACAAACCTACATTAATTTTTTCTATATGATCATGTTTTGTTTTTCTCTTTTTTTTAAACTGTGTCATACGAAATAATTCAGAAAATTGAGTATAACAATTTAGAATCCAGTTTAATTGGCTGTGTTGGTAAACATGAGATTGAACAAACACAACACTTTTTTCAGGATTTACTCCACATGCTAAATAAAACGATAATGTATCTAATATTGATTTTTTTAGAAAAAAATTATTTTCTAATGTAGTAAGTGAATGTAAATCTGCAATACAGTAAAAACAGTCATAATTATTTTGTAATATAGACCAATGACGCATAGTGCCAATATAATTTCCAATAGTGATATTACCAGTAGGTTGTATAGCACTAAATAAAATAGGTTTAGAAGAAATCATTTTATACTCTAATGTTAATGAATACGTTTCGAATAAACATCTCGTAATTCTTTTCGAATTTTTTTTATAATCAAATTATAATTTGCATGCTGAAATAAACCAGTTCCAATTACAAAAACATTTGCTCCAGATAAAGCTATTTCCGCAATATTTTCTAATTTTATTCCTCCATCCACCTCTAAAAGGATATCTGAAAAATTAGTATCAATAATTTTTTTTACCTCACGTAATTTTTTTAATGTAGATCGTAAAAAAGATTGATTACCAAAACCAGGATTCACTGACATAAGTAAAATTAAATCTAGTTTTTCTAATATGTAATCAAGAAAATTAAGTGGTGTAGTTGGATTAAACGCTAATCCTGCTTTACATCCATGTTCTTTAATTAAAGTTAACGTACGTTCGATATGATCTGTAGCTTCTGGATGAAAAGTAATAAAAGTAGCACCAGCTTTTGCAAATTGAGGGATTAGATTATCTACCGGTTTAACCATTAAATGAACATCAATTGGAGCGGTAATATTATAATTTCGCAAAGATTGTAGGATCATAGGACCCATAGTTAAATTAGGTACATAGTGATTGTCCATGACATCAAAATGTATTAAATCGCTTCCTGAATCAATCACATTTTTTGTATCCTCTCCTAAACGTGCAAAATCGGCAGATAAAATTGAAGCTGCTAAAAAAAACTTTTTCATATCAATTTTCCTATAATTATTTATAAATAAAATTATAAAAAATTTTTTAAAATATTTAATAAATAAATTTTTCTATTGCATATTTTTATTTTGATTTTTATAATTGTTTTTCAGTTTTTTATCTGAAAAATATTTTTTCTCTTTATAGTTTTATTGATTATTTACAAATACCAAAAATCTTTATGAAATATATCCATTCTATTTTTTTAGAACGAATACGAAATATGTTGTGTTTAAAAAAATAAAACTATATAAGAGAAAAATACTATTAAACATATTGATAAATATATGATCCTCGATCATTTTAATTTTTTTGATAAAAAAATTTACTAAGAATTTTTAATAGCAGTTAAAACAATATTTTTATCTATATTATTATAAACTTCTGCTTTTCCAATCGATAAAGGTAAAACTAATCTAATCTCACCTGAAATAACTTTTTTATCTCTCATCATATAAGGAATATATGAAGCAGGTGACATATTTTTAGGACCTTTTACAGGTAAACCAGTTTTTTTCATTAATGCAATAATTCTTTGTAAATCTTCTTTTTTAAAATATCCAAGTATTTCTGCAGTACGTCCTGCCATAACTATACCTACTGATATTGCTTCACCATGTAACCAACTACCATAACCAGAATGAGCTTCAATAGCATGACCATATGTATGACCAAGATTTAATAATGCTCTAAAATTACTTTCTCTTTCATCAACTGAAATTAATTGGGATTTTAATTCACAACATTTTTTTATACAATAAGTAAGCAATTTTTTATTAAGTAATAAAACATCTTTAATATTTTCTTCTAACCAAGAAAAAAAGTTTGCATCAAAAAGAATCGCATACTTAATAACTTCTGCCATACCAGAAATTAATTCATTACATGGAAGTGTTTTTAAGCAATCAATATCAATAATAACAGAAGATGGTTGCCAAAAAGAACCAATCATATTCTTTCCAAGAACATGATTGACACCTGTTTTGCCACCAATAGAAGCATCTACTTGAGCTAAAAGCGTGGTTGGGATTTGAATAAAACGTATACCTCTTTGATAAATAGAAGCAGCAAATCCAGTTAGATCACCTATCACTCCTCCACCTAATGCAATCAAAGTAGTACTACGAGTATGTTTTTTCTCTAATAATGCTGAAATAATAACTTCCATTTCATTTAACGTTTTATACTGCTCTCCATCTGAGAGAATGACTTGATCTATTTTTATCCCTGATTTTCTTAAATGATAAACTACTTTATCTTTTAAAAGATTAGCTAATGTTTTATTTGTAACTAGCATTGCTTGATTACCAGGTTTTAAAGGCAAAAAAATATCGTCTTTTTCAATAATATTAGAACCAATACTAATAGGATAACTACGTTTTCCGAGAATAACTTTCAACCGTTTCAAATTTTTTTACACTCCGTGAAATTTTTATTCTAAGTGCTAATATTACAATTTTTCTAATAAATTAATTATATTAAAAGCTACAACTTTAGCACTATTTTTATCAGTTTGAATCGTTATGTCTGCAATTTCTTCATATAAAGGATTTCTTTCATTTGCTAAATTTTCTAATATAATGCGATTGGCAGTAGGAACTTGTAATAATGGTCTTGTTTTGTCTCGTTTAGTACGTGACAATTGTTTTTCAATTGTTGTTTCTAAATAAACGACAATACCACGAGCTGATAAACAATTACGAGTTTCTTTGAATTTAACTGAACCGCCACCTGTAGCAAGAACAATTCCTTGTTTTTGAGTTAATTCATTAATAATTTTTTGTTCTCTTAAACGAAAACCATTTTCACCTTCTATATCAAAAACCCAACTGATATCAGCACCAGTACGCTTTTCAATTTCTTGATCAGAATCAAAAAATTCAATATTCAATTGTTGAGATAATTGACGACCAATAGTACTTTTCCCGGCACCCATTGGTCCTATTAGAAAAATATTTCGTTTTTCTGCCATATTTTTATTATTAAATAATTCGTTAATAAAACCAGCATGAAATATATCTGCTGGCAGGACATAAATACAAGTTCATAATGAAATAAAATCAATAAAAAAATTTTATAATTTATTTTATAAATACAATACGAAGAACTATCATTAGTGTTGAAATTATTTCAATTAAAAACATTTTAGTATATTACAAGATTATTTTTAATGTTTCATAATAAAATCTATTCCTGTTAATTGCATACTGTAATTTAAAGTAATAACATAAAGAATTATACTCAAATAAAAAAATATATTCTATTAAAATAAATATGATTTTGTTTATTCAGCTATGTACGAATATAATTTTACTAATTATATAAAATGTAATAAATAAAATTAAATTTCGTTTTTTTTGTAGTAAAAACTTGACGTAGTTATTTTTTTTAGATTAATATATTTACTTTTATAGTATAAAAAAATTTTAAAACGGTGAGATGTCCGAGAGGCTTAAGGAGCACGCTTGGAAAGCGTGTATATGGAAACGTATCAAGGGTTCGAATCCCTTTCTCACCAAAAATTTTAAATTAAAAAATAGATTCTAAAGCTATATTAATCATATCATTAAAACTAGATTCTCTATCGCCGGATGATATACTTTCTTGTTTTACAATATGATCCGAAACAGTACATATTGATAATGCTTTTGCCTTAAATTCAGATGCGATTCCATATATTCCTGCAGTTTCCATGTCTACTCCCAGAACATTATATTTTTTTAAAATTTTTAACATTTTTGCATCATCATTATAAAAAGAATCAGTAGTGAAAAAATTACCAACATGAACATTAATATTTAATTTTTTTGAAATTTCAACTGTTTTGTAAAGCATATTAAAATCAGAAAGAGCACAAAAATCATGATTATTAAACTTTATTCTGTTCACTTTTGAGTCAGTACAAGCACCCATACTAATTACTATATCACGTAATTTTATATCGTCTCTTACAGCACCACAAGTCCCAATACGAATAATTTTTTTTACATCATATCCAACAATCAATTCCCTAACGTATAGTGAAGCAGATGGTATTCCTATACCATGACTCATAATCGAAACTTTTCTATTTTTATAAAATCCAGTATAAGCCAACATCAAACGAGTATTATTAATTTGATAAAAATTATTTAAATAATTTTCAGCAATATATTTAGCCCGTAAGGGATCACCTGGCATAAGAACTATGTCGGAAAAGTCATTTTTTTTACTATTAATATGAAGTGTAGACACTAATTTTTTTCCTTTTTTAAATATCAAAAATATTTTTTTAAATTATTGAAACATGTTTTTACCATATTCCATATCAGATAGTAAAAAATACTTAGCGATAGTTTGACCTATATCTGAAAAGGTTTTACGGTATCCTAAATAAAAAGGCTTTATAATAGGTGAATAAATTAATATTGGAACGTTTTCTCTTGTATGATCTGTTCCTTTCCAAGTGGGATCACACCCATGATCTGCAGTTAATATTAACAAATCTTTTTCAGTAATCAAATTTATGATTTCAGACAATCTAGAATCGAAATATTCTAATCCTTTAGCATACCCAGAAACATCTCGACGATGACCCCAATTTGAATCAAAATCTACTAAATTAGTAAAAATCATAGTATCATCTTTAGATAATTTTATTTCATTAATCGTACTATCACATAAATCTTTTAGACCAGTTGACTTGACTTTTTTACTTATACCTATTCCAGCGTAAATATCAGAAATTTTACCAATTCCAATAACTTTTCCTTTTTTTTCAGATATTAGTTTTTCCATAACTGTCGTAGAAAAAGGTTTGATTGAAAAATCACGCCTATTATCTGTACGTCGAAAGTTTAATTTATAATCTCCAATAAAAGGTCTAGCAATAACTCGAGCAACTTTATATCCACCATCATCTAAAATCATGCGAATAATTTCACATAATTTATAAAGTTTTGATAATCCAAAAAAAACTTCATGACATGCTACTTGCAAAACAGAATCTGAAGAAGTATATAAAATTGGTTGTTTTGTTTTAATATGTTTTTCACCTAAATTATAGATAATATCTGTGCCTGACGCATGACAATTTCCTATAATACCTGGTAATTTACAATAATTGATAATTTTATTTAACAATACGTCAGGAAAGCTATTATATTTTTCTTTAAAATAAAACCAATTACCTAAAATAGGTACCCCTGCAATTTCCCAATGTCCTGAAGTAGTATCTTTTCCAGAAGAAATCTCGCTGGAAAATCCATAACTAGCTATCACTTTTTCATTATCTTTAAACCCTAAAGGACATTGTCCTGTAGATTTTTTCGCAGCCTTAATAATTCCTAATTTTACTAAATTAGGAATATATAGCGGACCTTTTCTGTTTATATTAGCTAAACCTAAAAAACATTTTTCTGCTATATGTCCAAATGTATCTGAACCAACATCATCGAATTTATTTGCATCGAAACTAGAACCGATTCCAAAAGAATCTAATACAATTAAAACAACTCGTTTCATTATTAAATATCCAAAAATTAATTAAAAATAATTCTTTTATTTTTTTAAAGAATTATTGGTTTTTTGTTCTCATTTTATCGAATATTATATCAGAATATTCATTCATAACTATATTCAAATTAGCCTGGCTAGGAGCTAAATATATTAAATTATTAAAAATATCATATGCTAAATACATACTGTTATTATTTTTAAAAGAATCAAGATGTAAATGAGTTTTAGATCTAATCCAGCGAGCAACTACAACATTAATTTCTTCATACTGGGCATCTATATGATATTCCATTTTTAAACGTTCAATAACAACGTCAAATTGTAAAATGCCAATTGCACCTAAAATCAAATTGTTATTATTAATTGGACGAAATACTTGTATAGTTCCTTCTTCTGATAATTGTTTTAAGCCTTTAATTAATTGTTTTTGCTGAAGAGGATTTGTTAAATAAATTCGACGAAACATTTCTGGTGCAAAACTAGGTATACCAATAAATTTAATATCTTCTCCTTCTGTAAAAGTATCCCCAATTTGAATTGTTCCATGATTATGAAATCCTATTATATCACCAGGATAAGCTTTTTTTATTAACAATCTATCTCCAGCTAAAAAAGAAAAAACATCAGAAATAATAATGTTTTTTTTAATACGTACATGTCTTAATTTCATTCCTTTTGTGTATTGACCAGAAACAATCCTGATAAAAGCTATACGATCACGATGTTTTAAATCCATGTTAGCTTGAATTTTAAAAACAAAACCTGTAAATGCTTTCTCTTGAGGATTTACTTGACGTGTATAAGTTTGACGAGATAAAGGAGGAGGTGCCCATTTTATTAGACTGGTTAATACATGATCAACACCGAAATTTCCAAGCGCACTACCAAAAAAAATAGGTGTTAAAAGCCCTTTCAAAAACTTTTGACTATCAAATTTAGCATATACATTCATTATTAAATCTAATTCTTGACGTACTTGATTAGCTAATATAGTTCCAATATATTGATCTAAAACAGTGCTAGATAAATTATAAAAACCTTCAATTCTTGATAAAGATTGTGTTTGCGATACTTTATTTTTATATAGATAAATTATCTTCTCATAAATATGATAAACGCCTTTAAAATTTCTTCCACAACTAATAGGCCAAGTCACAGGAATACAACTTAATTTTAATTTTTTTTCGATTTCATCTAAAATTTCTATTGGGTCTCGACTATCACGATCTAATTTATTAATAAATGTAATGATAGGAGTATTATGCATACGTGTAACATCAATTAATTTTTGTGTGCGTTCTTCAATACCTTTAGCTGCATCAATAACAACTAAACAAGAATCTACTGCAGTAAGAATGCGATATGTGTCTTCTGAAAAATCTTTATGACCTGGAGTATCTAATAAATTAATTAAAAATTTTTTATATGTAAATTGCATCACAGAAGTAGTAACAGAAATACCACGTTTTTTTTCAATATCCATCCAATCAGATTTAGCGTATTTTATATTGCCTGTACCTTTAACTACTCCAGAAGTACGAATTACTTTTCCAAATAATAACATTTTTTCAGTAATAGTAGTTTTACCAGCATCAGGATGAGAAATAATAGCAAAGGTTCTTCTTTTATTTAATTCCTGTTTATAATTTAAATCAAACATAATATATATACTCATTTGAAATACTTAAATATTGTTAAATATTTATTAAAAAATAATATGCAAAAAATTATTCATTCATTTTATATATTTAGTTGACTTGATTTATTTAAAAAAAATAGTAACATTATATTAAGATATACTTTATTTTTAAGCGTGAATCATATTCTTAAAAAAATAAAAAGAATTAATAAATGAAAAAAAGATTTATATATATTGTATATAGAGGTGATACTATTGGTATGCAAATATAAAAATCTGGATATATTTCAAGTTCTGGATTTCTTTAAACACAACTATTGAAAAGTTAGAATCTCATAAAAAAAATCCTATATTTCACTATAAAAGAATACCAACCATTACTTGACTCTTCTAATATGACAACAAAAAAATGAAAAAATTATTGCTAATGATATTAAAAAAACTATTTTAAATATGATCGATTTGTTATTTTACATAGAACAAACACGATGACATATACAGCATCGGTTTTATCATTCATATTTGAGAATTGAAAAAAACTAGTGATTATAACAGGCTCTCAGAGTCCTGTATCAGAAGTTCATTGAAATGCTCGTCAAAACTTATTAAATGCTCTTTTAATAGCAACATACTATTCTATTAATGAAGTCACTCTTTTTTTTAATCATAAACTTTATAGAGGAAATAGAACAACCAAATTAGATGAAAATAGGTTAGATGCGTTTTCTTCTACTCATTTACGATCATTTCTTGAAGTAGAAAAAGATACTTGTTTGCTTTATAAAAAGAAATCAAAAATTATCGAAACAGATTCAAAATCTATCAAATTATACTTCAACCTAATGGTATAATTAGCATTTATTTAGGTATATAAGCACAAGTGATTAAAAATTGTTTATACTTTATCCAAAGACATCATACTATGTACATATGACACAGGAAATGCACCTCAAAATCGAGATTTTTTCAATAAACGAATTATATTTAGCATGTAAAAACGTATTATTAATTTAACACAATGTATATCTAGAAGAGTAAATATGAACGGATATGCGACCAGCAATTCTCTTATAAAAGTTGATGTAATTAACAGCTATAATTTAACTATAGAGGCAGCTTTAACTAAATTACATTTTTTGTTAAGTCAAAACATTTTAAATAAAAAATCCACTGAAAATTCAAAATAATTTACATAGTGTATTAATACTTTATTAATCTTAACCACAATGAATTAATTAGATTTCAAATTAATAAAATGAATGTTGTCCATGTAAATGTTCTGTTCCATCATATACTTTTTTGATTTCAGGAAAAGCAGCTAAAAGTTTTTTTTCAACGGTTTCTTTCAAAGTGATTCCTATCATAGAGCATCCATTACAACCACCACGAAATTGTATAATAGCCGTTCCATTTTTTTGATCAATTTCAATTAAATTGACTTCCCCTCCATGCATTAATAATTGAGGATTAATTTCAACATTTAAAAAATATTTTATTTTATCTTCTAATGAAGAATATTTTTTTTGAAAAATATTGCTTTTAGCATATGGAGCTTTTAAAGTTAATTGAGAACTAATTTTATCAACAATAAGATCAATTTCAGCATTTTTTAAAAATGAAATAAGATCTTTATTAATGTAAATAGAAAATTGATTATATTCGAATCGAATATCTGATTTTTCTACTTCATCTATTGAACAATATGCAACTCCGCATTCTGCCATAGGTGTTCCAGGATTTGTAATAAAAACACGTATTTGAGTTCCGTCAGGTTCTTTTGATAAAAGTGATCTAAAATGGTGTTGTGCACTTTCAGAAATAGTAATCATAATTTTTATTTAAAATAAATATATTTGATTAATTAATTTTACTGATTTATTAAAAAAAAACAACAAAATTTAAAAATAAAGAAAATTTTAAATGTTCTTGATTAATTTAATTAAAATTTTTTATATAACAAAAGGAAAGT
Organism: Buchnera aphidicola (Diuraphis noxia); assembly: GCF_001700895.1. Taxonomy (NCBI): domain Bacteria; kingdom Pseudomonadati; phylum Pseudomonadota; class Gammaproteobacteria; order Enterobacterales; family Erwiniaceae; genus Buchnera; species Buchnera aphidicola. The sequence goes on from NZ_CP013259.1 coordinate 576,315, forward strand.
AAATGCAAAAATTTTATTATAACATTGCAGGAAAAGGAAAAAAAAATATTATTTTACTTAGTGGATGGGGTTTACATTCAAAAATATGGCTGTTCATTATAAAAGAATTACAATTTTTTTTTAAATTTTATTTAATCGATTTACCAGGTTTTGGGAAAAATAAAAAACTATTCCCTATGAAAATAGATCAAATAGTTGAAATTTTACATGATCATATGCCAAAAAAATCTATTTGGATGGGATGGTCTATGGGTGGATTAATTGCTAGTAAATTAGCTCTATCTTATCCGAAAGATATATTAGCTGTAGTTACTGTTGCCTCGTCTCCATGTTTTATAGAAAAACCAAACTGGCCAGGAATTAAGAAAAATACAGTTCAATATTTTTATGAAAATTTAAAAAAAAATTATTACAGAACAATAGATAATTTTTTAAATTTACAAATCACCAACAAAAAACAATATATTAAAGATATAAATATTTTAAAAAAAATATTATTTTCTGAAGAAAAACCAAGTTTAAATTTTTTACAAAATAATCTAGAAATCATTTTATATGTAGATTTACGTTTAGAAATGAATCTTCTAGAAGTTCCTTTATTACGTATATATGGTGCATTAGATAGTTTAGTTCCTAAAAAAATAGTAAAAATATTAGATAAAAAATGGCCGAACACTAATTCTAGTATTATTAAAAAAGCAGCTCATATGCCATTTATTTCTCATAAAAAAGAATTTTGTTTAAAAATTTTACAATCTTTAAATATATTTTAAAACGTTAAAATATAGAGCCCCAAAACAATTGGGGCCTAAAAACATATTTTTTTCTATACATATTAAAAAGGTATTTCATCATCAAAATCTATTTCTGAAGAATTATTCATTGAATCTTTATCGGATTTGTATTTTTCAGATTGATTTTCAAAATCTACTTTTTCTGTTTTTTTTGTTTTCGGTAAAATAATATTATTATCATTTTTTGAGACAGTTTGTAGATTAGAATTACGATTTCCTAACATTTGCATCGTACCACTAATATTTACAACAATTTCTGTTGTATAACGTTCCAGTCCATTTTGATCTTGCCATTTTCTAGTTTGCAATGATCCTTCAATGTATACTTGAGAACCTTTTCGAAGATATTCACCTGCAATTTCTGCTAATTTACCAAATAATACTATTCTATGCCACTCAGTTTTTTCTTTGTTTTCTCCAGTATTTTTATCTTTCCAGTTTTCTGAAGTTGCTAATGTCATATTTACAACTGCATTACCATTAGGCATATAACGTACTTCTGGATCTTGTCCTAAATGTCCAATAAGAATGACTTTGTTAACACCTCTACTTGCCATAATAAAAACTCCATTTTTCAAAATTAATAAACATAATAATCTTTTTTTTAGATAATAAATTTTAATTATACATGCTAAATATTTTATTTAGTATGATCAAATTTATAAAAATGCTATATTATTTTTTTAAGATTTCAAAAGAATTATAATTTCCCTATTTATTCAATTTTTTATTGTAAATTTTAATAAAATTAAAATGCAAAAAATATTACAAACCCTTCTAAATAATTTATTTAAATAAATTTAATTATTACTATTTTAGTAAGTAAAAAACATAATAAGTTAAAAAAACAATCGCATGTTTTTTAATTATAAAACATTAAAAACATGTGAATAATTTTGTTAGTAGTAAATAGAGTTGTATTAATAAAAATTTAATAAAATTTTAAATTTATATTAAACAAAAGATTTTTAAAAAGGATCTAGATAGATCAATTCGTAAATGATGTACTATTGCAATATTACGATATAATTTCATAGAGATTCACTAAATAATGGTATATGCAATAAATATGGCTAAAAATAAATTATATTTACATCAAATTAACAGATTAAAAATCCCACCACATTCTTTAGAAGCAGAACAATCTGTATTAGGTGGTTTAATGTTAGATAATGAACAATGGGATACAGTTTCAGAACATGTTGTTGCAGATGATTTTTTTAGTAAACCCCATCGTTTAATATTTCAAGAAATGCAACAACTTCTTGACTTAGGATATCCAATTGATTTGATTACTCTATCTGAATCTTTAGAACAAAAAGGTAAGTTAGAAAGTGTAGGTAGATTTTCCTATTTAGCTGAACTATCAAAAAATACACCTAGTACAGCTAATATTACTGCATATGCTGATATAGTTCGAGAACGTGCCATAGTAAGAGAAATGATATTAGTAGCTAATAAAATTGCTAATGCTGGATATGATACACAAGGTAGAAAAAGTGAAGAATTATTAGATTATGCAGAATCGAGTGTTTTTAAAATTGCAGAAAAACGTTTTAAAAAAGATTCAGGCCCAAAAAATGTAGAACAAATTCTTGATGAAACTGTTTCTAGTATCGAAAAATTATTTCTATCACCACATGATGGAGTCACAGGCATTAATACAGGATATCAAGATCTAAACAAAAAAACATCAGGATTACAGCGTTCTGAACTAATTATTATTGCTGCTAGACCTTCGATGGGAAAAACAACATTTGCAATGAACTTATGCGAAAATGCTGCTATGCTTTATGATAAACCAGTTCTTATTTTTAGTTTAGAGATGCCTGGTGAGCAAATTATGATGCGTATGTTAGCTTCTCTATCTAGAGTAAATCAAGCTCGAATTCGTACTGGACAATTGAATGATGAAGATTGGGCGCGTATGTCTGGAACAATTAATGTATTACTTAAAAAAAAGAATATTTACATTGATGATTCTTCAGCACTAACTCCTAGTGAAGTGCGTTCGAGAGCACGCAGAATTTATCGCGAAAACAATGGACTAACTTTAATTATGGTCGATTATTTACAACTTATGAGAGTACCTTCTTTGTCAGAAAATCGAACTCTCGAAATTGCAGAAATATCTAGAACATTAAAAGCATTGGCAAAAGAGCTGCAAGTTCCAGTAATAGCATTGTCACAGCTTAACCGATCTTTAGAACAAAGATCAGATAAAAGACCTGTAAATTCAGATTTACGTGAATCCGGTTCTTTAGAACAAGATGCAGATTTAATAATGTTTATATATCGTGATGAAATTTATCATGAAAATAGTGACTTTAAAGGTATCGCAGAGATAATAATAGGAAAACAAAGAAATGGTCCAATTGGTACAGTCTGTTTAACTTTTAATGGGCACTGGTCTAGATTTGACAATTACTCAGGTAATAAATATGATTAATAATTAAAAATTAATTTTTTAAAAAAATGATGTAAATACATAAAAAAATTTTACAAAAATAATTTTTCGATATATTTTAAAAAATAATATTATTTTAATTTGATAAATATAAATATTTAAAATTTTTAAATCAAATATAAAAAAATATCGTCTGTTTTCAAAAAATTTTTTTAAAAAATATCTTTTTCAATTAACTAAGATTAAATAGATGTATAAAAAAACAAACTTAAAAGTTGGAATCGTCATGGATTCTATTGAATCTATTAACATTAAAAAAGATTCAAGTTTCGCTATCTTATTAGAAGTTCAAAAAAGAAATCATATAATTTACTATATGGAAATCAATGATCTTTATTTACAAAATGGTCATCCATATGCAAGAGTACGTTTGATCCATATAGAAAAAAATATAAAAAAATGGTATAAAATTATTGATGAAACAAACATCCCTTTAAATATATTAGATGTTATTTTAATGAGAAAAGATCCACCATTTAATACAGAATTTATTTATTCAACATATATACTAGAACGTGCAGAAAATACAGGAGTGTTAATCGTTAATAAACCACAAAGTTTACGTGATTGTAATGAAAAAATTTTTATCTCTTGGTTTTCGGAATTTACAACAGATACTTTAGTCACAAGAAATTCTGATAGAATACGTAAGTTTTGGAAAAAACATAAAGACATTGTTGTAAAACCACTAAATAAAATGGGAGGTACTAGTATATTTCGTATTAAACAAGATGACCCTAATTTTTCAGTTATTATAGAAAATATGACTCATTATGAAACAAAGTTTTGTATGGTTCAAGCCTATTTGCCAAAAATAAATATTGGTGACAAAAGAGTTTTAATCGTTAATGGAAAAATTATACCATGGTGTCTAGCTAGAATACCTCAAACTGGAGAAACAAGAGCTAATTTAGCTGTTGGAGGACAAGCTAAAATACAATTATTAAATAAAAATGATTGGACAATAGCTAATTATTTAGCTCCAATTTTACAAAGAAAAGGATTAATATTTGTTGGATTAGATATTATAGGTGATAAATTAACTGAAATTAACGTGACAAGTCCTACAGGAATTTGTGAAATTGAATCAGAACAAAAAATTTCTATTACTAGTATTTTATTAGATTATATCGAACAAAAAACACAACAGAGATTACATCATGATAGTAATTGCATTTGATTTTGGAACAAAAAGAATAGGAGCAGCAGTAGGAGAAAATATTCTTAATAAAGCAAGACCATTAAATACTTTAAAAGCACATAACGGAGCTCCTAATTGGGATGCTGTAAAAAGATTATTAAAACATTGGGAACCTCAACTCTTGATAGTAGGTCTTCCTCTTAATATCAATGGCACTAAACAAAAAATCACAAAAAAATCAGAAAAATTCGCGTTTTTATTAAAATATAAATTTAACATTATAGTAAAAATGCATGACGAACGATTAAGTACTGTAGAAGCTAAATCAATAATGTTTCAAACAGGAGGGTTTAAAAAATTAAATAGGGATAATATTCATTCTTTTTCAGCAGTTATTATATTAGAAAGTTGGTTAAATAAAAAATACGTTTAAAAATTTAATGACTTAAAAATACTAAAAAATAAAAATATGAAAAATATAAATTTTAATTATCATAATTTAAAAAAAAAATACAAAATTTTATTCAAACTAATAATCTGCCTTACAGAAAAGTAAAAATTATAGCAGTTTCTAAAAATCAAAAAGTGGATATAATAAAACAATCTATATTATCAGGGATACAAGAATTTGGAGAAAATTATATACAGGAAGCTATTTTAAAGATACAAAAATTTAAAAAATATAAACATATCACTTGGCATTTTATTGGAAAAATACAATCTAATAAAACCAAATTAGTTGCGAAAAATTTTGATTGGTGTCAAACAGTCGATAGAGAAAAAATTGTTTTTTTATTGAATAAATATAGACCAAAAAATTTACTTCCTATTAATGTTTTAATTCAAATAAACATTTCCAAGGAACCTAAAAAAAACGGCATTGATATAACAGAATATCAAACATTAGCAAAAATAATTTCTTCAATGCCTAATATTAATTTACGAGGAATTATGGCAATGCCAAAAATTACCAAAAACATCGTAAATACTAATCTACAGTATCAAATAATCAAAAAAACTTTTCATCAATTAAAACAACAATACACATCAGTAGATACGTTATCATTAGGAACCAGTTTTGATATAGAAAATTCTTTATTAAATGACAGTAATATGATTAGAATTGGTCGAAATATTTTTAATTAGTATAATTATTTTACTAAAATTATTTAACATCATACTTAAAAGTACTCTTATGTTTGAATCATCTCCGATTAGTTTATATATTCATATTCCTTGGTGTTTAAAAAAATGTGGATATTGCGATTTTTATTCATATGTTAGTCAAGAGACGATACCTGAAAAAAAGTATATTGAAAATTTATTAAAAGATTTTGAAAAAGATTTAAAGCTCATAAAAAATAAAAAAATAAATACTATTTTCATCGGTGGAGGTACTCCGAGTTTATTAAAACAAAAATCAGTAAACAATTTAATTAATGGTATTAAAGAGAGATATTTGGTTTGTAAAAATGCAGAAATCACTATAGAAGCTAATCCTAAAACAATAGAATGTCAACGCTTTATTCATTATAAAAAATCTGGTATTAATCGTTTTTCTTTAGGAGTTCAAACATTTAATACAAATTTATTGAAAAAAATAGAGCGTACATATACTTCATCTGAATGTATTAGTTGTATTAAAAAATTAAAAACAATTAATAATAATATTAATCTAGATTTAATGTATGGTTTACCAGATCAAGATTTAGAAAGTTCTTTAACAGATTTAAAATATGCTATTAAATATAATCCATCTCATATATCCTGGTATCAATTAACTATAGAGCCTAATACTATTTTTTATTCAAAAAAACTAAATATAGCTAATGATGATATAATTTTTCAAATGTTTTCTAAAGGAGATCAATTATTAAAAAAATCAGGATATCAAAAGTATGAAATATCTTCATACTCGAAATTAAATTATCAGTGTAAACATAATCTTAATTATTGGAGTTTTGGAGATTATATAGGAATAGGTTGCGGCGCTCATGGTAAAATTAGTCAAAAAAATGGCAAAATCCTAAGAACTTATAAAAATAAAAATCTAAAAGATTATTTGCATGGAAACTACCTACGCTCTATGAATATTATTTCTAAACAAGATTTAGCTTTTGAATATTTTATGAATACCTTTAGATTATATAAACCTGTTTCTAAAAGACATTTTCAAGAAAAAACTAATTTAAATGAAAATTATATAGAAAAAAAAATTCAAATGGCAATAAAACGTGGATTTTTAATTGATGAATTGAACTATTGGAATACCACAAAAAAAGGTAAATTTTTTTTAAATTCTCTACTAAAAATTTTTTTAAGATAAATAATTTTTTTTTATTTGAAACATTAGGTGAAAAACACGATCACCTCGAAGATATGCTTTTTTTTCAAAATCAGTTATTACATAATTCGAAGGACTTTGAACAAAATCATTTGTTTTTGATAAATTTTTATAATTATTAATATTTTTAATCATATTTATTATATAAATAGCATATTCTTTAGAATCAGTTACAATATGTAATATACCATTAACTATTAATTTTTTAGAAAGAATTGTTAAAAAATTATTTTGTAAGATTCTACGTTTATTATGACGTTTTTTATTCCAAGGATCTGGAAACAAAATTTGTACTTGTGATAAAGTATTATTCACAATCATAGTATTAATAACCTCAGTAGCATCATGATAGATGATTTTTAAATTTTTAATTTTAGATAGATAGGCCAAATTTAAGCAGGATCCTATCCCTGATTTATATACTTCTATACCTAAAAAGTTTTTATTAGGACAGTTTATTGCGCTTTGAACTAAAGATCTTCCTGAACCAAAACCAATCTCTAATACAACAGAACCAGAACTATTAAATATGGAAGAAAAATCTAAAGGTATTAACTGAAAATCAATTCCAATTAATCTCCAATATTTTTGAATAGCATTTAACTGAGACATAGTAATTCGACCTTTTCGACAAACAAAACTACGAGTTTTTCTGATAAAAACACCGCTATTATTATATTCAGGTATTAAAATATTATTTTTCATTTTTACTTGATTTCTCATTTTTAATTAAAAATTTTATACAAAATAATTCTTCATTATGACGATATATTCTTTTTCTCAATTAGTTTTAAATTGGTACCATGAAAATGGTAGAAAAAATTTACCATGGCAAAAAAATAAAACACTTTACATAGTTTGGATATCCGAAATTATGTTGCAACAAACAACAGTTCAAACTGTTATTCCATATTTTAAAAAATTTATATTAAATTTTCCAGATGTAAAATCTATAAATGATTCAACCTTAGATAAAATTTTATATCTATGGAGTGGTTTAGGATATTATAATAGAGCAAGAAATATTTACAAATCAGCTAAAATAATCCAAACACAATATAATGGAGTATTTCCTGATCAATTTGCAAATCTAATTAAACTACCTGGAATAGGGAAATCTACAGCTGGAGCTATTTTATCTTTATCATTAAATTTTTTTCATTCTATTTTAGACGGAAACGTAAAAAGAATTTTAATACGTTATTATGATTTCAGAGGAAGCATAAAAGATAGAAAATTAGAAAAAAAATTATGGTGTCTTATTGAATCTATTACACCAATCAACAACACTGGTCAATTTAATCAAGGTATGATGGATATAGGATCTTTAATTTGTACACGTGGAAAAACAAAATGTAATATTTGTCCATTAAAAAAAAGTTGTATTTCAAATATCAAACAAAACTGGGAACAATATCCATCAAAAAATATCAAAAAAACATCTCATGAAAAAACATCTTGGTTTATTTTAATTAAATCTAAAAACAATTTTTGGTTAGAACGAAATACCATAAAAAATGTTTGGAAAGGTTTATTTTGTTTTCCTAATTTTGATACTGAAAAAAAAGCATTAATATGGTTGAAAGAAAAAAAAATAAATTTAAAAAAAATAAAAAAAATGTTATCATTTTTTCATAAATTTAGTCATTTTATATTACATATCCATCCAATTTTAATTGATTGTCCACATAATTTAAAATTTCATGGAGACAATAAAATAGGTATTTGGTATAATTTAAACAAACCAAAACATATAGGATTACCTCAACCTGTAAAAAAAATACTTACAAATTTTCAAAAAGATACTGTTTTAAGGAAAAACTAAAATGCCTCGTATAATTTTTTGTACATTTTTACAAAAAAAATCTGAAGGTCAAGATTATCAAATTTATCCTGGTGAATTAGGAAAAAAAATATACAATAAAATCTCTAAAAAAGCTTGGAAAAAATGGATAATGAAGCAAACTATTTTAATAAATGAAAAAAAACTTAACATGAATGATATCAATCACCGTAGAGAAATAGAAAAAGAAATGAAATTCTTTTTATTTAAAGAAACTAATTAAAAATAAAAATTATTGTAATAATACTTAAAATAGTATTGTGTCATCCAAAACTATTTGTTAAATAATATTTCTACTTTATAAAAAAAAAACATACAGTGCTAATATTTGATTCTGGTGTAGGTGGTTTATCTATATTAAAAAATATAAAAAACACACTACCAAATATACGTTACATATATGTATTAGATAATCAAGGGTTTCCTTACGGAAATAAGAAAAAAACTTTTATTTTAAAAAGAAGCATTAAAATTATCAATATAATAAAAAAACAATATCCTATTAAAATTGTTTTAATTGCCTGCAATACAGCAAGTACGAATACTTTATCTATCCTAAAAAAACAATTTAATTTTCCTATTATTGGAATATTCCCTGAAATTAAATTTGCTCAAAGAATTACAAAAAATAACATTATTGGTTTAATAGCAACTAAAGCTACAATCAATTCTGATTATATTCAAAAAATCATACAAAAAAAACCTACTAATGTCACTATTAAAATAATAGCTACAAATAAATTAGCATCAATAGCAGAAAAAAAAATTAGAGGTAATAATACCAACAAAAAAGAATTGCAAAATATTTTTAAACCATGGATAAATCTTAAAATAACACCTGATACAATTATATTGGGCTGCACTCACTTTTTATTCTTAAAAATTGAAATTCAAAAAATTTTATACAACTCTATTTATTTTATAGACTCAAAAAACACAGTGATACTAAAAATTAAAAAATATTTTTATCAATTTAATATTAAACAAGAAATTAAAAAAAATATTTTTTTATACTCAAAAGATAATAAAAAAATACAGGAATTACTATTTTATTTAAAAGAATATAATTTTCATGAAACAACAATAATTAACTTAAATTAAAATTTTCGTAAAATAATTTTTTATATTTATGAAAAACATAAAATAATATGCTATTTAATAAAATTATTTTCTTATTATCATAAGAATATTCTTTTAACAAATTTTCAATTTTTCTAACATATTCTTTTAAAATAGTTGGTTTTAAAACATTTAAACAATATTTTAACCATACTTTTTTTTCTTTTTTATTTAATGTTTCATAAAAATTACGAGCTCGATAACGGAAAAGCAATTTTTTTAAACGATAATCATAAAAATGATAAGTCCTATTTTTTAACATAGATGGAGAAGTTTTTTGAATAGTGTTTATAATTTTTTTATCATGCATACAAAAAAAAGCATCATAAATTTTCAAATCTACATTTGACGATGAAACAATTTCTTTTTCTTTCGATAACATAACTTTAATATTTTCGAAAATATGTTTATTTTTTCTTAAAAGTCTGATTTTTTTATAATATAAAAGAAAATTAAAATCTAACCGAGATATATCTTCTTTTCTTATACATTGAATTGGTGCTAATGTTGGACAACGATTAAAATGTAATAATAGTATGCCTAGATTAAATAAGCTTTTAATAAAATCATCTTCAAACGATATTTGTGTACATAAAAAAATTAATTTTTCAATATCTCTAAATAAATCGATAGCAATAAGTATGTTTTTGTTTTTATGCCATATTATAGGTAATATACAACTAACATTATGACGAATAGCTCCAAAATTATTAGAAACATAAACAATTGGTTTTGATTTGTTTAAATCAATCAATTTATACAATGCACTTTTTTTTCTCATTTTAAAAAAAAATGCAAATAATTTAGGTTGTTTATTTTTAATTAATTTTGCTATAGCAATAGTAGCATACACATCTGACATAGCATCATGCGCATGAGCATGAGTAATATTATTGATCTCAGTGAAATCAGAAAGTTTAAAACTAGGTAGGTCCAAATCATTTTTAGGCCATTTGATACCTTCAGGTCTTAACGCATAGCATGCTCTTAATAAATGTAATATATCCCAACGAGAGTTTCCATTTTTCCAGCTCCATTCATAAGGATCGAAAAAATTTCTATAGAATATATTCCTAGTAATTTCATCATCAAAATGAATGTTGTTATAACCAATAATACAAGTCTTAGGTTGTTTAAAAATATTAAATATTTTTTTAGAAAAATTATATTCATTAGTTCCATGTTTTTCTGTATATTGAGGAGTTATACCTGTCATTAAAATAGCATGTGGATCAGGTAAATAATCATTTGAAAAAAAACAATAAAAACATTTTGGATTCTCAATAATATCAAAATTTATATTTGTTCTAATGCAAGCAAATTGCGCTGGTTTGTCTAAAGATGTATGTATTCCAAATGTTTCATAATCATAAAATAAAAAAGTAGGTTGATTTAAAGACATATTATTTATATATAAAATTCAAGCGATAAATGTAAAATTTTTAAAATTTTTAAAATTTTAAAAATTATTAAATTATTAAAACAATCAAAAACATAAACATAACAAGGTTTATAAAACATGTCAAATACGAAAAAATCATTTAAAAATGTATTAGAATTTGTTCATAAATTCAGAAGAAAAAATAAAATAAAAAGAGAAATATCTGATATTGAGAAAAAAATCAGAGATAATCAAAAAAGAATCTTACTTTTAGACAATCTTAGTCAATATATTACATCAGATATGAATTATGAGGAAATTAAAAAAATAATTTCTATGATGAAAAACGATTACGAAGATAGAATTGATGATTATATTGTTAAAAACGCAGAACTGTCAAAAGAAAAAAGAATTATTTCACAAGAATTAAAATTAATTATTGATTAAAAATATTTTTCTCCTCTGACTGGATTCGAACCAGTGACATACGGATTAACAGTCCGCCGTTCTACCAACTGAACTACAGAGGAATTTAATTATATATATCAAAATTTTTCGTATCTGTCAAATATATGTGAAAATTTTTATTTAAAAAAATCAAAATTTTTAAAAAGAAATCTAGATTATTAGAAAAAATTCATTTATAGTAGAGATATTGAAATAAAATGGCCCTTTAGCTCAGTGGTAAGAGCAGGCGACTCATAATCGCTTGGTCGCTGGTTCAAATCCAGCAAGGGCCACCAAAAAACCATTGTCTTCTTAGTTTATCTAATAAACATTAGATTAATTGTTAATTTAATTAATATTATTATATTTTCTTGAATTTTATTCTAAATTTTTTTAATAAATTCGGATTGAATTTTTATGTATTGGAAAAAAGAATTTATTGATTTTTGTTGTAAAAAACAAGTTTTAAAATTTGGACAATTTACACTAAAATCAGGACGAACTAGTCCCTATTTTTTTAATTCAGGTTTGTTATCTAATGGAGAAGATATTGTTAAAATAGGAGTGTTTTATGCTCACTCTATAATGAATTCAAATGTAGACTTTGATATATTATTTGGTACAGCATATAAAGGTATTCCTGTAGCTGTTTCAACATCTATTGCATTAAAAAATCACTATAATTTAAATATTCCATATACTTTTAATAGAAAAGAAAAAAAAACATATGGAGAACAAGGAAAGTTAATAGGTAATATTATTGAAAATAAAAAAATTATTATTTTAGATGATGTAATTACATCAGGAACTGCAATACATAATTCTATCAAAATTGTGGAGGAACATAAAGCATATATATCTTCAATATTTGTACTATTTGATAGAAAAGAAAAAGGAGAAAGAGAACTACACACTATTAATTGTCTTGAAAAGAAAAAAAACTATAAAATTACTTCAATAATTACTATTGAAGATCTTATCGATTATCTATTAGAAAACAAAACATTAAAAAGACATCTAATCAAACTGTTAAAATATCGTAAAAAATACGGTATTGATAAACAATAAAATTGTTTAATTCGTTTTATCAAACTACTATTATATTAAATAATACCAGATTAAATAATACCAGAATGTCCAAAACCGCTGTCTGAACGAACACTTTTCGTAAAACTTGTGACTATAGAAAAACTTGGTTTAATAATCGGAATAAAAATTATTTGGGCTACCCTATCGTTAGGGTTAATATAAAAATCTTTTTTACTACGATTCCATAATGAAATCATTAATTGACCTTGATAATCAGAATCAATTAAACCGATTAAATTACCTAAGACAATTCCTTCATTGTGACCTAATCCAGATCGAGGTAAAATCAATCCTGCAATATTAGGATTTTTAATATATATAGCTATACCAGTTGATATTAATATCGTTTTTTCAGATTTTAATTTGATTTTTTTTTCTAAACAAGCCCGTAAATCCAAACCAGATGACCCTTCAGTCGCATATTTTGGCGGTAAGTTTTGCTGTTCTGTATTTAAGTTTATAAGTTGTATTTCAATATTTTTCATAATATTAAGGGTATATTTTATTAGTAAAAAATAATCATTTTAAATGATTATGGAGCAAACGCACAAAATCCAGGATTAATAAAAGAAGAACGAGAATATAATGAATAATTTAAATCATCTCCTGACCATGTTTGCACTTTTCCACCGGCAGCAATCAAAATAGCTTGACCTGCAGCAGTATCCCAAATATGGGTACTACCAAATCTTGGATAAATTTGCGCTGTTCCTTCTGCAATTAAACAAAATTTCAAAGAAGAACCCATTTTTTTAAGCTGATAATTTTTTATTTTTTTTAAAAAATTACTTAACTCTTTATCGGGATGTGAACGACTAGTAACTAATAGTGTATTTCTCTGATTTTTATCAGATGCGACATAGATTTTTTCTTTTTTACCTGATCCTGTTTCTTTCCAAGCATTTTTATTACTAGAAAAATATAAAACATTTAAAACAGGCGCATATATGACTCCTAAAGTAGGAACACCATTTTTAATTAAACTTATATTGACTGTAAATTCACTATTTTTCTTTAAAAATTCTTTCGTTCCATCTAATGGGTCAATTAACCAATAATCTTTCCACAAACGACAAATTTTAAATGGATGTAATTCTTCTTCAGAAATAACTGGTAGTTTGGAATCGATTTTGAAAAGTCCTTTTTTAATTATATTATGCGCCTCACGATCAACATTGGTAATAGGAGTTTTATCTAATTTATAAGAAATATTTATAATTTTTTTAGAATTATAAAATTTTATTATTTCCTTTCCTGTATGACGTGCAAGTGTGCAAATTTTTTCTAACATAATGCTTGACATCTTGAATAGTAATTAAAAATGAAAAATTTTCATGAATTTATTTTTTTGAAATAATATTCACGATAAAATTGACGCATATTTTTTTATGCGGTTGAAATATTACTTTATGTTCTCCAACATGACGTAGTAGACCATTGGGTAATCGAATTTCTTTTTTGTTTATTTTTACACCTAATGATGTCATTTCTTTAATAATATTTCTAATACCAACAGAACCAAATATTTTTCCTTCTTTTCCTACTTTAGATAAAATTTTAATAGTTTTTATTTTTTTTATTTTTTCAGCACGTAATTCTGCAATCAGAAACTTACTCATATTTTCTTTTTCTAAAGCAATACGTTGAGCTTCAAAAGATTCAATATTTTTTTTATTAGCTAAAATAGCTTTGCCTTTAGGAATTAAAAAATTTCTGGCGTAACCAGATTTGACGTTAATAATATTACCTAAATTACCTAATTTATGAACTTTTTCTAATAAAATTATTTCCATTTGTAAATCTCATATATTATAAACAATAATAAAAAACATATTTTTAACGATGTTGATCAGTATAAGCCAATAAAGCTAAATAGCGTGCTCTTTTAATCGCTCTAGATAATTGTCTTTGATATTTAGCTCTAGTCCCAGTAATACGACTAGGGACAATTTTACCACTTTCTGTAATATAGTTTTTTAAAACAGCGATATCTTTATAATCTATTTCTTGGATACCGTCTGCAGTGAAACGACAAAATTTTCTACGACGAAAATAACGTGCCATTTATATTTCCTCCAAAACATTAACAAATAGTAAAAACTCAAGTTTTGATTATTCGTAAAAATATAATTTTGAACACTATTGTTTATTTATCAAATTTACTTTTTTCTTTTTTTTCATCTTTTAATTTTAAAATAGGTGAAGGTTGAACTATTGCTTTTTTAACACACATAATCATATTACGAAGTATTATTGTGTTAAAACGAAACTCCGTTTCTAAGATATTAATAGTTTTAGGTGCAGTTTCTATATTCATTAAAACATAGTGTGCTTTTTGTAATTTATTAATAGGATAAGATAATTGACGTCTACCCCAATCTTCTAAACGATGTACGATACCTGCATCTTTTTTAATAATTTTTTTATATTTTTCGATTAATAAAGAAACTTTCTCGCTATGATCAGGATGAATCATAACAATAATTTCATAATGACGCATAAAGTATATGATCCTTTTGGTTTTTTTAGCTTCCTTATAAAAAATTATCTTCATTTTGTAAGGAAGCAAGGAACTTTTTTATAATATAGATAATTTTTTCATATATATGGTATTTTACTTTCACCAAAAAATCAATGAAATTTTATTTTTAACAACATAAATAAAACATAATTATATTAAAGATAGTTTTATTTTACGTTCGTTTAAATCAACCGATATTACTTTTACTTGTAATGTATCACCAAGACAATAAACATTTTTTTTAGATTTTCCAATTAATTTAAAATTTAGAGAATCAAAATCATAATAATCATCATGTAAAGATGCTATATGCACTAATCCTTCAATAAAGAACTGATTTAATCGAACAAAAAAACCAAAAGAAGTCACGTTGGAAATTACACCTGTTAATACACGACCTATTTTTTTATGCATAAAGTCACATTTTAACCAATCAATTACATCTCGAGTGGCTTCATCAGCACGTCTTTCTGTCATAGAACAATGAATTCCAATGTTTTTTACTGCTTGAATACTATATGAATAAGCGTCATTAACATTATATTTAGTTGGCAACCGATTTTTATTATTTTGTGATAATAAATATTTAATGATTCTATGCAACATAAGATCAGGATAACGTCGAATCGGTGAAGTAAAATGCACATAACTAGACAAAGATAAACCAAAATGTCCGGAATTTTCTGGAGAATATACGGCTTGTGTCATCGAACGTAATAATATTGTTTGAATGATTTCATATTCAGGACGGTTAGCAATATTTTTTAATAAATCGGCATAATGCATTGATTCTGGACTTTCTCCTCCTGATAACGTTAATCCTAACGTTTTTAAAAACAAACGAAAATTAGAAATTTTATCTTTTTTAGGACGATCATGATTCCGAAATAAGACAGGATATTGATATTTTTCTACAAAATTAGCAGAAGCTATGTTAGCTAATATCATACATGACTCAATAAATTTATGTACATCGTTTCGAATTTTTTGATAAATATCTTTAATTCTTAAATTAGAATCTAAAATAAATTTTGATTCTATATTTTCAAAATAAATGCCTTTTTTAGAATAGTTTTGTTGACTTAAGATTTGTTGCAAGAACGATAAATTTTCAATATCTTTTAAAAATTTTTTATGTTTAAAACGTAAAAAATTATCGCCATTCCAAATTTTAAAAATTTCATCATATGTAAATCGTCCATGAGAACATATAATAGCCTCATAATGTTTATAGCTAATTAATTCTCCATTTTTTGATAAATGCATTTCACATATTAAACATAAACGTTCTTTATACGGTTTTAATGAACATAAATCTGTAGAAATTTTTTCTGGTAACATGGGAATAACTAATGAAGGAAAATATATAGATGTACCTCTTTCTAATGCAGCAATATCTAAAGGAGTATTAGGTTTAATGTAATAGCTAACGTCTGCTATTGCTACCCACAAAATCCATTCTTCTTCTATATTTATTTTTTTTTTACAAAAAACAGCGTCATCAAAATCACGAGCGTCTTCGTCATCAATAGTAAAAAACGGTAGATGCCTTAAATCTATGCGATTTTTTACTTCATATTGATTAATTTGATCGTTTATGGTATGTAATTGCTCTTTAACGTTTTCTGACCATAGAGTAGGTATGGAATATGTTCGTAATGCTATATCTATTGCTAAAGTAGTACCCATTTCTTTTCCGAGTATTTCTACTATCAAACCTTTAATTTTACTTGTTCTAATAAAATTTTCTTTTAATTTTACAACTACAATGGATCCTAAAGAAATATTATCTTTAATAGATGAAAAGATAAAAATCTTAAAATTAAAACGAGTATCGTTAGGAATTACGATTTTATTTTTATTAAAAACATAATATCTACCAATAATTAAGGATTTATTTGGTTCTAATATTTTTAAAAATTTTGCTGATCTTCGTGTGTTTCTATCAGATTCAATAATATAAGCTAAAATTACATCTCCATGAATACATAATTTCATTTGTTCTGACGAAAGCCAAAGATCTTCTTTTAACGTTTCCGTCCTAAGAAAACCATAACCATCTTTATGTCCTATCACTTTTCCTTTCACAATGTTCAAACTTTTAGAAATAATATAATACTGATGTTTAGTATATATAATTTGACCATCTTTCTCCATTTTCTTTAATCTACGACGAAATGCTTTCTTAGCTTCTTTATTATTAATACAAAATTTCTTTTCTAAACATTTTTGACTAACTAAGTTTTTACGTTTTTTTAACCATAAAAAAATATTTTTACTACTTGGAATTAAGTATGTATGCTTACTAGTATCTCGTTTTTGGTAGGGATTTACTACCATATTTACTTCTCCATTTATATTATTAAATAATATATATAAATTATAATTAAAATTTTTTTACAATAGACTCTACATGTTTATTTTATGTTCTTTTGTAAAAATATTAACAATATTTAAATTAAAATACTGTTAAAAATTATTTTTACTAAAAATTATTTAAAAAAATAATATCAGAACGTTCAGGACCTGTAGAAATAATATCGACAGGCACTTTAGTTATAGATTCTATACGTTTTAGATAATTTTTAGCTTCACAAGGTAAATTTTCAAAAGTTTTAATTCCTAAAGTTTTCTTGTTCCATCCTGGATATGTCTCATATATTGGTTTTATATTTTTCCAATGATTTATAGTGTTGACAGTTAGTATTTTTTCAGACGTACTAACATCTTTATAAGATGTACAAATTTTTATTTCTTTTAAACCATCTAAAACATCTAATTTTGTCACACATAAACTAGATACAGAATTGAGTTTTACTGCTCTACATAAAGATACTGCATCCAACCAACCAGTACGTCTTTTTCTACCTGTTGTAGAACCAAATTCATTACCTTTTTTTGAAAAATGTTCATCTATATTATTAAATAATTCGGTAGGAAAAGGACCATTACCAACTCTTGTAGAGTATGCTTTAGTTATTCCAATTATACAATGTAAATGTTTAGGACCTACTCCTGTACCTGAACAAATACCACCAATAGTAGTATTAGAAGAAGTTACATATGGATATGTACCGTGATCAATATCTAAAAAGCTACCTTGTGCCCCCTCAAAAACAATTTTTTTATTATCTTTAATAGCTGTATGTAAAATATGAGTTGTGTCTTGAATCATATCCTGTATTAAATCTATAGACGGTAGTAAATCCTTTAAAATTTTTTTATAATCAACAGGTTTTTGTTTATAAAACGATACTAATTGATGATTATAATAATCAACTATTTTTTCTAAACGTTCTGATAATCTTTTTTCATCTTTCAAATCCGAAACACGTAAAGCACGGCGTGCAATTTTATCTTCATATGCAGGTCCAATTCCTCTTCCTGTCGTACCAATGGCATGAAATCCTAGTTTTTTTTCACGTGCAATATCCATTTTAATATGATATTTTAAAATTAAAGGAGCTGAATTGGAAATATACAAGCGATTTTTAATAAAAATTTTATGTTTTTCTAACATTTTTATTTCTTCAATTAGCGCTGATGGAGAAATGACTACACCATTAGCAATAACACCAATTACATTCTCATGTAATAATCCAGATGGAATTAAATGAAGAATAATTTTTTCTCCATTAACCACTAAAGTATGACCTGCATTGTGACCACCTTGACATCTTACAACATATGCAGCATCTTTAGTTAGACAATCAACTATTTTCCCTTTTCCTTCATCACCCCATTGCGTTCCAAGTATTGCTATATTTTTATTCATATTAGATAATACCTACTATATTTTTTATATTTTTTAAAAATAGAATCATTTAATTTTCATCATTTCATTTATATATTCAAAAAAATTATTATCTGAATCAAGTATGATGATATTCCCATCATTTTTAAAACTATTTTCATAAGCACGTAAACTACGGATAAAAAAGTAAAAATAAGGCTCTTTACTAAAATTTTCTGCAAATATTTTAGTTACTTTAGCTTCTCCTTCTCCTTTGATAATAGATGCTTCTTTTTCAGCTTCTGATAATATTACAGAAACTTTGTAATCTGCTGCCGCACGTAACTTTTCAGCTTTTTCTCGTCCTTGGGAACGTTGACTTTTAGCTACAGTTTCTCTTTCAATTCTCATATGATTATATATAGAATTAGAGACTTCTAGAGGTAAATTAATTTGTTTGATACGAACATCTAAGATATGCATGCCTAAGGAATTCATGCTATTTACATTGATAGATGATTTTGTTTCTAAATCTATAGAACCTTCATTTAAAACATTCAGAACCTTTTTTGTTAATTGTTCTCTAGAATTAGTAACGATTTCTTGTACATTTAAACGACTTATTTCAGAACGTAATCGATCACTAAATTTTCTTTTTAGTAAAACTTCAGCTTGAAATAAGTCACCTCCTCCTGTAGAGAGATAATAACGACTAAAATCACTAATACGCCATTTAATATAAGAGTTAATAATTAAATCTTTTTTTTCTTTTGTAACAAAACGATCAGATTGATTTTCCATGGTGTGAGTACGAGCATCTAACATTTTAACTGTTTCTAAAAATGGTAATTTAAAATGTAGACCAGGACTATATACTATAGTTTTTTTTTCATTATTTCGTAATACTTTTCCAAATTTTAAAATAATACCACGTTGTCCTTCTTTAACAACAAAACAAGAAGAAGATAGAAAAAAAAGTAAGATACTTAATAGACAAATAATAGCTTTATTCATATTCATTTTCTCTCTGAATTTTGTACATTACTTCGTATTGCGTCAATACGACGTTGTTCTAAAATATTTTTAGGAGATAATGAAGAAAAATATTTAACATGTTTATTTTTTTTTAAACAAAGACGATTTTTTTTATTAAAATTTTCATTAATAGTTTTTTTATTAGAAAATAATTTATCTAAAGAAAGAAGAAGCGTTGAGTTATTTTTTTTATTTATAAATATTTTTTTATTTTTACTTAACAATCTTTCTATAGCTTCTATATAAAGCCGTTTTAAAGTAATTTGCTTAGAAATTCTATATTCAGGTAAAATTTTAGACAAGCGAGCAACTTCTCCTTGAGCCTCTAAAATTATACGTGATGAATATGCTCGCGCTTCTTCTAAAATTCTTTGAGCATGACCATAAGCTTTTGGTTGAACCTCATTAGAATATGTTTCCGCTTCTCGTATATATTGTTCACGATTTTCACGTGCTAAAATTGCATCGTCAAAAGATGATTTTACTTCTTCTGGAGGTCTAATTGTTTGAAAATTCACATCTAATATAGTT
Source organism: Buchnera aphidicola (Diuraphis noxia) (assembly GCF_001700895.1). NCBI lineage: Bacteria > Pseudomonadati > Pseudomonadota > Gammaproteobacteria > Enterobacterales > Erwiniaceae > Buchnera > Buchnera aphidicola. The sequence continues at coordinate 596,760 of NZ_CP013259.1, forward strand.
ATTCCCATTTGATATGGTTGAATGATCTTTTCTATTTCTTTTTGAGCATCACTACGTACTAAAGTAGGTCCTTCTGTTAAAATTCTATCTATCGTAGAACGACCAATAATACCGCGTAATGCACTCTCTGTCGCTTGACGTAAACTATGATCTGGATATGAAACAGAAAATAAATAATCGGAAGGATCAGTTATTTTATATTGTACATTCATTTCAACATGAACAACATTTTCATCAGAAGTCAATATCATTCCTGAAGTTACCAATTCTCGTACAGTTTCAACATTTACAACCTTTACTTCATTTATAAATACAGGTCTCCAATTTAATCCTGGTTCCACTAAATGACTAAACTTTCCCAAACTTATTACAACTCCACGTTCAGCTTCTTTAATAGTGTAAAAACCACTAAAGCACCAAATAAAAAAACTTATAAATATTATTATCAAAAAGGGATGTGTATTTTTTTTAGATGTCTTTGAAGAACAAGTTTTTTTAATAAAAATATTTTTTATGTTATAAAAAAAATTTTTTATATCTGATATAGTATCTTTTTGAGTTAATTTTTTTTTATTTATATCATTTGAAGAACATTTTTTATCATTTTTTTTATCCCCCCAAGGATCAAGTTCAGATTTTTTATCATTTGGTTTATTCCAGGCCATATTATGCCTCATTAATTGATTTTGTTGCTAAAATAAATTTAAAAAATAAGTAGTAAAGTTTATTTACGATAAAATCGTAAAAAATACAAAATTAATAATTAATATTATATTAAAAAATTTATTTTTTAATCGTTATATTGTTCTGTGAATTTGGTTTTTAAGTATATCTATTAATTGTTTAATTAAAATATCATGATTAGAATCATATGATAGTTTATTAAGATTTTTCCATTTTTTTAACCATGTTAATTGATGTTTAGCAAGTTTTTTGGTAGCGTTGATAATTTTGTTACACATATCTTGATAACTAATTTTATATTCAAGATATTCCCACATTTGACGATATCCTATACTTCTAATAGAAGGTAAATTGATATGTAAATCTCCTCTAAAAAATAATCGTTCTACTTCTTGTTGTAAACCTAATTTTAGTATTTTTTTGACACGTAATTCAATGCGATTATTCAACCATTCTTTACTTGGCGGGATAATTGCAAATTGAAAAATAGTATATGGTAATTTTTTGTGATTATTTTTTTTTAATTCTGTTAAATTTTTTCCAGAAAGATAAAATATTTCTAATGCTCTTAATAATCTTTGAATATCATTTTTATGAATTCTATTAGCAGAAACAGGATCTATTAGTTTTAATTTTGCATGTAGATTTTTTTTTTCATTATTTAATAAATATTCACGAATTTTAAGATTAGAGGGTGGTAAAACAGATAATCCATTTAATAATACATTATAATAAAACATGCTTCCACCGACAAGACAAGGTATTTTCCCAAATTTAACAATATCATTAATCTCTTTTACAGCATCTTTATAAAATTCAGCAGCTGAATAAGTTTCAATCGGATCTTTAATATTTAATAAACGATGAGGATGATGTAATAACTCAGAAAAAGTTGGTTTGGCTGTTCCAATATCCATATCACGATAAATTAAAGCAGAATCTACACTAATTAATTCTATTGGAAAATATTTTCTTAAAGACATAGCAAATTGAGTTTTTCCAGATGCTGTAGGTCCCATTAAGAAAAATACTACAGGTTTTTTTTTTGTTATTTTTATTAAAATCTATATTTTTAACATACATAATGCTGAATTAATATTTATTTTTTGTAATAGTTTAGGTGAAGCATTTTCTAATAAAAGAGGGCAATATACTTGCATTTTTAAAAGAAGAGAAGCTCCGTTTGCATAAGTCCAGTTTTTTAATTCAATAAAAACATTAATATAAAACCAATTAATTATATCTGAAATTAATAGTATTTTTTTTGAAAACAAAAATTTAAAAAATTTCGGTATTAATATATCAATATTTTTTTTAAAAAAAAATGGAATAGTGTTTAAAATAACACAATTTTCTTTAAAATTAAACGAAATCCAAATTTTAGTAATATTTTTTCATGGAAGAGTAAAGTCAAATAGTTTGTAGAAGTAAGATGTATCGTTATATGAGTGATAAAATATTTAAGTTCAATATTGTTTATGATATTGATTCGCAGTTGATATTTTTTAACTATCGCTTGAGACAAGAGAAAAGAAATTAATGAAAAATTACCACGATGATGCATTAGTCCATAATAATTTCGTACAACTATTAATAAATTGTGTAAAGAATAATTACATTGTTTTAAACAATCGTCAAATATAAGATTTCTTTGTGTTTTTGTTTTTTTGATTATATGTTTCTGTATCAAAGAATCAAATATTTTATTAGATAAAAATTTATTTTGATTGTTTTTTAAAGTACAGAAAATAGCCAGGTAAATAAACGAATACACTACATTACATTGATGAAATGCAATTTCATTTTTCGTGGGATGAATATTAATATCAATTTCATTAGATGGCATGTTCAAATATAAAATAAAAGAAATTTTATTATTTCCTAATATTTTATTAGATGTATAATAAACAGCATTAATAATCGTTTTATTACAAACATAACGATTATTAACATAACGGTATTGAATTTTTTTAAAATTATTCAAATCTCCAGAATTTAATATCCATCCAGATAAGATCATATTATGTAATTTGAATTTTATTTCTAATAAGTTTTTTATATCTATTTTGTTTAAAAAAACATCTTTTAACCTATGAAGATTACTTGTCTTATTTTTAGTGTTATAATATTGTATAATTATTTTTTTGTTATGTTTGAAAGAAAAATTTATATCAAAATTTGATAAAGCAATTCTTTTAATAATGTTAAAAATTTTTAAAAATTCCAATCTTTCATTTTTTATGAATTTTAGTTTAACTGGTATATTGTAAAAAAAATTCTCAATTATAACAGTAGTTCCTTGAGGATATGCTATTGGTTGAAGAACTATTTTGTTTGTATCAATCGACCCTTCTGAATATATTTTCCAAGCAATATTATTATTTTTATTAGAAGAAATTAAATTACATTTCGAAATAGAACAAATACTAGCTAATGCTTCATCTCGAAATTCAAAAGTATGAATTGAATTTAAATCAGACAAAGAATTAATTTTACTAGTAGCATGACGAGTAAGCGCAAGCAATAATTCTTTTTTATTAATACCAAAACCATCATCTTGTATAAGAATAGATTGAAAACCATTTTTTTCTATTCGAATATCAATATTTTTCGCATTTTCATCTATACTAGTTTCTATAATTTCTTGCACTACTCCAGCTAGACAATCAATTACTTCTCCAGATGAAATTTGAGATGATAAGTCTAATGGTAATACACGAATAAATGGCATTATTTTAATTTTAAAGTTAGTTAAATAAATTACTAGAAAAATAATATTACTTTATATTTATTTAAATTATTATAGATCTATTTATTAATATAGAATTATATTCTGAAATAATCAAATGAGCTTCCTCACTATTTTCAGATACACCACAGATATTGGATAGAGTTTTTTGAATTCCTTGATTTTTTATAAAATCAGATATTTTTAATGATTCTAAATCATTTTTATTATAATAGTGAAACGCTGCTGCAATACCTTTTGCTAAATTTCCATAAGATAATCCATATTGAATACAACCTAACAAAGGTTTTACTAAACGTTCTTCTTTGTGTAATTTTTGTAATGGATTTCGTGCGATACGTGTAAGATTGTCTAATAAAAAAGGATTTTCAAAACGAAAAAAAATTTTATCAATATAAGAAAAATGATCATGAACATTAAAATTATAATGTTTTATTAAAAAATTTCCACTTTCTTTCATAGCTGATTTGACAATAAAACGTATTGTTTTATCTAAAATAGCTTCATTAACTGTTTGGTATGTTTTTATTAATCCTAAATATGCAGCTATAGCATGTCCAGTGTTTAATGTAAATAATTTTCTTTCTATCAAAGAATCTAAATTCTTACTTAACTTCATATTAGTTATTTTTGGTATTTTACCTTTAAATTGAGTGATGTTGACAATCCATTCTTGAAAATCTTCAGCAATTATAAGTATAGAGCTTTTTTTTTGATTTTTTTTATAAGGAATTATTGTATCAATGCTGCAATCAACGAAACCAATATATTTTTTGAAATAAGTATAATATTTTTCAGGTAATGTATCTAATACCATTTTTTTTAAAATAGAACTTGCTTTCATTTTGTTTTCACAAGCAATGATATTTAATGGTTTTATTGATTTCATATTGCATTTTAATATTATTCCTTCTGAAATCACCGATGCAATTTTATTAAGCGAAGAAACACCGGATGAAGTCGTAATCAAATCAACTAAGGTTATTGTTTTTACGATATCAGGATCATTAAAACCTACACCTATTACGTTTTTAATATTAAAAATCTTATCTTTATTTTTTCCGACTATTCTAACAAAATAATTTTTATGATGATTAATTCTATTTATTATATCTTGATTGATATCAGAAAATATAACATCAAAATTCGATTCTGATAGTGTTTTTCCAATAAATCCAAGACCAATATTTCCAGCTCCAAAATGAAGTGCTTTCATATAGAAATTCCAATAAAAATGTTATGTTTATAACGATGTTAATCTTGTATTTATTTGCTATTTAAAAGTGATAATACTTCTTTTATATTATTTGTTGTCGAAAGTGTTTTAATAGTACCTTTATTATCTAAGGCATTAGTGATATTACTTACTACCATAATATGCTCATCATTCTTAGCCGCTATACCAATCACAATATAAGCAATATCATCTAGATCTTCCCCAAAATGAACACCTTTTGGAAATTGACAAAAAATTATCCCTGTTTTTAAAACAGATTCTTTTCCCTGAATAGTTCCATGTGGAAGGGCTATTGATTCACCTAACCAAGTTGAAGCTATTTTTTCTCTTTCTAACATTGAATTAATATAGTCAAATTTAACATATCCATATTTTACTAAATTCAAGCCTACAATTTTAATTGCTTCTTCTTTAGTATTAGCATATTGATTTAATAAAATGTTTTTTTCACTTAATTGAAATACAGAACGAGATTTTTTTTTATCTTTTATATTATTCTTGTTATTATGATTTAAAGAAATATTGTAATTTCTGTTTAATAAAAACATACTTTCTAGCAATTTTTTTACTAAATTATCATAAAAATTATTATTAAGAAAGTTTTTTAAAGAAATATGCTGTGCATTAGGTGCATATTGTTTTGCACGATCAGTTAGATTTTTATGTGTAATTATTAAATCTGCGTTTTTAGGTAATAAATTAATTGCCATATTTGATACAGAAATATGATTTAAATTAGCTGTTTTTATTTTTTTACGAAGAATACTAGCTCCCATAGCACTAGAACCCATTCCCGCATCACAAGCGACTATTATTGTTTTAATTTTACTAAAATTTGTTAAATTTATTTCATTAAATTGTTTTTCTTGAGATGTTGCTATGCTTAACGAATCTTTATCATTCTTCAAATTATTTTCATTTTTTTTATATATTTTACCAAAATCATATTTTAGCAATACAGAAGCACTACAAAAAGAAGAAATAAAAGAGCAAAAAATAGCAGTAATATTAACTAAATAAAAACCTTTTGGAGTCATAGCCAAAATAGATAAAATTGATCCTGGTGATACTGCAGAAATTAAACCACCATCTAACATAACAAGCATAAAAATATTTATCATACTACCAATAATAAGAGATATAATTAATTTTGGTTGAATAAGTACATAAGAAAAATAAATTTCATGCACTCCGCCTAAAAACTCAATTGCTGCCGCTGTTCCTAAAGATTTAGATGTATCTTTTCTTCCAAAAAAAAGACAAGCCATTAATACACCTAATCCTGGACTTGGATTAGATTCTATTAAAAAAAATATAGATTTATGATTTTCTAAAACATCTTGAATTCCTAATGGTGAAAAAATCCCATGATTGATCGCATTATTTAAAAAAAATATTTTAGCTGGTTCTACAATAATAGATAAAAGAGGCAACAAATTATAAAATAATATTAATTTAATTAAATTAGATAAAATATGAGAAATCCATTCAATAAATGGACCAATTGTAAAAAATGAAATAATTGCTAATAAAATACCTAAAATAGCAATAGAAAAATTATTAACTAACATCTCAAAACCATTTTTTATTTTATTTTCTATTATTTGATCAAAATTCTTCATAGCCCATCCACCTAATGGCCCTGCAATCATTGCTCCTAATAACATTGGCATATCAGTACTAGTAATAACTCCAATGGTACTAATACTTCCTACTAATCCGCCTCTTTCATTAGAAACTAAACGACCTCCTGTATATCCAATTAAAAGAGGTAAAAGATAAAACATCACAGGTGCTATTAACTGCGCTAAAAGCTTATTGGGTTGCCAACCTACAGGTAAAAACAAAGCATTCATAATACCCCATGTAATAAAAATACTTATGTTGGGCATGATCATATTACTTAAGAATTGACCAAAATTTTGTATTTTTAATTTCATTAATGTAAACATAATAATCCACGCTTTTTGATAAAATTAGAATTTGAAATAATTTTTTTTAAATACCATTTTAATTATTAAATGTTTTATTTTACAAAAGACTTATAAAAATCAATTAAACCTTCAGTAGATGAATCATAACATTTTTGTTGAAAATTATGATTTAAATAATTGTAAATATCTTGAGATAATTTTTTTCCTATTTCTACACCCCATTGATCAAAACTAAATATATTTAATATATAACCTTGAACAAAAATTTTATGTTCATATAAAGCAATTAATGCTCCTAAATTATAAGGATTAATTTTTCGAATTAAAATTGAATTCGTAGGTTGGTTACCTTCACATATTTTAAACGGTAAAGTTATATCTGTGTTATGATAACTATCATTAACTAAGTTTAATTCATGGGATAACGTACTTTTCGAATTACCAAAAGCTAATGCTTGTCCTTGAGCGAAAAAATTAGATATAAGTTTTAAATGATGATCATTCACATTATTATGTGAAAATACTGAAGCAATTAAATCACAGGGAATTAACTTAGTACCTTGATGTATTAACTGATAAAACGCATGTTGTCCATTAGTTCCAGGCTCTCCCCAAATAATAGGACCTGTTTGATAAGATATTTTTTGTCCATTTCTATTAATTGATTTTCCATTAGACTCCATGTTGGATTGCTGCAGATATGCAGAAAAACGATGCATGTACTGATCATATGGTAATACAGCCTCGGTTTCAGATTCAAAAAAATTACCATACCAAATGCTTATTAAAGCTAATAATATCGGGAGATTTTTATGGTTATCTGTATTATAAAAATGATTATCCATTGCATGTGCACCATCTAAAAATTTTTTAAAATTATCAAACCCAATAGATAAAGCAATCGATAAACCAACTGAAGACCATAATGAAAAACGTCCTCCTACCCAATCCCAAAATTTAAAAATATTATTAATATCAATTCCAAAATCTAAAACATTTTTTACATTAGCTGATAGAGCAAAAAAATGTTTATTTAATGCATTTGTATTTTTTGAAAAATCTAAAAACCATTTCCTTACACTATAAGCATTAGTGATTGTTTCGTCTGTGGTAAAGGTTTTAGAAGCTATTAAAAAGATGGTTTTTTCAGGATTAATTTTTTTTAAAACTTCAGTAATATGAGTACCATCAATATTTGAAATAAAATGCATATTTAAATGATTTTTGTAGGGACGTAATGCTTCAGTTACCATATATGGTCCCAAATCAGATCCACCAATACCAATGTTTACAACATCAGAAATTGTTTTGTTTGTAAAACCTTTCCATTCTCCGTTAATCACAAGATTTGTAAAATTTTTCATTTTTTCGAGAACAGTATTAATTTCTATCATAATATTATGGTTGTCTATGACAATAGCATGATTCGTTCTATTACGAAGTGCTACATGTAATACAGAACGGTTTTCTGTTTGATTAATTTTTTCACCAGAAAACATTTGTTTGATTGCGGATTTTACATTAGTTTCTTTAGCTAAATTTAACAAATACATTAAAGTCATATCGTTAATACGATTTTTTGAAAAATCAACCAATATTTCATTTTCAAATAAAACTGAAAATTTTTTAAATCGATTAGGATCAGTTAAAAAAAAATCTTTCAAATGAATATTTTTTATCTTTTTGAAGTGTTTAATTAAATCTTGATAAGATTTAGTTTGATTTAAATTTATGTTTTGCATCATAATGTTTCTCGAAGAATCTAAAAATAGATAATTTAATATTTTTAAGAACTTTTTAATAAAATTACTATTTTTTAATAAATATTAATATTGTAAAATTATCTTTTTACATGTGAAATTTTGATTAAAATCTTTATATAAATTAAATATATGGTATAAGGAATAATTGTATTTTTTAAAAATCTTTCAATAACACATAAAGTATATGCAAATCAATAAAAACAATCTTATTTGGATTGATTTAGAAATGACTGGTCTTCATCCGAAAATACATCGCATTATTGAAATTGCGACATTAATTACAGATGTTAATTTAAATATAATTGCAGAAGGACCAGTCATTGCTATACATCAAAAACAAAAAAATATGTTATTAATGAATCAATGGAATATTCGGACACACAGAAAAAGCGGATTAATACAACGTGTTGAAAATAGTTTTTATGATGAACATCAAGCTGAAATAGAAACAATACTTTTTTTAAAAAAATGGGTTCCAATTAAATCATCTCCAATGTGCGGAAATAGTATTACTCAAGATAGAAGATTTTTATTTGAATATATGCCAAAATTAGAAAATTATTTTCATTATAGAAATATAGATGTTAGTACGATTAAAGAATTGTTTTATCGTTGGAATACTAAAGTTCATAATTGTTTAAAAAAAAATAATCATACAGCACTTGAAGATGTTTATGAATCTATTATGGAACTAAAGTTTTATAAAAAAAATTTTTTTAAAATTTGATAAAAATTATTTTTAAAAAAGAAAGCTTGAAAAATTTATTTTATATCTATAAAATAAATATTGTTTATATCGATTCAAAACATTTAAAAGCATGCGGGAATAGCTCAGTCGGTAGAGCACAACCTTGCCAAGGTTGGGGTCGCGAGTTCAAATCTCGTTTCCCGCTCCAATCATATTTTTAAAAATTTTATTTCAATAAAATTTCTAAAGAATAAAAATCAACCTTATATTATCACACACATAAAAAGTTTAATAATATTTAAAATATAATTAAAGGAAATATATATGATTTTTCACTACCCTTATAAATGGATAATGTTTTTTCTATTATCATTTTTCTTTCAAATACAAATGAATACTAAATATGTAAAAAAAAAATTTTAAAAACGATAATATAATTTGTTTAAAAAATGCAAGAATATTAAAACACAAAAGAAATAATATAAAAAACATTAAAATATTTCAATCTTATAAAGATAAATTTTTTTTTAAAAAAAAAGATAAATAATACGGACAATTTATCAAAAAAGATTACTATCTTAATAGACGCAGGACATGGAGGGAAAGATCCAGGAGCAATTGGGCATAATGGACTTCAAGAAAAAAAAGTTAATATTGCAATAGCACTCCAACTTAAAAAGTTCTTAGATAACGATAAAATATTTCGTACAATTCTAACACGTAATAATGACTCTTATCTTTCATTGAAAACAAGAAAACAATTTTTTAAAAAAAATCACGTAAATTTATTAATCTCTATTCATGTAGATTCTTCTAAAAAAAGATACGTATCAGGAGCATCGTTATGGATCATTTCACCTAGCAGAATGGATCGTGAAATTAATAATTATCTAAAAAATAAAAATTCAGATATATTATTTGCTGAAAGCATACAGAAAGTGTTTAATGAAAACAAAAATGATTTATTTTTAAAAAAAACTATTTTAGACTTGCAATTTAGCAATTTTCAAAAAATAGAATTCGATCTATCTACACATATATTTGAACAATTAAAAAAAAACATAAAATTACATAAAATAGAATTAAACTACGCTAGTTTAGGGATATTAAGTTCTATAAATATACCTGCTATATTAATAGAAACAGGTTTTATTACTAATTTTTGGGAAGAAAAACAATTAAATACAACTTTTTATCAAAAAAAAATTTCTAATGCCCTTTATTTAGCACTTAAAAAATATTTTTCATTTACTTTAAAAAGTAAATAATTTAAAAAATTATATTTTTTTGAATCATTTTTTAAGCATCTAAACTATCAATTTTTAAGATGCTTAAAGGAAAAAATAAAATTTTTTTTAATGTCAACTATTTTTTATTAAAATTAAAACGTTTTTTGAATCTTTCAACACGTCCTCCAGTATCAATAATTCTTTGTTTTCCTGTATAGAATGGATGACATTTTGCACATATATCTAAATTTATGCTGTGATTAATAGTAGAAAAAATCTCAATTTTGTTTCCACAAGAACAAATAGCAATTATCTTAGTGTAATTAGGATGAATATTTTTTTTCATTAAAAAAATTCCTATAAAGTAAAAATATGTTTTATATTATTATACAATTTTTAATACACTAATACTAAAAAATTTAGTTATTTTACATGATGAAACACAATGTATAACGAATATTTATATTGTAAAAAAAAAAAAAAAAAATCGAATTTTTATTTCAAAAAAAAAAAATCTATATGTTATATTTACATTAATAATAATTTCTATTAGTTATTATTGCATTAATCAAAATAGATTTTTGAAAAAAAAAAATACACATATAACAGAAAAAGACAAAAAAAAAAATATATTACCTCCTAAACCAAAAGAAAAATGGAAATATATTAAAAAATTAAAAAATCTGTAAAAATATTTAGTATCTTCAAAACGAGTTGAACAAAATGAATTATATTTTATATAATATAAAACTTTTCCCAATTTTTAAAAATCATGAAATAACATAAAAAAGTAATTTAACTAAAGATGATTAAATCACGAAGGTGTTAAATTATATTCTATATAAAATTTTTATACAAAAAACGTATGAAGAAATAAAAACGTTACGTTAAAGAGGTTTTTCTTGTGACCACAATATTAAGTGTAAGACTAAAAAATAAAGTAGTAATTGGAGGTGATGGACAAGCAACTTTAGGTAATACAATTATGAAAAGTAATGTAAAAAAAATTAGATCTCTTTACCACGAAAAAGTCATTGCTGGTTTTGCAGGAGGAACAGCAGACGCTTTCACTTTATTTGAAATGTTTGAAAAAAAATTAGCATTATACCAAGGGCAATTACAACGTGCTGCAATTGAATTAGCAAAAGATTGGCGATCTGATAGAATGCTAAGAAAGCTAGAAGCTTTGTTAGCTGTTGCTGATAAAGACAGTTCATTGATAATTACCGGAAATGGAGATGTAATACAACCTGAAGATGATTTAATAGCTATAGGATCAGGTGGTTCTTATGCTCAATCTTCTGCTCGTGCATTAATAAATAACACTAATTTAAATGCACATGAGATCGTAGAGAAATCATTAACTATTGCTGCAAATATTTGTATCTATACAAATCATACTTTTACTATTAAAGAACTATTTTCAGAAAAATAAGGATTATTTTTTATGTCTTCAATGACTCCTCCTCAAATTGTTTCTGAACTTGACAAATTTATTATTGGTCAAGAAAAAGCAAAAAGAGCTGTATCTATCGCGTTAAGAAATCGTTGGCGTCGTATGCAATTAAATAATGAACTTCGTCATGAAATAACTCCTAAAAATATTTTAATGATCGGACCTACTGGAGTTGGTAAAACAGAAATTGCTAGACGTTTAGCAAAATTAGCTGCTTCTCCCTTTATAAAAGTAGAAGCAACAAAATTTACTGAAGTAGGTTATGTTGGAAAAGAAGTAGATTCAATCATTCGAGATTTAACTGATGCAGCAATAAAAATGATTCGAATAAAAAACATTGAAAAAAACAAAAATAGAGTAGAAGAAATAGTTGAAGAAAGAATATTAGATGTTCTTATTCCTACTCCAAAAATAAATGCATCGGAAAAAGAAAAAAATGAAAGTCTCTCAAACACGATTCAAATATTTCGAAAAAAGTTAAGAGAAGGTCTATTAGATGAAAAAGAAATAGAAATCAACGTACTTACAACTAGTATGGGAATTGAAATAATGGCTCCTCCAGGCATGGAAGAATTGACAAATCAATTACAATCTTTATTTCAAAATTTAGGAGGACAGAAAAAAAATAATAGACGATTAAAAATTAAAGATGCGATAATCTTACTAACAGAAGAAGAAGCTGCAAAATTAATTAATCACGAAGAAATAAAAAAAGAAGCTATTAATGCAGTTGAACAAAACGGGATAGTATTTATCGATGAAATTGATAAAATCTGTAAAAGAGGAGATGCTTCCGGACCAGATATTTCTCGAGAAGGTGTTCAAAGAGATTTACTACCATTAGTAGAAGGTTGTACTGTTTCAACTAAATATGGAATGGTAAAAACAGATCATATTTTATTTATTGCCTCTGGAGCATTTCAAACTTCTACTCCTTCTGATTTAATTCCTGAATTACAAGGACGTTTACCAATCAAAGTTGAACTACAAGCATTGACAATAGATGATTTTGAAAAAATTTTAACGGAACCCACAGCTTCTATTACTGCGCAATACAAAGCACTTATGGAAACAGAAGGCGTTAATATTCATTTTACTAAAGAGGGTATACGTAATATTGCAGAAGCAGCATGGAAAGTGAACGAATCTATGGAAAATATTGGAGCTCGTCGATTACATACTATATTAGAAAAATTAATGGAAGATATATCTTTTAACGCAACTGAAAATAAGGGTAATACAATTGAAATTAATTCAAGTTATGTAGGAAAACATTTAGATCAATTAATATCTAATGAAGATCTAAGTCGTTTTATTTTATAATTAATTTTTAAAATATTTATCTGTAATAGATAAATATTTTTAATTAAAATTACTTAAAAAGTTTCAAATTAATTTAACATTAGTATTGAAAAAAAGAAATAAGGCCTTATATAAACAATAAAAGATTTTTAAAATTATTCGTTTTTTATAAAAATTAAAAATATTTTTTTAAAGAAGGAGTTTTTTATGTCTTATCGTTCTGTTTCATTTATTCCTAATTTCAATGATCATGATATTTTTTCAAATAGATTTAATCAAATTGACAAAATGTTTAGTACATTGACAGGAGAAAAACCAATATCTGATACACCAGCTTATAATATTTGTCAAATAAATGAAGTAGAATATGAGTTAATACTTAGTATTCCTGGATATGAAGAAAAAGAATTAGATATTTCTGTTCATAATAATCAATTATCTATTCGAGGAAAAAAAGAACATCAAGAAACACATGATAAAAAAAATGAAATTAAAAAGTGGTTACATAAAGGAATAATTTTTAATAACTTTTCTGTCAGTTTTAACTTAGATCATAAAATTCAAGTCAAAAAAGCAGAGTTATATTTAGGATTGTTAAAATTAACTTTTAGTTGTAATATTCCAGAAACAGAAAAACCTAAAAAAATTTCAATTAATATTCCAAACGAAACGAAAAAAATTGATAACAAATAAAGTTAAAAAAATAAAAATTTTATATTTTTTTTTAAATCCAAACCATTGTACTTAAGCAAACACAAACATAAGTACAATGGTGAAATATGATCATTGATTATTGAGAATAAAACATGAATCCATGGATCAATGCAACAGTTTTAGAAAAAAAAAAGTGGACTAATCATTTATTTAGTCTGATTTTAAAAGCTCCTATAGCATCTTTCAATGCAGGGCAATTTACGAAACTAGCTTTATATAATGAACAGACTGGAAAAAAAGTTCAACGAGCTTATTCATATCTGAATTCACCAAGTGAAAAAAATATCGAGATATATATTGTTCGTGTTATAAATGGAAAATTAAGTAATTTATTATATAATTTGCAATCTGACGACAAAATTTTAATTAAAAAACATTCATTTGGATTTTTTACTATAAATGAAATACCTGATTCTGAAATATTATGGATGTTTGCCACAGGGACAGGAATAGCACCTTATCTTTCAATATTAAAAGAAGGGAAAAATATTAGAAAATTTAATAATATTGTATTAATACATGCAGTAAAATATCAAAATGAATTAGTTTATCTTCCCTTAATGAAGGAATTACGTACAAAATATCAAGGTAAATTAAAAATTCAAACTATTCTCAGTAGAGAAAAAAATAAAAATTCTTTAACCGGTCGAATTCCTTTTTTGTTAAAAAATCAACGTTTAGAAAAAACAGTTAATTTATCAATCAATCCCAAAACTTCGCACATAATGTTATGTGGAAATCCTCATATGGTTAAAGATACATATATTTTTTTAAAAAACAACCGAAATATGAAAAAACATTTACGACGTGAACCAGGCCATATTACCATGGAAAACTATTGGTAAAAAGATTGATTTTTTATTAACAACGATTTAATGAAAAAGATATTACTTTACTGATCCTGGTTTCATTTAACATTAACATAATTAATCGATCTAAACCTATCGCAACTCCGGAACAATTCGGTAACCCGGAAGACAAAGCATCGAGAAATAAACTATCTATTTTTTGACAAGGAATATTCATAGCAATACGTTTTTTATTATCTTCAATAAAGCGTTTTTTTTGTTCATCGACATCTATTAGTTCGTAAAATCCATTTCCTAATTCTATTCCTTTAAAAAAAAATTCAAATCTTTCTGAAATACGAGAATCTTGTGAATTAATAGCCGCAAGAGACGCTTGTTCTACTGGAAAATGATAAATAAATATCGGTTTTTTTTTACCAAGTTTAGGCTCTATTTCTAATGTGAATAACAATTGTATTAACTTATTTAAATCATTTTCAATATGAGTTAAATAATGTAATTTTAATTTTTTAGATATTTGATGTAATTCTGATAATGTAGTAGATAAAGGATCTATGTTTAAAAATTTTATAAATACATCTTGATAAGACATTTTATCTGATTTGTTACAATTTAAAATGATTTGAAGAAATTTATCTATTTCTTTTATAAAATTTTTCATTGAACAAAAAGGTTGATACCATTCTAACATAGTAAATTCTGGATTATGATATCGACCAAATTCTTCATTTCTAAAACAATGAGAAATTTGATATATAGATCCAAGTTTTGCTGATAATAAACGTTTCATATGATATTCTGGACTGGTAATTAACCATAATTTTAACTTTTGAACTTGATCACATGAAGAATAATATGTTTTAAAAGAAACCAAATTTACATCGGTAACAGATGAACTAGATAAAATTGGTGTCTCAACTTCAATAATATTTTTTTGTAAAAAAAATAAACGAATATTAGAAATAATTTTCGATCTTTTGACTAAATTTGAAATTGATGCACTGGGTTTCCAACGATTTTTTTTTTCATATGAATTTTCTTAGAAGTTGATTGTTTGAAATTAAAAAATAAAAACTTTTTCTTTAAAAAATATTGTATATTTAAAAATACGTAAATACAGTGAATTATAAATACATAATATGAATACAACTGCAATATATCCAGGAACATTTGATCCCATCACTTATGGACATCTAGACATTATAACACGAGCAACAAAAATATTTGATAACATAATTATTGCAATTTCTAATAATTTAAAAAAAAAACCTATTTTTGATCTTAAAGAGAGAATAGAATTAACTAAAATCTCTACATCACATCTAAAAAATATCAAAAAAATACTTGGTTTTAATGGTTTACTTGCAAATTTAGCAAAAAAAGAAAAAACTAAAATCCTGAT
Organism: Buchnera aphidicola (Diuraphis noxia); assembly: GCF_001700895.1. Classification (NCBI taxonomy): domain Bacteria; kingdom Pseudomonadati; phylum Pseudomonadota; class Gammaproteobacteria; order Enterobacterales; family Erwiniaceae; genus Buchnera; species Buchnera aphidicola. The sequence continues at coordinate 612,727 of NZ_CP013259.1, forward strand.
TAGAGGAGTACGTACTATATTTGATTTTGATTATGAAATAAAATTAGCTGCTATAAATAAACAAATTTATCCAGATTTAGACAGTATATTTTTACTTTCTTCAAAAGAATTTTCTTTTATATCTTCATCCTTTGTTAAAGAAATTGCAAAACATAAAGGTGATACTAAATTATATCTTCCTAAAGAAGTACATATTGCATTACTCAAAAAAATAAATAACATTATTGTTCAATAACATATCTTATTACACTTTAATTTTATAAAAAATTATAATGTAATAGGGTATATATTTCATATACCCTATTACTTCATAATTTATGATGTATAATATATCAAAAAAACTAATATATGTTTATTTTACAAAGTGTGAATATTTAATGATTGGAAAATCATTAGGATAAATAATTACAGTTGCTCGAACTCCTAAAGATTTATATTTTTGAATATAATTACTATTTTGTACATTTAAATCAGATAGGTGTGTGGCAACTAATTTAATTGATCCATCATTTAAGTTGTCGATTTTATAAATATTTCGTGAGTTTTTTATTTGATATTGATCAATTTCTGGATGTTCAGAAATTAATTGAAGATAAGATTGATATAAAAATTTGGGATTTGCATATATAGAAATTATTTTTTGAGAATTGCTATCTGGTATGATTGTTTTAAAATCTTGTATCATCTTTTCACGATTATCGGGAGTAATAATTTGGTCATTTATAATAAAAAGAGATACATTAAAATCATCCATAAAAGTCTTATTTAAATCTGAAGTCAATTTTAAGTTTTCGTAAGATTTTTGAAAATGTATGATTGCATTTTGAATATTTTTCCATGAATTTAATTTATCTGAAACTTTCCATGAATTTTTGTCAACAATAAAATTTTGCATATAAGATTCTTGAACACTTTTATTCATTCGTTTCTTAAAATTGCTATCTATCTTTGCAAGATGTTTTCTCCCTTCTAAATCAAAATTTTCATCTAATCTTGTATAAGAACTATCTTCATTATGTGTTTTAGGAGTCACATTAAGAAGATCTGGAAAAGAACTTTCATACTGAGGATGTTGCGGATTGTTGTTTAATTTATTAACGATTTTTATTTTTCCTTGATATCGAACTTTTTCAATTATTGATTTTATAAAAATTTTTGAAGATTCAATCATTTGATTAAGATCTTCAAGATGTTCAGATAAGGGAATCATTTTTGTAGTTTTGGAATTTGGATCTAAATCTCGATCTGAAAATAATATAGTTTTAATTTTTCCATTAAAAACTTGCATTGTCTTTTTTTTTGCAGTTTTATAAGTAGTGACTACTTTATCTTTAATAGCATTTAAAATATCACGACTTATTCTTAAAAGATCGAAATCTATGAATTTTTTTTGAAAAGTTGTGTTTTTATTGTTTAAAACATATGATGAGGGGTTATTAGAAATTTTTTTTTCATTAAAAGTTTTACAGAAGATTTATCACTTGCATTGATAATTTTGTGAAAATTTTTGTCTACAAATAGAGAAGATTCTAAATTGTATTTTTTATACATGTTTTTTTTTGTGTGTTGATTTAATATGTCTAATAAAATTAGAGAATTTTCACATATATTTTTCAAATTTTTTTCTATATCTTTTTGAAATATCATTGATGATATAATTTTTTTATTTTTGTTATGTTCTGATAATTTTTTATTAGAAATTTTATAAGTATTTTGTTTTATTTCAGGTTTTTTTCTAATTATATCCATATTAAAAAGATTATATGACATAATATTTTATCCTTATTTTTGATACACTGTTTTTATAAATTGATAACAATGAAATTAACAGATTAATTTTTTTAAATAATTTTTATATATTTTTTATATATACAATATATAAAAAATTTATTAAATTATATTTTAGATATATTTTTAAAAAAGTCAATTATTAATTATGAAAAAAAAGGTAAAACATGAAAATATATTTATCATTTAAAGATAATAATAAACGATTGTATAATTTAATTAATTTATTTAATTTAAAACATGATGAAAATTGTCCTATAACTCTAATAGTAAATTCTAATTCACTCGAATTACATAATCGTAGAAATCCTAAACAAAACCCTATAAAAGTTGATTTTACATCAAAAAAAAATATTTATAGATGTCGTTCAATTCAAAAAAATGAAATATTAGCTAAAGTTGTAGGAATAAAAAATTCTTATTATCCTATTATTTTAGATGCAACAGCAGGATTAGGAAGCGATGCTTTTATACTTTCTTTTTTAGGTTGTCGCGTTTTTATGGTAGAACGTAATCCAATCATTGCTGCATTATTAAAAGATGGATTAGACAGAGGTTATCAAGACACAAAAATAGGAAGTTGGTTAAAAAAAAGATTACAATTAATTTTTGATGATAGTTTTCATATAATAAAATCGACTGTTTTAGAACCAGATATTATATATATAGATCCTATGTATCCTTTACGGAAAAAAACATCTTTGCCAAAAAAAAATATGCAAATTTTTAGAACATTAATAGGAAAAGATGATGATGCTAAGAATTTATTAACTCTTTCTAGAACCGTTGCAAAAAAAAGAATTGTTGTTAAACGTCCTTATTATGCAAAACCCTTATCTAAAGATAAGATAAATTTTGTTATTAGAGGCAAAACACATCGTTTTGATATATATCATCCTATTTAAAATATAAACAGGAGTACATATTATTTTCACGTACCCCTATTAAAACACTAATAATTTTACAAAATTTATATTCTAAATTCATATTTTATATTAGAAATAACGTGATAGAATATAAAAAGCTAGATAAAATAATTGAAATAGGTAAAGTTAATAACCATGCTAAGGCGATGTTTTTAATAGTATTCATTTGAATTCCATCACCATCAATTAACATTGTGCCTGCTACTGAAGATGATAAAATATGTGTAGTAGAAACAGGTATTCCTGTATAACTTGCTAATCCAATTGAAAATGAAGCTGTTATTTGTGCTGACATAGCTTGTGCGTAAGTCATTTCTTTTTTTCCTATCTTTTCACCAATAGTAATCACGATACGTTTCCAACCTATCATAGTTCCTATTGATAAAGATAACGCGACAATTAATATAATCCACATAGGCGCATATTCAATATTTTTTAGTATATTTTTTTTGCTTTTTATTAAAAAATTTTTATCTTTTTTATCAAGATTAATAATGTTGATTGTTTGGTCAATTACATCAGAAATATATAATAAAAGATGACGTAATTGCAATCTTTTTTCTCCATCTAATGTATTATAATTAGAAATATCTTGTAGTAAAAATTTAGTTTTATTTATGTTTGTAATAATTTCATAAAAATTACATGAATTAATTATTTTTTTGTTTTCAATTTTTTGCAATGTATTTTTTGAATATGTTAAATAATATTTTTCTAATTGATGAATTGTATTTTTTGTGCAAATTATTTCAGTTGTAGTAGAATTTAAATTTATTAAAAAAGAAGAAGGTACAATTCCTATCAAAACGAGCATTATTAATCCAATACCTTTTTGTCCATCATTTGCACCATGAGTATAACTGACACCGATAGATGATAAAATCAATGCTACGCGAATAAAAAATGGTGGATTTTTTTTTCCATCTATTTTTTCACGTTCTAATGGAGTCATATGGATTTGATAAAAATTTTTATTAATATTATTAACATAGTATCGTAATAAAAAAATTAGACTACCTGCTATTATCAATCCTATAATAGGAGAAAAAATAAGAGATAAAAACACACTTTTCATTTTAGGAATGTTAAGTGCATCAACTAAAGATGCATTTTTCATGATCGCATTTGTTATTCCGATTCCAACAATTGCTCCAATTAACGAATGTGAACTTGAGGCAGGTAAACAAAAATACCAAGTAGATAAATTCCATATTATAGCAGCTAATAAAATCGAAAAAATCATAGCAAGTGCATTTTTTGATGTACTATTTAATAGTAAATCGTTTGGCAAAAGATGTACAATCGCATAAGCAACTGTTAAACCTCCAAGTATCACACCTAAAAAATTAAATATTCCAGACATTACGACTGCAACATTTGAAGACATTGCACGAGTATAAATTAACGTTGATACTGCATTTGCTGTATCATGAAAACCATTTATAGCTTCATAAAATAAAACGAAAAATAAAGCTAAAAAAACGAATAAACTATGATTCAAATCAGAATAAGAAAATAAGTATAGCATAATCTTCAAGCCATTTTGATGAATTGAACTAAGTTTATTATCTGTAAGAAACTATATTTGAGGAAAGAAAAATATGAATTTTTGTATAAAAATGATTTTTGATACTTTTCATAAAAGAATAACATTTATTCATAGTATTTAATTTTTTTTTAATTTTAAAGATAATATCACTCCTAATAATAACATTGTTGTTATAAAAATTGAAATTCCTAACCACTGTAAATGCAACCAAAAATATCCACCAACTGTACCAAATAAACTTGAACCTAAATAATAAAAAAATAAATATAAAGAAGTAGCTTGTACTTTAGCAGTTTTTGTCTGAGAACTGATCCAACTACTAGCAATAGAATGTGATGCGAAAAACCCACTAGAAAAGACTATTAAGCCTAAAATAATTATATATAATTGATTATATTGTGTAACAAATACACCTATTAACATTAAACATAAAGACATTATTAAAACGTTTTTTCGAGAATATTTTTTTATTAAAATTCCAGCTTTAGGAGAACTATAAACTCCAGTTAAATAAATCATAGATAATAATCCTATAGTGGATGGATAAAGAAAAAATGGTTCTAAAATTAAACGATAGCTAATATAGTTAAATATTGTAACAAAACTACCCATTAATATAAAACCTATTAAAAATAAAATACATAATTTAGGTTTTTTTAATTGTGAATAAAAACGTGTTAAAAAACTATAAAAATTAATAGAAATAGAATGAAAATTTTTAGATTCAGGTAAAAAATATAAAAACAGACAAGAAGATATAAAAGAAAATAATCCAATAATTATTAATGAAATATTCCATGAAAATCGTTCGGATAAAAGGCTACTTAAAAGTCTTCCTGAACATCCACCTATAGTATTACCGCTGATATACAAACCCATACAAAAAGATAAGGAATTGGGATGTATTTCTTCGCTAATATATGTCATAGCTACAGCTACAACACCACTTAGTGCTAAACCTGTTAAAGCACGAAACAAAACAATATTAGTCCAACTAGTCATCATAGAACATATTATTGTTAATATTGCTGCTATAAATAAAGAAGCAGACATAATTGATTTTCTACCTATTACATCAGACAAAGGTCCAGTAAATAACATACCAAAAGCCATCATTCCAGTGGCTGAAGATAACGACCAACTGCTTTCGGCAGGAGTGAGAGAAAATTCTTTAGAAAATACTGGCAAAATTGATTGTACACAGTATAAAATTGAAAAAGTAGAAAATCCACCTGAAAAAAGAGCCAGAATAACTTGATTAAATTTTCTTGTATTTTTTTTAATATACTGTTTTTTTTCAAATGATTCATTGTTTTCTTTTAATAAAATCAAAATATCACTCCTGTTTTAGAAAAAATAATTTTATAGATATATATAACCATCATAAATATGTTTTGCAGGTCCTGTCATATACAGACAATGTCCAAAACCTTTCCAGGTTATAATGAGTTGTCCACCTAATAGAGTCACTTTAACGGTATTAGAAAGTAAATTTTGTGCAATACCTACCGCTACTGCAGCACATGCTCCACTACCACAAGAATAGGTTTCACCTACATCACGTTCATATACCCTTAATTTAATATTTTTTCTATTTATAATTTCCATAAATCCTACATTAATTCCCTGAGGGAATAGAATGTTTTTTTCTATATTTTTACCAAGTATGTTGACAGGCGCATTTTTAATAGTTTGAACTTTAATAATACAATGAGGATTACCAATTGACACAAGACTACACATTAATTTTTCTTGAAAAAGCTCTATTGAAAAATTTTTATGTGAAAAATTTTTTAATAAAGTAAAATTTTTTAATTCAAAATCAGGTTTATTCATATTAACTTGAATCATATCATTAGATAAAAATTCAATAATTAAACTATTTTTTTGTGTGCTAAGAAAAATTTTTTTCTTATTAGTTAAACCTTTTAACAATAAAAACAAACCAATACATCGTGCACCATTACCACATTGTTCAACTTCACTGCCATTTGCATTAAAAATTCGATAATTAAAATCAAAAGAAGGATGATTCGATTTTTCTACAATTAAAAGTTGATCGAAACCAATCCCAGTATTTCGATTAGATAATTTTTTTATTATACATGATGATAAAAGAAAATTTTGATTAATGCAATCAACAACCATAAAATCATTACCTAATCCATGCATTTTAGAAAAAGATAATTTTTTTTTGTTCTTATCATATGAAATCATATTCTGTCCTAATTAATAGTTTAATGTTTTAAAACCTATTTTTTATAAATCAATCCAAATAATCATTAAAATTATAGTAAAAATAGAATTATATAAAAATATATTAATCTCATTATTTTTGTCTTTCAAATTTGTTATAATAAATATAAAAACTAAGGAAATAATCATGAAAAACACAACTACAAATAAAAAAAATAATTTTTATGTTTTATTGAACGATTTATTTCTAAAAATAGAAGATATTTTAAATTTATATGAGAATGAAATTGATATAGACTATGAAATTCAAGATTATGTGATGACTATTACCTTTTCAAATAAAAGTTTAATTATAATCAATAAACAAGAATCACTAAAACAAATTTGGTTAGCTACGAAAATCAATGGATATCATTTTAACTACAAGGAAAATAAATGGATTTGTAATCGTACTAAAAAAAATTTTTGGGAAATATTTGAAAATGCCTTTTCTATACAATCAAATAAAAAAATTATTTTTAATCCGAAACACTTTTAACAAAAAAATAAATTGATTATAAATATGAAAATTATAATGATTTTTCACCGGTTTTAAGGATTGTAAGAAAAAAATCATATAAAATATACTCATATTAACATGAATTGTAATATGAAAAATAAAACATTAAGAATTGCTACTAGAAAAAGTCCGTTGGCTTTACAACAAACTAAATATGTTCAAAAAAAAATACTATCTTTGTATCCAGATGTGAATATAAAATTAGTACCTATTGTCACTAATGGAGATAACATTTTAAATAAATCTCTATCAAAAATAGGAGGAAAGGGATTATTTATAAAAGAATTAGAGATTGCTTTGCTTGAGAATAAAGCGGATATTGCAATTCATTCTATGAAAGATCTTCCAGTAAATATTACAAAGGAATTATGTTTAGTTAGCGTCTGTAAAAGAGGAAACCCATTAGACACACTAGTATCTAATCATTATAATTCAATTAATCAATTACCCCAAGGTGCTAAAATTGGTACATCTAGTTTAAGAAGACAATGCCAACTGATTACTTATCGACCAGATTTAATTATTTTACCCTTAAGAGGAAATATTGAAACAAGAATAGCTAAATTAGATCAAGGAAAATATGACGCAATTATTCTTGCAACTGAAGGTTTAAACAGATTAAAATTACAAAATCGAATTACTCAAATTATACCTGCTGAATTATCCCTTCCTTCATGTGGTCAAGGTGCAATCGGTATTCAATCTAGAATACACGATAAAAAAATGATATTTTTTTTATCTCGTCTTAATCATATAAACTCCTTTATTGAAATTAATGCAGAAAGAGCATTTTGTAGAAAATTGAATGCAGGATGTCATATTCCAATAGGAAGTTATGCTATTATTAAAAAAAATCAAATTTGGTTACGAGGATTAGTAGGTTCACCTAATGGTGAAACTATATTAAAAGGAGAAAAAATAGGCAGATATAATACAGGAGAAAAAATGGGATACTCACTTGCTAAAGAATTATTACAAAATGGAGCTCAAAATATTCTTAACAATATCTTTTTACAACAGTTTAATTATATATGAAAATATTAGTCATGAGACCTGAACGATTAGGTAAAGATTTAGTAAATAATTTAAATAAAATAGGTATAAAATCTTGGCATTTTTCTTTTTTTGATTTTGATATAAGCACTAGTTCGATGAATTTGTCTAATAAGTGCAATGAATTATATCAATCTAATATAATTGTTCTATTTTCTAAAAGATCTATTTACTATACAAACTTATATTTAAAACATAATAATTTAAAATGGCCTGATAATGTAAAATATTTTACTATTGGTCAAAGTACTGCGCTTTTTCTTTATAAATATGTAAAAAAAAAATATTTTTCCCTCAAGAAAAAGAAAATAGTGAGAATTTATTAAAATTATTATATAGAAATTTATTAAAAAACGATAAAATAGTGTTATTACAAGGTGAAAATGGACGAAAATTAATACAAAGACAATTAAAAAAAAAATTTAATATTTCTCTTGTTGAATGTTATAAAAGAGTTGTAAAAAATATAGATATGCAAATAGAAGAAAAAAAATGGCGGTCGTATAAAATAAACACTTTAGTTATAACTAGTAGCGAAATTTTATACCATGTAAAAAATGTAGTGTCTAGTCTAGATAGAACGGATTGGTTATTAAAATGTAAAATTTTTGTCATAAGTATAAGATTGCTAAAAATAGCAAAATATTTAGGATGGAATGATGTCATAGTTGCAAGTTGTGCAAGTAATAATTGTTTAATAAAAAGAATAGAGGAAATTAAATATATTCATTAAGTTTTTGGTCGGCGAAAGAGGATTTGAACCTCTGACCTACTGGTCCCAAACCAGTTGCGCTACCAAGCTGCGCTATTCGCCGTTTTTGATTATGAAAATGCTATATAATCTAGTTTTTGGGTGGCTAATGGGACTTGAACCCATGACCTCTGGAATCACAATCCAGAACTCTACCAACTGAGCTATAGCCACCAAAATAAAAAAATAAGTTAATGGAGATGTGATTTTTATAAACAATGCGCTCGACAGGATTTGAACCTGACACCTCTACCTTCGGAGGGTAGCGCTCTATCCAAATGAGCTACGAGCGCAATATTAAAAAATAACAACTAGATTTTAAAATTAATTAACTCTGATGTCCAGCTTTTTTTTGTAAAAATTTAAAATAAAACATTTCAAATTTTCATGAACGTTTCATCATATCAAAAAATTCATCGTTAGTTTTAGTCATAGAAAGTTTGTTTAATAAAAATTCCATTGCATCGATTTCACTCATAGGATGAATAATTTTCCTTAAAATCCACATTTTTTGTAATTCATCTGGCAAAGTTAATAATTCTTCTTTTCTAGTTCCAGAACGATTATAATCGATAGCTGGAAAAACACGTTTTTCAGCAATTTTTCTAGATAAAGGTAATTCCATGTTCCCTGTTCCTTTAAATTCTTCGTAAATGACTTCATCCATTTTTGAACCTGTATCAACTAATGCTGTTGCAATAATTGTTAAACTCCCTCCTTCTTCTACATTACGTGCGGCCCCAAAAAAACGTTTAGGCCTATGTAAAGCATTAGCATCAACACCTCCTGTTAAAACTTTTCCTGATGCGGGTACTACTGTATTATAAGCACGTGCTAATCGAGTAATCGAATCTAATAAAATAATGACATCTTTTTTATGTTCTACTAATCTCTTTGCTTTTTCAATAACCATTTCCGCTACTTGTACATGTCTTGATGCAGGTTCATCAAAAGTAGAAGCGACTACTTCTCCTTTAACTAATCTTTGCATTTCGGTAACTTCTTCGGGCCTTTCATCAATTAATAAAACCATTAAAACACAATCTGGATGATTATAAGCGATACTTTGTGCTATATTTTGTAGTAATATTGTTTTTCCAGCTTTTGGAGGAGCTACAATTAACCCTCTTTGTCCTCTTCCAATGGGAGATGCTAAATCTAACACTCTTGCGGTTAAATCTTCAGTAGAACCATTTCCGCGTTCCATTCTTAAACGAGAGTTCGCATGTAATGGGGTTAAATTTTCAAATAAAATTTTGCTTCTTGCATTTTCAGGTTTATCATAATTTACTGCATTAACTTTAAGTAAAGCAAAATATCTTTCTCCTTCTTTTGGTGGTCTTATCTTTCCAGAAATAGTATCACCTGTACGTAAATTAAATCTACGTATTTGGCTAGGTGAAACATATATATCATCAGGACCAGCTAAATAAGAACTATCAGCAGATCGTAGAAAACCAAATCCATCTTGTAATATTTCTAAAACACCGTCTCCAAATATATTTTCTCCGCTTTTTGCATGTTGTTTAAGGATTGCAAAAATAATATCTTGTTTACGCATACGCGCTAAATTTTCCAACCCCATTTTTTCACCAAGAGTAATTAATTCAGAAACTGGCAGATTTTTAAGTGCGGTAAGATTCATAATGGTGGGTTCTTAGTAAAATCGGGGTAAATTTCAAAATAAAAGTTATTATGTAATTTCAAAATTTAATAATATTTTATAATAAATTTTAAATGAAATTAAATATCTTGATGCTTTTAATGTTTTATAACTAATGATTTTTGATGTTTTTAATGAACGTATTCATTTAAAAATTCTTTAAGTTCTAATTTAGAAATTGCTCCTACTTTAGTTGATAGAACTTCGCTATTATGAAATAATAATAATGTTGGAATACTTCTAACAGAATATATTGGAGCCGTATTAGGATTTTTTTCTATGTTTAGTTTACCAATGATTATCTTGCTAGAATATTCTTCTGAGATTTCATTTAAAACAGATGCTAAAATTTTACAAGGATTACACCATTCAGCCCAAAAGTCAACTAATATAAAACCTTGAGCAGTTAATACTTTTTCTTTAAAATTTTGATCAGTTAATTCAATTATTTTATTCATTTTTGTATTTTGCTCAGCAGTAAGAAATTTTAAATAAAATAGAATTCAAATATTTATGACGTAAAAAATATAGAACCATATTATATCATTTTTCAAGATTTTTTAAAACTAAATTTCAAATATTTATTTAAATTTTTTTTCTAACAATTATTAAATTTTTTTTAATAATTTAATTTTCTAAATTTATCTGTCGAAATTGTTTTTAAAAATATTTTTTTCCCATTTTATATCTTCTTGAGGTAATTCAAATAAAAATCGACTAGGTGATGTATACAACATTTTCCCATATTGAATGATTTTACAACAATAAGTAAAAAACAATTGTTTTTTCGCTCTAGTTATTCCTACATATGTTAATCGCCTTTCCTCTTCTATGTTATTATTATGAATACTTTTTTGATTAGGCAAAACTCCTTCGCACATGCCAATCATAAAAACAGTAGGAAATTCTAAACCTTTAGATGCATGTAATGTCATGAGCTGTACTTTATTGTTATCTGATTGTTTTTTTGTATTTTTTGTTACAATATCACGTAATGTCATTCGTGTAATAATTTTTGATAAACTCATGGGTTTTTCAAGTTCATCACCTTGAATCATATTTTTTAACCATTCAGACAATGTATAAATATTATTTATACTTTTTTGTATTTTTTTTGGATCTTTCAAAGATTTGTATAGCCATTTTTCATATTCAATATCATGAATAATTTTATCTAAAATTTTATATGGTGCTATATCAGCCAAATCAATAAATTCTTGTATCAAATCGATAAAATCTTTTAATTTTTTAATAGTTTTCTTGTTTATAATTTTTTCTAATTCAATATCATTAATAGCATCAAACAGACTTTTTTTTTGTTTAGTAGTATATTTTTCTATTTTTTTGAGAGTAATACTACCTATCTTCCGAGAAGGAATATTTATAATTCTTATCAATGCAGCATTATCATTAGGATTAATAATAATACGAAGATAACTTAATAAATCCTTAATTTCAACGCAAGAAAAAAATGATGAATTTTCTGAAATATTATATGGAATATTTTCTTTTATTAAAACTTTTTCAAGAATTCGTGATTGATAATTTCCACGGTATAAGATTGCATAATCTTGATACTGAAGTTTTTTTTTAGAGCATTGTAGAAAAATTTTTTTCGCTATTTTTTCAGCTTCTTTTTCTTCATTTTCAGCTATTATAATTTGTATAAATTTTCCATATTGTAATTGAGAAAACAATGTTTTTTTTAAAGAATGCATATTATTAGAAATCAGACTGTTAGCTGCTTTTAATATTCTCCCTGAAGAGCGATAGTTATGTTCCATTTTTATAATTTTTAAATTAGGAAAATCTTTTTTTAATAAGAAAATATTATTAGGATTTGCACCTCTCCAAGAATAAATCGACTGATCATCGTCTCCAACTAACGTAAAATTCGATTGAGTGTTAGTTAGTTCTTTTATAAATTCATACTGACTATTATTTGTATCTTGATATTCGTCGACTAATAAGTATGTAATTTTTGTTTGCCATCTATTTTTTATTTCTTTATTTTCTTTTAATAAAGTGGTAGGTAAACAAATTAAATCATCAAAATCTAATGAATTTAATTCATAAAGACAAGTATTATATTTTTCGTAAATGTCTGAAAAGTATTTTTCTACAGCAGATTTTGCTAAAGATTTAACTTTTTCAGGAGTGTAAAATTGATTTTTCCAAAAGGAAATCTGAAAACTAATTTTTTTTAATAATGTTATATTATTTTTCGTTTCTTTATTACATATTTTTTTTAGTAAGGAAATTTGATCTTTTTCGTCGAACAGAGTAAAATTATCATGAAATCTTAATGATTTAATTTCATGTTTGATGATTTTTAATCCTAATGAATGAAAAGTAGAAATATTTATATTTTTTGTTTTTAAAATATTCAAATGTTTTGAAAGACGAGTTCGCATTTCATAAGCGGCTTTGTTTGTAAAAGTTACCGCTGCAATATTGTGAGATTTATATGCACCATATTTAATTAAATAAACAATTTTATTGATGATGACTTTTGTTTTTCCAGAACCAGCCCCTGCTAAAATTAAACAGGGACCAGTAATCAATTTAACAGCATTTTTTTGAGCAAAATTAAGAGACATGAGAATATCGATAATGTTTAATTAAAAATGATGATATATAAGTAAATATTTTTAAACAACAATTTTTATTAACCTACAATAATTGTTTTCATGTTTTTCATATAAGATCTTAACTTACGTCCAATAATTTCTATCGGATGATTACGAATCATTGTGTTGACATTATATAATTCAATGTTGTTTACAGAATTTCTAGGTAAAGCAGAACCAAGATCAGTGTTATTAATATTTTTTACAAATTCTTTTAAAATAGGATATGCTGATTCAGAAAAAAGATAATTGCCGTATTCAGCTGTATCTGAAATTACCATATTCATTTCGTATAGTTTTTTTCTCGCAATTGTATTCGCTATTAATGGTAATTCATGTAATGATTCATAATACGCTGATTCTTCCATAATACCTGATTGTATCATTGTTTCAAAAGACAACTCAATTCCTGCTTTTAATATTGCGACCATAAGTATCCCATGATCATAATATTCTTGTTCTAATATTTTTTTATCATAATCAGGAGATTGTTCAAAGGATGTGTTTTTTGTTTTATATCGCCAATTTAACAAATTTTGATCTTTATTTTTCCAATCTTGTATCATTTTTGAAGAAAAATCTCCTGAAATAATATCATCCATATGTTTTTGAAATAGTTTTGAGAAAATTCTTTTTATTTCTTGAGATAGTTTGAATGCTCTGATTTTTGATGAATTAGATAGTCGATCCATCATTAAAGTGATACCACCATGTTTAAGCGATTCTGTTATGGTTTCCCAACCAAATTGTATTAATTTACCTGCATAACCCGGATGGTTTTGAGTTGTAATTAATTTTTCATAACATACTAATGAAGCGGTTTGAAGCATGCCACATAGAATTGTTTGTTCACCCATGAGATCTGATTTTACTTCAGCAACAAATGATGATTCAAGAACTCCTGCACGATGTCCACCAGTAGAGAAAGCCCATGCTTTTGCAACTTCTAATCCCATATTAGAATAATCATTTTCATTATGTACAGCGATTAATGTAGGAACACCAAATCCTCTTTTATATTCTTCTCGTACTTCTGTACCTGGACATTTGGGAGCAACCATAATTACAGTAATATCTTTTCTAATTGTTTCTCCGTTTTCTACAATGTTAAAACCATGTGAATAACCTAAACATGCATCTTTTTTCATTAATTTTTGTAATTCCTTAACTACATTAGAATGTTGTTTATCGGGAGTTAAATTAATTACTAAATCAGCATTTGGTATAAGTGATTCATAATCACCTACTAAAAAATTATTTTTTGTTGCATTAATCCAAGATTGATTTTTTTTTAAAATACTATTTTTTCTTAAAGCATAAGAAATATTTAATCCTGAGTCTCTCATATTTAAACCTTGATTTAAACCTTGAGATCCACATCCTACAATAACTATTTTTTTATTTTTCAATATTTCATTTTTTTTGTTAAATTCTTTTTTTTCCATAAAACGACATTTTTTAATTTGATTAATTTTTTGACGAAAATTTAATGTATTAAAATAATTCATTAATAAATATTCTCCTGATTTTTTATAGACATTGGTTTTTTAAATCTTAGATAATTTTTGTCGATCTCTCACAGCGCCTTTATCTGCACTCATAGCAAAAAATGCATATGTTTTTAATGCATATGAAATATGTCTTTTTCTATTCAGAGGTTTATAAGATAAAGATTTTTTTGATTCTTCTTGAAAAATACGTTGTTGTAATTCTTGTTCTGTAATATTTAGATTAATAACTCTTTGAGTAATGTCAATATTAATAATATCACCGTTTTTTACTAGAGCGATTACACCTTTATTTGCTGCTTCTGGAGAAACATGTCCTATAGAAAGTCCTGAAGTTCCACCTGAAAATCTACCGTCAGTAATCAATGCACATGTTTTATCTAACTTCATAGATTTTAAATATGTAGTTGGATATAACATTTCTTGCATTCCCGGTCCACCTTTAGGGCCTTCGTAACGAATGACGACAATATCACCTGAAATAATTTCTCCTTTTAAAATAGCGTTAACTGCTTCTTCTTGACTCTCATATACTCTTGCTGGACCAGAAAAAATATAATTGGATTTTTTAATTCCTGCAGTTTTAATTATACAGCCATTTTTAGCTAAATTTCCATATAAAACAGCTAATCCTCCATCTTGACTATAGGCGTTTTTACATGAACGAATACAGCCAGTTTTACGATCATAATCTAACGTTAACCATCTATTTTCTTGAGAATAAGGTTGTATTGTACGAATACCAGCAGGTTTCGCTTTAAACATTTTCAAAATATCAGGGTTTTTAGATAAAACAATATCATATTCTTTTAAAGTTTCTTCTAGATTTAATTGCAATATATTTTGTGTTTGTTTGTTTAATAAATTAGCACGATTTAGTTCTCCTAAAATACCCATAACACCACCAGCACGGTGAACGTCTTCCATGTGATATAGCGAAGTACTTGGAGAAACCTTACAAATATGAGGTATTTTTCTAGATAATTCATCAATATTAGACATATTAAAATCAATTTCTGCTTCTTGAGCAGCGGCTAATAAATGTAAAATAGTATTAGTTGAACCACCCATTGCAATATCTAATATCATTGCGTTCTCAAAAGATTCTTTGCTTGCAATACTTCTCGGTAAAACTTTTTTATTGTTATGGTGATAATATTCTTTTGTGATTTTGACAATAGTTTTAGCAGATTTTATAAATAGATTTTTTCGATCAACATGAGTTGCTAAAAGTGTACCATTGCCTGGTAAGGATAAACCTATAGCTTCTGTTAGACAATTCATAGAATTAGCTGTAAACATCCCTGAACAAGATCCGCATGTAGGGCATGCTAAAAGTTCAACTTCTTTAATAAAATTTTTACATTGATTAGATTGTCCTCCTATCATAATAGCGTCTACTAAATCAATTTTTATTTCTTTTTCATTTTTTCTTATTTTACCTGCTTCCATAGGACCACCTGAAATAAAGACAGATGGTATATTTAGTCTTAATGCTGCCATAAGCATACCTGGAGTAATTTTATCACAGTTAGACACACAGATCATGGCATCAACACAATGTGCATTAATTACATATTCTATAGAATCTGCAATCAATTCTCTTGAAGGTAAAGAATATAACATTCCGGAATGTCCCATAGCGATTCCATCGTCAATTGCAATAGTATTAAACTCTTTTGGAACGCCACCAGATTTCTGAATTTGGTCTGAAATCAGTTCTCCGACTTTTTTGAGATGAATATGTCCTGGTACAAACTGTGAAAAAGAATTAACTATTGCAATAATAGGTTTTTTAAAATCTTCATCGTTCATACCTGTAGCACGCCATAATGATCTTGCTCCAGACATGTTTTTTCCATGAGTGGTTTTAAAAGAACGATATTTAGGCATTTTTTAAACTACTCCAGCAAAAATAATGGTATTAAGCATCTTTTGAAAAAAATTTCTATAGGTTTTTTATAAAAAATTATACCATTGATTAATGAAATTATTAGAGGAAATAAATAATAGAATGTTTTTAGAAAATTATATAGAAATTTTAGGAATTATACTTTTTATATAATTAAATTTATAGAAATTAATTTATTTTTTAACATTTTTATATTAAAAAATGATTAATTAATGATATTTTGGCAGGGGTGGCAGGACTTGAACCTACAACTTTCGGTTTTGGAGACCGATGCTCTACCAATTGAACTACACCCCTAGGTGATATTGTAAAATATAAAATAATTATATTATTAATCATAATAAAAGTCTAGTATGTATTTTAATAAGTTTAAAAACAATAAATTTTAATCATTTTTAGATCTAATTTATTATGAAAATGATAGAATATTTATTCTATACACTTAAAATGTTAAATTAAAAGAGCAATTTTATTATGAAAACTCCAATTTATTTAGATTATGCAGCAACTACTCCAGTAGAGTATCAAGTTGCAAAAAAAATGATGAATCATTTAACAATAGATGGAATATTTGGTAATTCTGCTTCTCGTTCTCATAAATTTGGTTGGGATGCTGAAGAAATTGTTGATATTGCACGCAATCAGATCTCTGAATTTATTGGAGCTGATTCTCGTGAAATTATTTTTACTTCAGGTGCTACTGAAGCAAACAATTTAGCTATAAAAGGTATAGCATTGTTTCATAAAAGCAAAGGTAAACATATTATCACTAGTAAAACAGAACATAAATCTGTTTTAGATACCTGTAGATATCTTGAAAATCAAGGATTTAATTTAACATATCTTACTCCTAAAAATAATGGCATTATTGATTTAAACAATCTAAAAAAAAATATAAGAAAAGATACTATTCTCGTTTCTATAATGCATGTAAATAACGAAATTGGTATTATACAAGATATAGATAATATATCTAAAATTTGTCGAGAAAATGGTATTTTTTTTCATGTAGATGCAACTCAAAGCATGGGAAAAATTCCTATTGATTTAAAAACAACATTTATAGATTTAATGTCTTTTTCTGCTCATAAAGTTTATGGACCAAAAGGAATTGGTTGCTTATATGTACGTCGAAAACCACGTGTTCGTCTACTTCCTTGTATACATGGTGGAGGACATGAAAGAGGAATGCGTTCAGGTACTTTACCAGTTCATCAAATTGTGGGAATGGGAGAATCTTTTATTTTAGCCAAAAGGAAAATACATGATGATTTTATTCGTTCAACAAAATTGAGAAACTTACTTTGGAACGGGATTAAAAACATTGAAGAAGTTTATTTAAATAGTGATTTAAAACAAGGTGTACCTCATATCTTAAATGTTAGTTTTAATTATGTTGAGGGAGAATCTTTAATTATGTCACTTAAAGATTTAGCAATTTCTTCAGGTTCTGCTTGTACATCGGCTAGTCTAGAACCATCTTATGTTTTAAAAGCTTTAGGAATTAAAGATGAATTAGCTCATAGTTCTATTCGCTTTTCTATTGGACGATTTACAACAGAAGAAGAAATTCAATATACAATAAAATTAGTTCATGAATCTATTCATAGATTACGTGAACTTTCACCTTTATGGGAAATGTTTAAATCAGGAGTTGATTTAAATAGCATAGAATGGGATCATATTTAAATATAAAAAAATTAAGGAATTATAAAAATGGCATATAGTAAAAAAGTAATGGATCATTATGAAAACCCACGTAATGTTGGATCTTTTTCTAATACAGACATGAATGTAGGAAGTGGATTAGTCGGTGCTCCTGCCTGCGGTGACGTAATGAAATTACAAATTAAAGTTAATAAAAACGATATTATTGAAGACGCTTGTTTTAAAACTTATGGTTGCGGGTCTGCTATAGCATCAAGTTCATTAATTACAGAATGGGTGAAGGGAAAATCTATTAAAGAAGCTGAAAGCATTAAAAATACAAGAATAGTAGAAGAATTAGAATTACCACCGGTAAAAATTCATTGTTCTATTTTAGCAGAAGATGCTATTAAAGCTGCAATTGCTGATTATAAAAATAAAAATAAATAATTTAATTTTAGTGTTGAAAGAAAATATTCTTTCAACATGTACTGTTATTATTTTATAATTAATAATTGTTTTGAATGAAATAAATTTAGGTGATAAATGAATTATTTTAAATTATTTAATGTACCAAAAAAATTTAATATTGATAGAAAAATTCTTTCTGAAAATTTTTATAAATTACAGTTACAATTTCATCCAGATTTATTTGTAAATCATTCTGTACATAAGAAAAAAATAATTCTAGAAAAATCAATTGAAATAAACAAAGGTTATAAAACTTTAAAACATTTTTTAACTAGATCTGTCTATTTACTCTCTTTATATGATATCAAAATTGAAAAAGAAACTATTTTTTCAAATAATCATATTTTTTTAAAAGAATATTTTTCTTTATATGAAGAATTAGATAATTTAAAAAAAAACGATTTTAATAAAGTATTAATAAATAATTTTTTTGAAAAAATTACAAAAAATATTTACCAACATCAAGAAGACATTAATTGCGAATTTGAAAAAAGAAATTTTAAAAAGATCGTTATTCTTGTAGAAAAATTATTTTTTTTTGAAAGAATGAAAATAAGTTTAAAAAATAACATGCATCTAAAATAAGCATAAAATAAAGGATTATAGAATGACTGATTTGATAAATACATGTAAAAAAAAAATATTTTTAGGTATTGATCTTGGTACTACGTATTCTTTGGTTGCAACAGTGACGAAGAGAGGGGTTTTTTTATTATCAGATAAGAAAAAACGTTATTTATTGCCATCAATTGTTCATTATCAAAAGAATTCTGTGACGGTTGGGTGGAATGCATTAAAAAAAATAATTAAGGATCCTAAAAATACAATTTTTTCTGTAAAACGTTTACTGGGCCGTTCTATTGAATTTATTAAACAAGAATATCCATCTTTACCATATAGTATAACAAAAGATGACAGAGGAGGTATTTTACTTCATACAACATCAAGAATAGTTACACCTATTGATGTTTCTAGTGAGATATTAAAATACTTAAAAAATAGAGCTATGTTTTTCTTTGAAAAAGAAATAGATGCAAGTGTTATTACTGTTCCAGCCTATTTTAATAATTTTCAAAGAGAAGCAACTAAAAAAGCTGCAAATCTTGCAAACATTAGTTTAATAAGACTTTTAAATGAACCTACAGCTGCTGCTTTAGCATATGGGTTAGAAATAAAAAAAAGAGGTATTGTTATTGTATACGATTTAGGAGGGGGTACATTTGACATTTCGGTATTAAAATTAAATAAAGGGATATTTGAAGTATTAGCTACTAGTGGGGATTCTAATTTAGGTGGCGATGATTTTGATTTTGAATTAGCCAAGTATATTTATAAAAAATCAAATTTATTTAATAGATGCAATAATTGGTTTCAAACATCTTTACTCAAAATAGCACGAGATGCTAAATTACAATTAAGTCAATATAATAAAGTAAAAGTTCAATTCCTTAATTGGACAGATTATATTACCCGTGATGAATTCAATTCAACTATTGTAAATTTAATTGAAAAAACTTTATTAATTTGTTCTGATGTTCTTAAAGAAATTGATTTATCTATCCATGAAGTACAGGAAATCATAATGGTTGGAGGATCTACTCGCATTCCATTAGTATATCAAAAAGTAGCCGATTTTTTTAAAAAAATGCCATTAAACTCTATTAATCCAGATAAAGTTGTAGCAATGGGTGCTGCCATACATGCAAATATGCTTGTTAATACTCATATGAAAAAGAAAACATTGTTATTAGATGTTATTCCACTTTCGTTAGGAATTGAAGTTATGGGTGGTTTTGTTGAAAAAATTATTTTAAAAAATAGTACAATTCCTATTTCTAAAACTAAAGTATTTACAACATATAAAGATAATCAAACATCTATATTAATTCATGTTTTACAAGGAGAAAGTGAATTTTTACAAGATTGTATTTCATTATGTCGTTTTGTTTTAAAAAATATTAAACCTCAAAAATTAGGATTAGCTCGTATTTTGGTTACATTTCAAATTGATACTGATGGTTTGATTAATATCAGAGTATCTGAAAAAAATAGTAATCAAGATAGGTTAGTTCAAATTGATAATAATATTATTTTACAAAAAATAAATCTTTCAAAGACAGAACACCAATAAATTGATATATATTTAAAAAATAATTTTAAATAAATAAAGAAAAATTAAATAAAATGACAATTAATAACACTAAAATAATCTATACATAGATATAATTTTCCTATTTTTAAAATTAATTTAAAAAAATTTAGCAAAAATAAATCAATACTATTTTTTATTAAAAAATAAAATACTATTGTCTATACTTTAAAAAGTATTTTAAAAGAGAATATATAAATGCCTAAAATATTGTTTTTACCTCATAAAATTATATTACCTAAAGGTGCTACATTATACGCACAAACAGGACAGACTATACTAGATGTTGCATTACAACATAATATTCAATTAGAACATGCTTGCGAAAAATCATGTGCATGTAGCACTTGTCATTGTATTATTAGAAAAGGATTTGCGTCTCTTTCAGGATGGTCTGAAAAAGAAGATGATATTTTAGATAAAGCTTGGGGACTTAGCTCTGAAAGTCGTTTAAGTTGCCAAGCAATTGTTGGTAATTGTGATATAGAAGTAGAAATACCATTATATACTGTTAATCATGTTAAATAATATTAATTTTTTTGTTTTTGAATATAGGGATTAATATTATCTTTAAACTGTATTTGTATAGGTGTTCCCTTAATATTAAGATTTTGATGAAAAAAATTTATTAAATACCTTTTATAAGGTAAAGATAAAAATGTTACTTGATTTCCATGTATAATTATTTTAGGTGGATTAAAACTTCCTAAATGTGCATATTTAAGTTTTATTCGACGTCCTTTAAAAATTGGTGGTTGATGTTTTTTAATTGCTTCAAACATAGTTTTTGTCAATTTAGATGTACTAATCTTTTTATTAGATTCTTCATATCCTTCTTTTACAGATTGAAATAATTTGAATATACCTTTTTTTTGTAATGCGGATATAAAATGTATTTTTGAAAAATAAAGAAATTTTAATTTTTTCTTAATATTTTCTTTCATTTTTTTCTTTTCAGAAGAATCTAATAAATCCCATTTATTAATAGCAATAACAATACTTTTTCCAGATTTTATAATAAAATTAGACAAAAATAAATCCTGACTACATATTTTATCATATGCATCTATTATGAATAATATTACGTTAGATTTTTGAATTGTGTCTAATGTTTTAATGATTGAAATTTTTTCAAATTTATTGAGATGTTTCTTCTTTTTAGATGTTCCGGCGGTGTCTATTAAAATATAATCATCATTTTTGTATTTGATTGGTATTGATATGCTGTCTAATGTTGTACCTCCTATATTGCATGTAATCATTCGTTCTTCTTTTAATAAATTATTTATCAACGTTGATTTTCCGACATTAGGACGACCAATAAAAGCTACTTTTATAGGTGATTTTTCTATCTTTTTATCTTCTTTTTGTAGTTTTTTGATATTTTCTTTTTTTAAGATGATATTAATTGAAGGAATAATATATTTTTTAAAAAGATCATTTATTTTTTGATTATGACTTGCAGATATTGTTTGAATTTTTTTTATTCCTAAGGAATAAAATTCATTATTTTTAGAACAATCCTTAATACCATCTATTTTATTAATAACTAAAATTATTTCTTTTTTATATGTTTTGATTTTTTTAATTATTTCAATTTCTTGTGGCATCAATCCATCACGAGCACTTACTACAAATAAAATTAAATTTGATTGATCTACAGCTATAAATGTTTGTTTATTTGCTTTTTTTTCTATTTCACTTGCATTAAAATCTAAACCTGCTGTATCAATTATCATTGCTTTTTGTTTCGATTGTAATAATTTACAATATCCATATTGTCTATCTCTGGTAATGCCAAAATAATCTGCTACTAATGCATTTCTAGTTTTAGTTAATACATTAAATAAAGTAGATTTTCCCACATTAGTTCGTCCAATCAATGCAATAATAGGTATCATTTTATTGTGCCTTTTTTAATTAAAATAAATTAGTTTTTTACATTGCATGTATTTTTACATTAATTCATTTATTTTCATTTTTATAATTTCTTTAGATGCATTAGAAGATGTTTGTAATAAACTTTTTTTCCAACAGTTGATTGCTTGTTTTTTTTTGTTTTGTTTACTAAAAATATCACCTTTAATATTTTCGACTATATTTATCCAATTTTTATTTTTAATGCTTTCAAGAATTTTTATTGCGATTTTGTATTCATTTTTTTGTATTTTTATTTTAGTCATTTTTATTTTTAGGATGTTTTTTAGATTTTCTTCTTCTGTATTTTTTAAACAGTTTTTTAATATTTCGAAGGATTTTTCTAAGTTATTGTTTAGAATATATTTTTTTGCTAAAACCATACCTCTTAATGTATCTTTAAGGTTATTTTTTTTAAGGTAAAAAACTTCTTTTTGATTTGAATTTTCAGATTTTTGAGAGTTTATTTTTTTTTCTATTTCATCATCTTTTATTAATGTTGTATTTTTTTTATAAGAGTTAATAAAATTTTTCGAAAAGACAAAAAAAAATATAATAATTAAAGTTATAAGAAATGCAGTTAAAGAAATAGTCTTTTTTTTAAAAGTTTTCAACATTTTTAGTCTCGTTAAATTCTTGATCATTAAATATTACTAGCTATATTTTATTTCATGAATGCAATATGAATGTTAATAATTTAGAAGATTTTTGATTTTAGCTTAAAATTATAACATATAAAAAAAGTTGTTCGTATGAAAATCACTAATTATACACAGTTAATTCATTCAATAACTTCTTGTATTATCAATACTACAGAGTAC